>CAYLND010000037.1:0-26614 GCA_964384905.1 uncultured Acidobacteriota bacterium
AAGAGCCCCTCGGACTGCGAGGGGCTCTTCGTCTCAGTGCGCGGCCAAGCCCGTCGCCGGGACGCGGCGGGCGGACGGCTTTAGTACATGTCACCGCCCATGCGCGGACCACCGGGTGCGGCCGCCTTCTCCTTCTCGGGCAACTCGTGCACCAGCGCCTCGGTCGTCAGCATCAACGCGGCGATGCTGGCCGCATTCTGCAGGGCCGTGCGGCACACCTTGGTCGGATCGATGATTCCAGCATCGAACATATCGACCCACTTGCCGGTGTACGCATCAAACCCCATCGGCGCCTTGTCCTTCTCCTTCGCCTGCTGGACGATGATGGAGCCCTCGTATCCCGCATTGATGGCGATCTGCCGGATGGGCTCCTCCAGGGCCCTGCGCACGATGTTCAGTCCAGTCTGGACATCGTCGTGCTTCTCCTTCAGCTTCTCCAGGGCCGGCACGGCACGCACCAGTGCGATGCCGCCGCCAGGGACGATCCCCTCCTCGACGGCCGCCTTGGTCGCGTGCATCGCATCCTCGACACGCGCCTTCTTTTCCTTCATCTCGGTCTCGGTTGCCGCACCGACTTTGATGATGGCGACGCCTCCGACCAGCTTCGCAAGCCTCTCCTGCAATTTCTCCCGATCGTAGTCGGAGGTCGTCTCCTCGATTTGCGTCCGGATCTGCTTCACCCGGCCCTCGATATCGGCGCGCTTCCCCTTGCCTTCGACGATGGTGGTGTTGTCTTTGTCGGCAGTGATTTTCTTGGCCTGTCCGAGGTCCTCGACCTTGACGTTCTCCAGCTTGATGCCGAGGTCTTCCGTGATGCACTTGCCTCCGCTGAGGATGGCGATGTCCTCGAGCATGGCCTTGCGGCGGTCGCCGAACCCGGGGGCTTTCACGCCGCACACCTGCAGAGTCCCCCGCAGCTTGTTGACCACCAGCGTCGCCAGGGCCTCTCCCTCGACGTCCTCGGCGATGAGCAGCAACGGCCTGCCGCTCTTGGCGACCTGCTCCAGCAGGGGCAGCAGGTCTCGCATGTTGGAGATCTTCTTCTCATGGACCAGGATGTAGGGATTCTCCAGCACGCACTCCATGCGCTCGGCGTCGGTGACGAAGTAGGGGCTCAGATAGCCGCGATCGAACTGCATCCCTTCGACGATCTCGAGCGAGGTCTCCAGACCCTTGGCCTCCTCCACCGTGATGACGCCGTCCTTGCCGACCTTCTCCATCGCCTGGGCGATGATCTCACCGATCGTCTCGTCGTTGTTGGCGGAGATCGTGCCGACCTGGGCAATGGCCTTGCCACTGACCGGCTTGGAGAGCTTCTTGATCTCCTCGACCGCCTTCTCGACGGCTTTCTCGATGCCACGCTTGAGATCCATCGGGTTGGCGCCGGCGGTCACCGCCTTGACGCCCTCGCGATAGATGGCTTGCGCGAGGACTGTCGCGGTGGTCGTACCGTCCCCGGCGACCTCCGAGGTCTTGCTGGCGACCTCGCGCACCAGCTGCGCGCCCATGTTCTCCTTCGGGTCCTCGAGTTCGATCTCCTTGGCCACCGTGACCCCGTCCTTGGTGCTCGTCGGGGACCCGAATTTCTTCTCGAGGACGACGTTCCGGCCGCGTGGGCCAAGCGTCACCTTGACCGCTTCGGCCAGTTTGTTGACGCCGCGCAGGATCGCCTGTCGGCACTCTTCTGCGTAAATGATGTCCTTCGCTGGCATGGTTCAATGACCTCCTTGGGGTTAGGACCTTGAGATGTCAATGGGCGAGTGGCCCGTTCAGCTGATCACTCCGAGGATCTCTTCTTCGCGGACGATCACGTGCTCGATCTCGTCGATCTTGATTTCTGTGCCGGCGTACTTGCCAATGAGGACACGATCACCGGCCTTCACCTCGAGAGGGATTCTCTTCCCGTTGTCGTCCAGCTTGCCGGCGCCGACCGCGACCACTTTGCCCTCGAGCGGCTTCTCCTTGGCCGTGTCGGGGATGATGATGCCACCCTTGACTTTCTCCTCGGGATCCACTCTCTTCACAAGTACCCGGTCGTGTAGAGGCTTCACCTTCATTGCGTTTCCCTCCTCACGGGTTTGCACCCTGGATGGTTGTTCGCGACGTCCCATACCCCAGACTTCTATTAGCACTCAACTGGAACGAGTGCTAATAGTAACTGGACTCGCTGAGGTCTGTCAAGGGGGGAGATCGAGTTCGAAACGCAGATTCGCAGGCGCTCAACTGGCCGAGGAGGTCGGCCGGAGGCTATACTCCTGCATCGAGGCCCAAACCGAATTCTGATGCTTTCTCTCGTTGAGATTCTAAAGGCTATAATCGAAAGAACTTACGGAATTCCTCCGGTCATCGGCGATATAGGTAGATTCATCGTGGGCAATGAGGGTCTTAGGGTCCTTTATGGGGAGAGACCGAGCGCACGACCGGAACATGGGGCGCGCGTCCTGGTCCGCGAGGGCGACGATTACCTCAGGGCCGCCCTCTACTACCCGGACGCGCTGGTGAGGCATCTGGAAACCTTCAATCCTCTCCAAGGCGTCGGCGATGAGAACATTACCGCCTTCGCGGTTCTGGTCGAGGAAATCGACCATCTGCTCACGCTGGCGAGTCGGGCCGCCGAACGCAGGCGCGTGAGCCTGCTCGAGCTGGAGCATCACGCCTGTGTCACCAAGTACCTCATGGTCCTTCACTTCCTCGGCCGGCAGACGGGTCGCCGGCGCCTCGGTGAGGCTTTGAAGCAATGGGCCCGTTTCCATCTCTTCGAGAGATACAGTGAGGGGGAGGAGGGAGGGAGGTATCGCGAGGCGGCCCGGCTTGCCTGGCAGTACCTTCGCCGTCTCGAGGCCGTGCCCCCGGAATGCCGCAGCCGAGAGATCCGTGCCTACCATCGACGTCCGTTCCGCGACGTGCTGTACCAAAGCGGTTTGAACTGACGCGAGGCCAATCTGCGGGCGGTATCCTGCCTCAGCGCTCCGTGGGGGAGTTCGATGCCGGGAGCGCGGCGAGCTCCTGGGCCCTCGGAAAGAGATCGAGCGCCTTCTGGATTTGTCGATCGATCTCGGCATGCACCTTGTAGGCCTCCTCGAGTCCCCAGAGCGCGGACACGATCGACTCCTTGATCTCGCCACGGATCCGGTCAACGTTGGCCTCGATGTCGGCGGGCGTCCATTTCACCCGGCGTGCCTTCAGGAACTCCTGGAAGTCCTGCCGATCCTTGAGAAACTCCTGGAATTCCTGAAGGACCGCCGGCGTCACTTCGAACGTGCGGGACAGGCCTTTGTGCTTTGCGTTGTAGTCCACGGCGAAGTGGAAGAACATCTGAGCACGCTCGAGCAAATCGACGAACGGCGGTGTCGTATCGGTCACGACGACATCGGGGTGGATTCCGCCTCCCCCGTAAACGGTCCGGCCGCCGTCCGTGCGTCGGATATCCTTCGACTCGCTGATCAGGTCCTCGTCTTTCTCCTCGTGCGAAAGATAATCCTCGAGCGAGTTGTAATCCCTCTGAATCAGGCGGCCGCTGGGCGTGTAATAGCGCGCCGTCGTCAGCGCCAGCGCCGCGTCCTGGCTGAGGGGATAGACCGTCTGCACCAGACCCTTCCCCCACGTTGTCTCCCCGACGATGAGGCCACGGTCGTGGTCCTGAATGGCGCCGGCGACGATTTCGGAGGCGCTGGCGCTGAACTTGTCGACGAGCATCACGAGCGGAAGGTCGAGATGATCCCCTGCGGCCGTGGCACGGTACTCCTGATCGGCGCCGCTGATCCGCCCGCGCGTATAGACGATCATCTGGTCCTTCCTCAGGAATCGGTCGGCGACCCGGACCGCCTGCTCCAGCAACCCGCCAGGGTTCCGTCTCAGATCGACGATGAGCCGCGTCATGCCCTGTTTCTGCAAAGCCCGGATGTGCTCCTCCAACTCGTGATCCGTCGTGCGAGTGAAGTTCTCGATCTTGATATAACCGACGCCAGGCTTGACCAGGAAGGCCTGCCGGATGCTGTTGGTCGGAATGTCGTCCCGCGTGATGGTAAAGTGCAGAACTTCAGTGTCTCCCGGACGATTGACCGTGATCGTGACCTTCGTCCCCTTGGGGCCCTTGAGCCTCTTCAGGGCATCGTCGATGGTCATGTCCAGGGTGTCCACTCCTTCGATCTGCGAAATGACGTCGCCGGCGCGAATCCCGGCAGTCCATGCCGGGGTCCCCTCCAGTGGCGACATGACGGTCAGCGGCTTGTCGTTGGATGGCTTCGAGATGACGATCCCCAGCCCCGAGAAGCTGCCCTGCTGCTCCTCAAGCATGTGCTTGTAGTCTTCCGGGTCCAGATAATTGGAGTGAGGATCCATGGTCCGGAGCATTCCACGGATCGAGCCCTCGATGGCGACTCGTGCCTCGACCGGATCGGCGGCGCGGGCTTGCACCAGGCTCAGGAGATTGGTGTAGGTCGCGAGTTGCTCGCCCGTGCGCTCGGAGACGGATGCAGTCCGGCCGCCCAGGAGTCCACCCACCAGACCGCCGGCGATGACAAAGGCCATCCCACCGAGAACCGTTTCCCTGCGCACCGCGCTCTCCACCTTGACGCTATGGGCAAATTATAGTGCCCGGTCGGCTTGGTGTAAAGAAACTGAGGGAAATCGAGACGTGGCTGGCGTCGCTTCCTTGACGTGCGACTCGACGGGAACGTCACCCCTCCCCTGCGAACGATGGTGCTAAGATGGAGTCAGGGATTGGCGATGCCGGTCCCACCCGGCCAGTTCGCCAGGGAGAGTCACGATGTTCGGATCGATCGGCGGGCCCGAGCTGCTGCTCATTTTTGTCATCGCCCTTCTCATCTTCGGGCCGCGCAAGCTCTCCGAGATCGGACGCACCCTCGGCAAGGGCGTGGCGGAGTTCCGCAAGGCGGCCACGGATTTGCGGGACACGCTCGATGCCGAGGTGTCCCGCACAGAGGCCGCGTCGACAAAGGACCGCGCGCTCGTGAGTCCACTCGACGAGCGGAACCAAGACACCACCCCTGATGCCGAAACGCGGGACCGCCGCACCTGATCTCCCCACCATGAGCTTTCTGGAGCACCTGGAAGAGCTCCGAAAGCGTCTGCTGCGGTCCGCGATCGCCATCGCGGCGGCGTTCGCTCTGTGCCTCGCGTATGCGCGCCGGATCCTGGACCTCTTCCTTGCCCCGCTGCTGCCATTCCTGCACGGCGAGAAGCCGGTCTTTCTCGATCTGACCGAGCCGTTCATGCTGTACATGAAGGTCGCCTTCGTCGCCGCGCTATTCCTCGCGTCCCCGATCGTGCTCTATCAGTTGTGGGCGTTCATCAGTCCGGGTCTGTACCCGAGGGAGCGGCGTTATGCGACCCCCTTCATCGTCTTCGCGACCCTGCTCTTCCTGACGGGTGGCGTGTTCGGTTACGCGGTGGGGTTCCCCACGGCGTGCCGATTCCTGATGAGCATCGCGGAAGGTTTTACACCCGCGCTCCGGGTCAGCAGCCTGTTCAACTTCGAGAGCAAGGTCGTCCTGGGGATGGGGCTGGTCTTCGAGCTCCCAATCGTGATCGGCTTTCTGGCGTGGCTCGGCTTGGTGTCCGCCTCCTTCCTGTGGCGCAACTTCAAGTACGCCGTGCTGATCATCTTCATCATCGCGGCGGTGATTACCCCGACACCCGATGTGGTCACGCAGTGCGTTTTCGCCGGCCCCATGATCCTTCTCTATCTCATCGGTATCCTGGTCGCACATGTCTTCGGCAGGGCCCGCGCTTCAGCCACAGCCGGCGAGGAGACGTGATGGGGGTCGAGTCGGTGCCGCATCGTGCGAAGGGCCGATCGTCGGTGTACGTGACCGCACGCTCGCCCAAGGGTGTCTGGAGCGCCCGGGCGGAGTGCGTCGCAGCGATCCAAAGAGGGGAGGCCGATTTTCTCCTCTGCGGTCCGATTCCGAGGACGACCGCTCCTGGCCGGGGGCGCGGTCCGATCGTACGATTCGTTCTCGCGGGCTACCCGGCCGTTGGGAAAAGATGTCTTCGAGGAGGAATTGCCGGGCGCCTGCTGCATGGGTTGTATCTGGGATCGTCGCGGCCGATCCGCCAGGTGGAGGCGGCCGCGCGGCTCCACGAGGCCGGCGTCCGAACACCCGCGGTCCTGGCGGCAGGCTCCCGCAGGACGGCGTGGTGGTTGCACGTGCAGGCGATCGTCATGCACGAACTCGCAGCGGCGCGGAACCTGTTCGAGCTGGCCGGCGAGAGCGTGTCGCCCGCGCGGCGCCGCCTGGTTCTTCAGCAATGCGCCGATCTCATTCGAGCCATGCACGAGGCAGGCTTCCTTCACGCGGACCTGAACGTCACAAATCTTGTCCTGGAGCGCGGGCCCGAAGGGGAGACCCTGCACGTCCTGGATCTGGATCGAGGTCGGTTCGTGCGCGCCCCTTCCACGGACGATCGCTTCAGGAATCTCGCCCGCCTGCTCCGCTCCTATGAGAAATGGATCGCCGGCCGGGTCAGGCTGTCACGCCGAGAGGAGGTCTCCTTCGTACGGCGGTACACGGGAGGGAATCGCCTCTTGACGCGGCAACTTCTCGGACGTCTCAGGCGATACCGCGGTCGCCTCGCTTTGAGGCGGATCTCCTGGCGCGTGTCCGCGGCCACACGATCAGGAGGCGCGGTCAACCGGCCGGTGGAGTAGCTGAGCTGCGGCCCGCTCCACGTCTTCGAGCAGAACTTCCTCGAGACAGAAGGGCTTTCCGGAAGGCGCGGGGGCGCACTCGCGAAAAAAGTCCTGCCGGCAGGGGGAGCAAGGATAGTCCTTCGTCACGGTCACCACCTTGGAGCGAGCGGAAAGAGGTGCCGTACGCAGCGGGCTTCCCGGTCCGAAGATCCCCACCGTCGGGACACCGAGCGCGGCGGCGATGTGCATCGGGCCGCTGTCATTGCCCACGAAGAGATGACATCGCTCGACGATGCCGGCCGTCACCTTGATCGACAGGTCCGGGGCGGGAAGGAACAGAGCCTCCTTGGGAATCGCGGCGCCGATTTGCTCGAGCAGCCGACGCTCGCCGGGGCTCCCGAGTAGGATGATACGAGCCCCGGTCCGCTCGGCGAGACGTCGACCCAGGGCCGCGAACCGATCCGGCTGCCAGGCGCGCGGCTCTTTGGACGCCCCGGGATGGAGAGTCACGAGGGGCTCCACCCCGCGCAGGCCCGCGGCGGCCAGCAGAGAGGCCGCTTCGGCCCGGTCCTCCGCACGCAGATGGAACGAAGGAAGCGCGTCGAGGATGGGGCAACCAAGGGCGCGCGCGATCCCAAGAAACGCCTCCACGTGATGGGTCTCGGGTGGCGGCGGCTTCAGCGGATGCGTCAGGAGCCACGAGCGACGGTCGCTCCCGTACCCCACCCGGAATCGCGCTCCACCTAGGAATGCCAGGACCGCCGCGTCGAAGGCTTTCTGGAACAGGATCGCCAGGTCGAACCGGCAGGCCCGCAGCGCCGCCGCGAGTCGGAGACGGCCGGCGACGCCCCGATGTGCTCCGGCGCTGTCGTATTCGATGAGATCGTCGTAAGAGGGATCGCCACGCAGCGTGTCCAGCACCCACCGCTTGGCGAGAATGGCGATGCGCGCCTGTCCGAAGTGCGCGCGAATGGCCCTTACCGCCGGCGAGATCATCACCACGTCGCCGATCCAGTTATTGACTCGAATCACCACGCGCCGGACGTGCCCGGGATCGATGTGCGTCACGAACCGGCGCCCGCGGTCTCCGGGAACAGGACCGCGCGCGAGAGCCGTGGCGTCGCGCTTCGCGGGGCTCTTCGCCCAAGGATGGTTCCGACTGCAGCGAGCACCTGTTCCGGTGAGATGTGTGATGCGGACCGTCCGGCGCGGAGAACGATGTGTCCGGGCCCCAAGGGCGCGTTGAGTCGCGGATCGGTGGGTCCGAACAAGGCGACGACGGGGCAGCCTACTCCCCAGGCCAGGTGCATCGGACCGGTATCCGCGCCGACGAAGAGCGAGCATCGCCTGAGGATGGCGGCCAGGAGCCGGAGCGAGGTCGGTGGAGCCGCGACGGCATCGCCCCGGGACCCGGACACGATCGACTGCGCCAGCCCCTCTTCTCCGGGACCCCAGGCGACCAGAGGGAGCGCGCCCACGGCGGATCGCAAATGGGAGGCCAGTCGGCAATAGTGTTCCGTAGGCCAGCGCTTCCAGCGCTGGCGCCGGCTCGTCCCGGGGGACAGGAGGACGATCGGTCGACCCTCCGGGTTGAAGGATCGCAGGAGCATTTCGGCGGCTCCGCGTTCATCGGGTCGTTCGGTCAGCACAATCTCGATCGCATCGCCCGTCGCACCCATCTGCTCCGCCATGACCAGGTTCCGCTCGACTCGGTTCACATAGCGCTGCCGGGGGCGGACCCACTCGTTGGTGAAGAGAAAGCTGAATTCCCGGCAATGCCCGGGCGCGAATCCCAGGCGTCGGCGCGCGCCCGAGAGGCGTGCCAGGAGCCCGCTCTTGAAGCTCCCCTGAAAATCGACCGCCACGGAGAACCGCCGTCCGCGCAGAGTCTCCGCCAGTGCCGCCACGCGGCGAGGCAGCGTGTGGGGCCGGGCCGCCGCCTGGGCCATCTCGCGACGCGGGAAAACGATCACCTCGTCGAGTTCAGGGTGATCGACCAGCAGCTCGCGGGCCGGATCTTCGACGATCCACGAGAGATGGGTGCCCGGGTAGGAGGCGCGAATCAGGTGAAGGGCGGGCAGCGTGCGCAGCACGTCTCCCACCGCTCCAAGGCGGATGAGGAGCACGCGATCGTGATCCTCGAGACGAGCAGATGGCCGGTCCATGAACGCTCGCATCTTACATCGCCTCCCTGACATCGCGGTTTGACAAGATTTTCTGGCGGGTGCTATAAGTCGGCGCAGCAAGGAGACATGCGATGGCCGTCGACCCCCGACTCCTGGAGATCCTGGCGTGCCCGCTCTGCAAGACGGAGGTCACGTTGACCGCCGACGGTTCAGGGCTCGTCTGTCGTTCCTGTCGCAGGCGCTATCCGATCGTGGACGAGATCCCGGTGATGCTGGTCGACGAGGCGACGATTCTTCCCGAGGATCGGTCCTGAGCGTTCCTCATCCCCTTTCTATCGACCGCCGGCGCGCCACGGCTATCACGGCGCGGTTCCGAGACGCCTCCTTTCTGGTGCTCGGCGATCTGATGGTCGACCAGTACCTGTGGGGGAAGGTCTCGCGGATCTCTCCCGAGGCGCCGGTGCCCGTGGTGCGTCTGGAGCGGGAGAGCTTCGGGATGGGTGGCGCGGGCAATGTCATCAGCAATCTGGTCGCATTGGGCGCGCGCGCGATTCCGGCGGGAGTGCGCGGGGACGATCGCCAGGGAGAGATCCTGGAGGGATTCTGCCGCGACGCCGGACTGCCGACGGATGCGCTGATCGTCGAACGGGGGCGACCCACCACAGTCAAGACCCGCGTGATCGCCCATCACCAGCAGGTCGTGCGGGTCGATCGCGAAATCGACGATCCAATCGGGACCGCGGTCGCCGGGACGCTTCTGGACAAATCCGTCAAGCTCCTGGGGCAGGTGCAGGGTCTCATCGTATCGGACTACGACAAAGGCGCCCTGTCGCCGTCACTCCTCGCCACCCTGCTCCCCGAAGCCGCCCGGCGTCGCCTGCCAATCGTGGTCGATCCGAAGGTGCGTCTGTTCGGTCAGTATCACCCGGCGACCGTCGTGACGCCCAATGCGCGCGAGGCCATGGAAGCCGCCGGCATGATCGCGCGTACCGACGAGGAGTTCGAGGCGCTCAGCCGCCGGCTGTTGGAGCGCCTGCAGGGGTCCGCGCTCCTCATCACACGCGGTGATCGGGGCATGTTACTGAAGGAGCACGGCGGCCCGACGCTGCTCATTCCCGCGACGGCACGGGAAGTCTTCGACGTCACGGGAGCGGGGGACACGGTGGTGGCGACTTTGGGCCTCGCGCTCGCCTCCGGGGCGAGCCTGCTGGAAGCGGCCCTGCTCGCGAACCACGCGGCGGGTGTAGTCGTCGGAAAGGTCGGAGCGGCGACTCTGACCTCGAGGGAGCTTCTCGACTCAATCGCGGGCCGGGATCGCCGAGATTCAACCTCGCGGGGAGACCCGGACGACGATCCCGAGGGTCATCAGGGCCCAGAGTAAGCGACAAATCTCGAAGTCCTTCAACGTCGATCCATGACAGAGCTGCCTGAGCGGGACGGCGCGCTCGCAGTAGGAAAGGAGCGTCCATTCGTCAAGGGACAGGCTCAGATCGCGACTCAGCTCCTCGATACCGGTGGCCGTTTGATACTGCGCATCCAGGCCGCCGACCGCCTCCCAGATTCTTTCCCAGCTCTCGATCCTCCGGATCCCTTCCAGAATCGTGTTACCCGCGCTGAGCTTCAGCGTGATCACCTCGTCCGAAGGTAGCGCGCCGGCCCGATACCGATAGCGGCCTCGAGTCCAGAGGAACAGGCTGCAGACGATGTTTCGCACCTGGGTCCGGACTCCCTCCACCAGATCGTGCGGCTGGATCAGTCCCATCTCGACACAGACGGTGCCGAGTTTCTTGCCCTCGCGGTTGGCACGTTCCAGGGCGCTGATGAGGCCTTCCAGGGAGACCAGACCCGTCTTGAAGAAGAGCTGACCGAGACGATCGTCACGGTCGTTCGAGGTGGCGAACACCGGCCGGCCGGACTGGATATAGATGGATTTTTCGATGTTATCGCCGGTCAGGCTCAGGACACCCGTCTCCCGCCGGCCCAGAATCGAGTACACCAGGCCGGGAAACGTCGTGCTGGAGAGAACCCCCTCGCGAATGAGGCTCTGGATTTCCATCCCCCCGTCCCCAGGTCGCCTGTACGGTAGGGGCGGGGGACCGAATTGTCAAGGAGAGGCGGGTTCACGTTGAAGCCCACAAAATCGCCATAACTGCCATGCCAGCAGACACTTGGCATTTGCTGCAAACGAGCCGCGAATGGATTACAATAGTTTCTTGACAGTGCTTTTATATGAGGGCACCATTGCACCAGTCGACGCTTCCGCGTACTCTTCGGGATCTCTGGGGCGTCGGGGACCTCGGTTCGGCGTTTCGTGGGAAAACGTGCAACCTCTCAAAGCGCAGCGCGGACATCGGGGAGTCGAACAGATGGAGCAGGAGCTGCGGGGAAGTACTCGGCTAGGTAACTACCTCCGTCGGTTGAGGGTCGGGTACGGACTGTCGCTGCGCCGCGTCGAGGACAAGGCGAAGACGGGCGGCGGCGAGATCGACAACTCACAACTGTCGCGCTACGAGCGCGGCAAGTGCTACCCCTCGTTCGACAAGCTGTGCCTTCTGGCCAACATCTTTAATGTTCCCATCCAGAATTTTTCGGACGTGCTCGATCTGGAAAGGGTCGAGCTGTACGAACCACCCGCCTCGGCCACCTATGAGGAGATCAAGACGGAGGCAAGCCGGGAATGGGACCAGGGCAACTACGCGCGCGCCTACTCGATCTACGAGACCGCCCTGGCCCGCCTCGAGGACGGGCGGGAGCAGGAAGTCGACCCGGAGACGCTGGCCCGGGCGCGGTTCAACCTGGCGCGGACGCTGCTGCGCATGGGGAAGGTGAGCCTTGCAGAAACCGAGCTGCGCCTCATCCTGAGACGGCACCGGGACATCACCCCGACGACGGAGGTCGCCGTTCTCGGAGCGCTTGCGGATGCGCACGAGGACAAGGGTGATCGATACCTGGCCCTCCTCGAATCGGAGAAGGGCCTCGCCATTGCCCGGCAATGCGGCAACGTCGAGTACGAGGGGTACGCTCTGCACCGCATCGGACGTCTGCATTTCCTCGAAAGCGACTACGCGCGCGCGCTCGAGAGCTTCCGTCAGGCGCGCACCCTGCTGGAAGACAAGGCGAGCCGCTACGACCTGACGCTCATTCGCATCAACATCGGCTTCTGCCAGGCGATGATAGGCAAAGTGGAGCGAGGCGTCCGCGAGCTCAAGGAGGCGCTCCAGGTCGCCGGTCGGGATGGATTCCGACGGTGTTCCACCTACGCTCTCCTCTATCTCGGGCAGATCCATTTCAGTCAGCAGGAGCTGGCGAAGGCGCGTGACTACTTCGAAGAGGCCGAGCTCATGGCCCACGGGGGAGAGGAGCGCTTCGTCGACATCCTCTTCCAGACGGCGTACCACCTGTGGGAGATGGCCCGAATCTCGGGGAATCAAGTGCAGGAGAAGGTGTACTTCGGTCGCCTGAAGTTCCTGCGCTCGCAGCTCGACAGGCATTTCCTCGAAGTCGAGAAGTTCGATCAGTTCATCGAGCAGGGGAAGAGCAGGTGAGGAGATGAACCGATCGCACGGACCGCGTCGGTGGATCGCCGCTGCCGTCCTGGCCCTGCTTCCGTCCTTGGCACTGGCCGAAGTGGGCGCACAGTTGGACGCCCGCGGGAGTTTCAAGCGGTTCTTCTTTCTCACGCGCAAGCGCGGACCTGCGGATGTCATCTGGTCGCAGATGCGTTCGTGGTCGCCGCAGTTCGTCCTGCTCAATCCGATGGGCGACAACCTGGGCGACCTTCCGCCGGCGATCGCGCTCTCACCGAGCACGGGCCTGCCATGGGTCGTCTGGCCGAAGAACTTCGGGAACCTGAAACAGCTCGCCTACTCCACCTGGGACGTCAACGGAAGAAAGTGGACCGACCCGAAGCCGATCACGCCGGGCACTCCGCTCGTCTTCGACGATCTTGCCCCCGCGCTGGCGTTCGACGTGGGCGGCACACCCTACCTTGTCTGGTCGAGATCGGAGCAGACGGCCAAGGTCTATTTCAGCACGCTGATCAGCGGTGTGTGGACGCCGCCGCTTCTGGTCAGCGACCCCTCCGTCGACAGTCGCGGGCCGTCGATTGCCGTGCGTGGCACGACGGCGGCGATCACGTATCAGACCCCGAGCGGTCCGGCAACCCGGAGCTTCGAGTCTCTCCTCCTGATCGACAGCGCCGCGAGCCTGATGGACAACCCCATCCCTCCGCTGAACGCCCCCCCCGTTCCGGGCGGAGGAGGCACTCCCTCCGGCGGCGACGGGTTCACCAAGAAGAAGTAGCCCGATCCCCTTGTGACAGAGGCCTGAGCGATCCGACCGACGCAGCGGTCAGGCGCGGGGCTCTCCCCAAACCGGGGCGCCTTCCGCCGCGCCGCGCCCCCGATCGGGGCCCTCGTGGCGAGCGAGCCGGAGACGCAGAGCGTCGGACTCCTCCTCGAGCTGTCGCAATTGTCTCCGGAGCTGTCGGTTGGTGATGCGAATCTTGATGCCGTCGATGACCCCGATGGCGCAGGCGAAGGCGACTCCGAAAATCGCCGCCGTCGCCATCACCGCACCCATCGGCACGGGGCCGATCTGCCAGAAGACGAGATTCACGGTGACATCGAAGCTGTTTTTCACCCCGGCGACGAACAGCACGACGAAAAAAAAGAAGACGATCAGGTAGACGAGGATGTTCACCGCGATCCCTCCGTCGCGACGGTGCGCTTGCTTCGGCGCGCCCGGGTCCGTTCCGGATCGAACCACCCGAGGACGTCTCTCCATTTTCCCTGCGCCCTGAGAATCGCGTCGACGACCTCGCGCACGGCGCCCCGGCCACCCGGCGCCCGCGTCACGAACGGGACGCGTCGGATCACCTCGTCATGCGCGTCGGCCACCGCCACCGGCATGCCGACACGGGCCAGAATCGGCAGATCGGTGACGTCATCGCCGACATAGCAGATCTGCGCGTCACCGAGCTTCAACCGGCGTGCCACGCGCTGATAGGTCTGAAGCTTGTCGTCGACCCCCAGATGCACCTCGCTCATTCCGAGCTCCTCGGCACGGCGGGCCACGCCGACGCCCCCACGACCGGAAATCACGCCGGTCAGCAGGCCGACCCGCCGCGCGAGCCAAAGGCCCACGCCGTCCTTGACGTCGAAGGCCTTCGACTCCGGCTCCCTCCCCGCGAACGACACGCGGCCGTCCGTCAGGACGCCGTCGACGTCCATCAGGAGGAGGGCGATCGATCGCGCTCTCGGAATGAGAGGCCGACGGCATCTCAAGGGTGACTCCCGCCGGGCGGTGGTCCTTTCGTCCCGCTCAAAAGAGCTGCGTGCGCCAGAGATCGTGGATGTGCAGGACCCCCTCGACCCGGCGCTCGCCATCGACGACCACCAGAGACGTGATCTTCCTGGCCTCGAGCATGTTGAGCGCGGACACCGCGAGATCCTGCTTGCCGATGGTCGCCGCCTCGCGTGTCATGACGTCATCCACGGTCAGCGCCAGGAGATTGTCTCCCCGACCCAGGTGCCGGCGAAGATCCCCGTCGGTGATCACCCCGGCGAGCGTGCCGTCGTCGCCGACGACGCAGGTCATCCCGAGCTTCTTGTCGCTGATGACACGGACGGCGTCACGCATCGGCGATCCCTCGCGGACGATCGGCGCGCCGCCACCGCCATGCATCAAATGACCGACCGTGACGACCCGCTTCCCGATGCGCCCGCCTGGGTGGAAGCGCGCGAAATCGTCGGGTGTGAACCCACGCTTCTCGAGGAGGGCCATGGCCAGGGCGTCGCCCATCGCCAGAGCCGCGGTGGTGCTCGCGGTCGGAACCAGCCCGAGGGGGGAGGCCTCCTCGTCGATATGCACGTCGAGCACCACGCGCGAGTGGCGCGCCAGGGTCGAGCCGGGGTGCCCCGTCAGCGAGATGAGACCGACATCCAGCCGCCGCAGCAGCTCCATCAGGCGGATCAGCTCGTCCGTCTCGCCGCTGTGGGAGATCGCCAGGACCACGTCTCCCGGGACCACCATGCCGATGTCGCCGTGCACGGCCTCGGCCGGGTGCAAAAAGAGCGACGGCGTCCCGGTGCTGCTGAACGTGGCGGCGATCTTGGTCCCGATGAGACCCGATTTTCCCATTCCGGTGACCACGACACGCCCCTTGCAGGCGTGCAGCGCCTCGACCGCCCGATCGAACGCCTCGTTCAGGCGGGGGACGAGGTTCAGGATGGCGCGCGCCTCGAGCTCGAGAACCTTGCGGGCGATGTCGCGGGCCATCAGGTCGTCCGGCTCAGCGCGTCGATCGAGACCACGGCACGAAGGAGCGCCTCGACGGCATCCAGATGCAGCGCGTTCGGTCCGTCGCTTCGGGCCGATGGCGGGTCGTCATGGACCTCACAGAACAGCGCGTCGATCCCGACCGCCGCCGCCGCCCGCGCCAGCACGGGGATGAACTGCGCGTCCCCGCCGCTCCGATCGCCGAGACCGCCGGGACGCTGCACCGAGTGCGTCGCGTCCATCACGACCGGACATCCGAGTCCGCGCATCACCACGAGCGAGCGGTAGTCGACGACCAGATTCTGATAGCCGAAGGAGGTGCCTCTCTCGGTGACCAGCACGCGGTCGTTCCCCGTCGACCGCACCTTCTCGACCGCGTTGCCCATCTCCCAGGGCGACAGGAACTGGCCCTTCTTGATGTTGACCGGCTTGCCGCTCCGCCCCGCCGCCAGCAGGAGATCCGTCTGCCGGCAGAGGAAAGCCGGTATCTGCAGGACGTCGAGGACCCCGGCCGCGGCGTCCGCCTGCGGCGCTTCGTGAATGTCCGACAGGACCGGTGCTCCGACGTCGGACCGGACCTTCTCCAGAATGCGCAGCCCTTCGCGCAGTCCGGGACCGCGAAACGACGCGACCGAGCTCCGGTTGGCCTTGTCGAAGGAGGCCTTGAAGATGAACGGGACGCCGGCTCTCGCGGCGATGGTGGACAGGGCGCGCGCCATCGTCAGGGCGTGCGCCTCGCTCTCGATCACGCAGGGCCCGCCGATGAAGGCGAGCGGCGCCCCGCCCCCGACGGCCAGGCCGCGGGCGATCTCCACCCGTCGCGTCCGCGCCGGACCCGGCTCAGCGCTGGGTCTGCCGGAATTGCCTGCAGGCACCGATGAAGCTCCTGAAGAGTGGGTGCGGGAGCATCGGCTTCGATTTGAATTCCGGATGAAACTGGCACGACAGGAAATAGGGGTGGTCGGGTATCTCCACGATCTCCACGAAACGGCGGTCCGGCGTCTCGCCGGTCACCCGCAGCCCCTTCTTCACCATGCCGTCCAGATACTCCCGATTGACCTCGTAGCGATGGCGGTGGCGCTCGCTGATCTCCGGCTTGCCGTAAGCCTGGTGCGCGTGCGAGCCTGGCAGCAGGACGCAGGGCCACCGTCCCAGACGCATGTTCCCGCCCATCCGCTCGACACCTTCCAGCTCGCGCAGTTTGTAGATGACCGGATACGGCGTGGAAGGACTGAACTCGGAGGAGTCCGCGTCCTTCAGCCCGCACATGTTCCGGGCGAACTCGATGATGGCGCACTGCAGGCCCAGGCAGATCCCGAAGAACGGGATACGCTTCTCGCGCGCGTGCCGGATCGCCTCCAGCATGCCGGCCACGCCCCGGATGCCGAACCCGCCCGGCACGAGGATCCCGTGGCACGGCGCGATCGCCTCCTCGAGCTGGCCGTCGCCCAGGTTGTCCGCTTCGACCCATTTCAGCCGCACCCGCACGTCGTTGGCGATGCCGCCGTGCCCGAGGGCCTCGTTCAGGCTCTTGTAGGAGTCCTCGTAGGTCACGTACTTGCCGACGATTCCGACGGTCACCTCGCCGGCGGCGGGACTCTTGACCTTGTCGACCATGCGCACCCAGTCGTCCATGTTCTTGTCGCGGTAGGGCAGGTCGAGCAGCTTCAGGAGGATGGCATCGAGCCCCTCCTTGGCCAGGACGAGGGGGACTTCATAGATCGTTTCGACGTCCTTCGCGGTGATGACCGCCTCTTCGGGCACGTTGCAGAAGAGCGCGATCTTCTTCTTGATCTCCTTGGGGATGAATCGGTCGGTGCGGCAGAGAAGGACGTCGGGCTGGATGCCGATCGCCCGCAAATCGCGCACGGAATGCTGGGTCGGCTTCGTCTTCAGCTCGCCGGCCGGACCAATATAAGGCACCAGCGTCAGGTGCACGAAGACCGCGTCGCTCCGGCCGGCCTCCAGACGGAACTGACGGATCGCCTCGAGGAACGGGAGGGACTCGATGTCGCCGACCGTGCCGCCGATCTCGACGATCTGGATGTCGACGCCCTTCGAGATTTTTCGGATCGCCTGTTTGATCTCGTCGGTGACATGAGGAATCACCTGGACGGTGCCGCCCAGATAGTCGCCGCGCCGCTCCTTGGAGATCACCTGCTCGTAGATGCGTCCGCTCGTGAAATTGTGGTCGCGGGAGCAGACGGAGGACGTGAACCGCTCGTAGTGCCCGAGATCGAGATCCGTCTCGACGCCGTCCTCCGTCACGTACACCTCGCCGTGCTGGAAGGGGCTCATGGTCCCCGGGTCGACGTTCAGGTAGGGGTCGAGCTTCTGCAGGGTGACGCTGAAGCCGCGCGCCTCCATGAGACGCCCGATCGAAGCCGCCGCCAGACCCTTGCCCAGGGACGAGACCACGCCACCGGTGATGAAGATGTACTTGGTCGGCACGTTCAGCTCCTCATGAGGATAGCAGAAGCGCGCGTTCGACCGCGCGGACATCGGCCGGAGTATCGACGCCCTGGTAATGTCCGTGCGCCTTCAGAACCCGGATGGCGCGGCCGCGCTCCAGGGTGCGGAGCTGCTCGAGGCCCTCGAGAGACTCGAGCACGCCGGGGCTCCACGAGGCGAACTCCAGAAGAAAGCCGCGGCGGTAGGCATACAGACCGACGTGGCGCAGCCAGGGCGGGGCAGAAGCATCCCGGCCCGGCTCCGGCCACCCGCCTCCGGTCGCGGCAGGGTCTCTTACGTAAGGGATCGGGCTTCTCGAGAAGTAGAGCGCCCGACCTCCCGCGTCGCATACCACCTTCACCACGTTGGGGTCGCGCGCCGCCTCGGGCTCCAGGAGCGTGTCGGCCAGCGTCGCCATGTCGAGCGAGCGATCCTGCTCCAGGCATTCGACCAGATCGTCGATGTCGCGCGGGTCCAGGAGCGGCTCGTCCCCCTGGACGTTGACGAACAGGTCGGCGGGGAGGGCGCGCGCCACCTCGGCGAGTCGATCGGTGCCCGAGGCATGGCCCGGAGACGTCATCAACGCGTCGCCACCGAACGCGCGAACCGCCTCCGCGATGCGCGCGTCGTCGGTCGCCACCACGAGACGATCGATGCGACGTGCGGCGCTGGCGCGCTCGAAAACCCTCTCCACGAGCGCCTTGCCACCGATGAGAGCGAGAGGTTTTCCGGGGAAGCGGGACGACTGGTAGCGGGCCGGGATCACACCGACGGCATGCAGGGCTGCCTCGGGCGTGCTGTGCCGCATCGGGGAATGTTAGCCCACCGCTGTCGGGCATGTCAAAAAGAAAAGACGCGCGCCGCCGCTCCGGTCGACGGTGTCGCCGCCCTCGGCGTGGCGGCCGCGACCGCGCGAAATCCGTGGACCGCGAGCCACGCAATGCTCATTTTAACCCAAAAAGCCCCGTCTTGACGACGCCGTCGCGCGCGCGACGATTCACCCGCCGGCAGGGAGGGGTTTCGGATGGCTGGAGACGTCGAAAAGAACCTGGAGGCCCTCGGCTACCGTCTCCCGGAGGTCGGCAAGCCTCTCGGGGCGTACGTACAGAGCGTGCGGGCCGGTAACCTGCTGTTCATCTCCGCCAAGCTGCCCAAGGAGAACGGCCGCCTGAAGTATCCCGGCAAAATCGGGCGCGAGGTGACCGTCGAGGAGGGGAAGGAAGCGGCCCGTCTGGCGGCGCTCAGCGTCCTGGCGACGGCCAAGCAGGCGGTGGAGGATCTCGATCGCGTCAAGCGGGTCGTCCAGCTGGTCGGTCACGTGGCGGCGGCTCCTGGGTTTCTCGACGCGTTCGAGGTGATCGAGGGAGCCTCGGAGGTCTTCGTGAAGGTGTACGGCGAGCGCGGCAAGCACACCCGGTTCAGCATGGGAGTCTCCGAGCTGCCCCTCAACGCCTGCCTGCAGCTCGAGGCGATACTCGAGGTCGAGTAGACCGGCGTGAATCTTCCCTTCCGGCAGCATGTCCTGATCTGCACCGGCCCGCGCTGCGGTGGAGAGCGCAACTCCGAACGCATCCGTCAGGAATTCCGCAAGCAGTTCGTCCGCCAGGCGCTGCCGGCGTCGGTCAAGGACACTGCGTGCATCTGCTTCGGGCTGTGCTCCTACGGTCCCAACGTCATCGTCTATCCGGACGGCGTCGTGTACAGCGGCGTCCGCCCGCAGGACGTGGCGGAGATCGTCCGCGACCACCTGGTGGGGGGACGGGTGGTGCAGCGGCTGCTCTTCAAGAAGAGGGATCCGGATGTCCAGCCCGGCGACGCGGATCCCTCCGGCTCCCCCCTGTAGGGTTCCATCGACTCCGGTTATAATTCCGGCATGCCCTCCGAAGTCGCAACGCGAGCCGGCTGCCTGATCGACCGCTTCGGTCGGGTGGTCCGCAGCCTGCGCATCTCTGTGACCGACCGCTGCAATCTTCGCTGCCTCTACTGCATGCCGGACGGGCCGATCCCCTGGTTCCCCAAGCAACGCATCCTGACGTTCGAGGAGATCGGGCGCGTGGCGGCGATCCTCTCGTCGCTCGGGGTGCGCGAGCTCCGTATGACGGGGGGTGAGCCCCTGCTGCGCAGGGACCTGCCTCTGCTCGTGCGCCTGCTGAAGCGCATCGAGGGAATCGAGGATCTGGCGGTCACCACCAACGGGCTTCTGCTGAACGAGATGGCCGGTCCGCTCGTGGACGCCGGTGTGCGACGCTTCAACGTGCACCTCGATTCCCTGGAGCCCGACGGCTTCGAGGACATGAGCCGGCGCGGCGGACTCGACCGGGTTCTGTCCGGCCTCGAGGAGCTCGAGCGTCTCGGGGCGACCCCGGTCAAGATCAACGTCGTTCTCCTGCGCGGCCTGAACGAGGATCAGATCCCGCGATTCGTCGATCTGGCGTTGCGTCGCCCCTACCAGGTCCGTTTCATCGAGCTCATGCCCCTGGGCGGCGGGGAGCCTTTCGAGATGGATCGTCTCGTCCCGGGCCACGAAGTGAAACGACGCATCGAGTCGACCCACGCTCTCCTGCCGGTTGGCCGCGAGCGGGCGTCGGCGCCAGCGAGCGTATTCCGCGTGGCGGGCGGGGTGGGCGACATCGGGTTCATCAATGCCGTCACCGAGCCCTTCTGCGCCGACTGCGATCGGATCCGGCTCACGGCGGACGGCCGGATCCGCACCTGTCTGTTCTCCCGCGGCGAGACCGACATCGCCGCCCTCCTGCGCCGCGGCGTCACGGACGAGCGGATCGCCGACGCCCTCCGGGCCGCGGTCGCGGGCAAGGAGGCGGGCGGGTGTCTCGATCTGCACCAGTTCTATCGCGAGCGGCTGCCACGCAAGATGTGGCAGATCGGCGGCTGAACTCCGGCGCTCCGGCCTGCTGTGCTATTCTTCGGACCTCCACTCGTCGCGAGGAGAGCGTGTCGGGCGCGATCGCCATCGGTTTCTTCACCAGTGCGGCGGCGGGCATTCTGGCGGCGCTGCTGCTCGCTCCATTCCGTGAGCTGGGGCGGTTCTTCTTCGTCCTGAACGCCTTCCTGGCCTTCCTGTTCCTCTGCGTCGCGGCGCCCTACCGGGTCGGAACCCTCGCCGCCGCGCCGGACACGCTCGCGCTGGCTGTCGTGGCGATGGCGCTGGTGATGGCTTATCTCGCGTCGCTTCTCCTCCTGCGTCGCGGCCGCTCCTCCACCGGCCTGCTGATCGCCGCCGCCGGCGCGACGCTCCTCGCGACCGCGGCGGACGGCTGGAGAGCGGCCGGCGAGGCCGGCTCGGGATGGCTCTTCGGCGCCAATGCGCTGGCGGCGGCGACGCTCCTGGGCGCGGTCACGGTGGGGATGCTCCTGGGGCACTGGTACCTGGTGCGGTCACGGCTGGACGTCTCGCACCTCGTTCGCTTCTCCCGTTTTTTCGCCGTGACGGTCGCGGCGCGCGCCGGACTCTGGCTCGCGGGCCTTCTGGTGACCGGATTCCGGTCGCCCGCGGGTCTCGAGCACTTCCTCAGGACCCTGGCGGTCGACCGCGGCGTGTTCTTCTGGCAGAGGATGTTCTTCGGAATCATGGGGCCGGCGGCGCTCGCCGGCATGGCGTACGAGACGGCGCGGATCCGTTCGACCCAGTCGGCGACGGGCATCCTCTACATCGCGGTGATCTTCGTGGTGTACGGCGAGTTCCTGGCACGCTACCTCTCGGTCGCCGGCGCGGGGCCGATGTGACCCTGGTCGGCCGCATCGGCGGCCGCCCCAGCGTCGCCTTTCTCTGCCCAGGTTGCCGGCGGGAGAACGTCCGGACGATCGGTGAGGCCGTGACCGGAGGCGCCTGCCCGGGTTGCGGACGGGCGTACACGCTGCACGCCGGCGGGCACGCCGCGACCTCGGCCGCGCTGGCGCGCTGTGTGTGCTGCGGGCTGGACCGCCTGTATGTCCAGAAGGATTTCAGCAAGAAAGCGGGGCTGTGCGTGTTCCTCGTGGCCGCCGCATTGAGCGTGCCGACCTGGGGGTTGAGCCTGCTGGCGGCCACGATCATCGACCTGGTTCTTTATTACGCGCTCGGCGACGCCATCCTGTGCTATGGCTGCGGCGCCGTGCACCGGGGCTTCGGCAGCAACCCCGCGCACGGTCCGTTCGACATCCACACCCAGGAAGCGGTCGATCGCCTGGCCCGCACGGCCTGAGGAGAGCATGGCCGACGACCGCAACGACTGGAAAGTCGTCCTGCAGTTCTTCATCGTGCCGCTGAGCCTGGTGGCCGTGCTGGTGAGCGTCTTCTTCGGCCTCCAGGTGCTGCGCTCCCGGCACCCGGACCCGCAGGCCGCCCTGGGCGATCTCAAGGGTCGCAGGGCGTTCCTCCTGCCGTGGGTGGGCGACCCGAAGCGCTGGCAGTCCGGCTACGATCTCTCGCTGCTGTTGCGCTCGGGGCGCGCCGGAAGCGCGGGCAGCCTGGTCGAGGACATGACGGACGCATTCCGCGAGGCGGGTTCTCGCGGCGACCGGAAGCTCCGGAGATACCTGGCCCTGGCCCTGGGCCGCAGCGGTGATCCGCGCGCCGCGGCGGCGCTGCGCGACGGGCTGAAAGACGCGGACGGCGACACGCGGCTGTTCTGCGTCTGGAGCCTGATGCAGATCGGCGCCCCCGGGACGCTCGCGGACGTGCGCGCGGCCATGATCGATCCCGATGCCGGCGTCCGCACGATGGCCGTGTTCGCCCTGGGTCAGATGGGCGACCATGAGAGCGTGCCCCTGCTGAGACGAGCGCTCGAGGACGCCGTCCAGGACGTGCGCTGGAACGCGGCCATCTCGCTGGCGCGCGTCGGCGATGCCTCCGGGGAGCCGCAGCTCCTCGAGATCCTGGCGAACGGAACGACGGAGACGTCGCCGGCGGATGATGCCGTCGCGGCCGACGAGGGCTCGCCGGCTCTCAACGCCATCCGCGCCCTGGCCCTCCTCAAGGACGACGCGGCGCGCTCGGCCCTGAAGCGGGCCTCCGCGTCGGCCCCGAGCGAGCCGATCCGAGCGGCCGCGCACGCGGCTCTCGAGTCTCTGGACGCGGAGGCCCGCCGGGCCTTGCCTTGACAGCGATCTCCATCCCCCCATACGATCGTCGGGGTGCCTCCGCGGCGCTCGGGGAGCGCCGCGCGCGCACCGGCGGGTGGGCAGGCGAGCTGATGACGGAGTCCCTCAGGTACAGCGACGCGGTCATGGACCACTACCTGAATCCGCGCAATGTGGGCGAAATCGCGGAGTCCCCGGCGGTCGCCCAGGTCGGCGATCCGTCCACGGGGGACGTCCTGAAGATCAGCCTGAGGATCGTGGACGGGAGGGTCGTGCAGGCGATGTTCAAGAGCTTCGGCTGCACCGCCGCCATCGCCTCGGGCAGCATGGCCACCACGCTCGTCGTGGGAAAAACCGTCGAGGAGGCGGGACGGCTCACCAACGTGGAGGTGGTGCGCGCCCTCGGCGGCCTGCCCGACTCGAAGATGCAGTGCTCGGTCCTGGCGCAGCAGGCGATCCAGGAGGCGCTGCGGCGGCATCGGGCGGCGGTCGTCGGGGCGCCGGAGGTCGCGCGGTGCCTGTGAGCGGCAAGCCGGTCACGCGCCCCGGCCGGCCGGGGCCTTTGGAGCTCACGTATCTTCCGTCGATCCTGAAGGGGATGTGGATCACTCTCCGGCACATGTTCCGGCCGAAAGTCACGATGCAGTATCCGGAGCAGACCTGGCGCCTGCCGGAGAATTACCGCGGCCTGCCGGCCCTGGTGCGCGACCAGGACGGGAGGGTGAAGTGCGTGGCCTGCTTCCTGTGCGAGTACGTCTGCCCTCCCAAGGCGATCCGCATCGAGGCGCAGGAGATCGAGACGGGCGTGGAGAAGGGCCCTCGCGTCTTCGACATCAACATGCTGCGCTGCATCATGTGCGGCTACTGCGAGGAGGTGTGTCCGGAGCAGGCGATTTTCCTGACCAAGGAATCCACCACGGTCGGCCTGAGCCGCGAGGAGATGATCTTCCCGAAGGACAAGCTTCTGGAGATGGGCGGCGTCCGCCCCGACCCGATCAGGAAATGGGGGCGCCTGGCCCCGAAACAGGACGGCGGGCGCCACGGCGCGGCGATCGGCGCGGAGAGGAGCGCGACGCGATGAGCGGCTCGACGGCGGTCGTCCCGTCCGATCCCGGGATCGGTCACGGACTCGAGGAATGGATCCTGACGACGCGCCTGGCCGACTACGTCGCCTGGGGGCGGAAGAACTCGCTCTGGCCGATGCCGATGGGGCTGGCGTGCTGCGCCATCGAGCTGATGGCGATGGTCGCCCCGCGCTACGACGTCGCGCGCTTCGGCGCCGAGGCGCTGCGCTTCTCGCCGCGCCAGGCCGATCTGATGATCGTCGCCGGCACCGTGACCAAGAAGATGGCTCCCGCGGTCAAGCGGATCTTCGATCAGATGCCCGAGCCGAAGTGGGTGATCTCGATGGGGGCGTGCGCCTCCTCGGGAGGCATGTTCCGCTCCTACCCGGTCGTCCAGGGCGTGGATGAGATCATCCCCGTCGACGTCTACGTCCCCGGGTGCCCGCCGCGCCCCGAGGCACTGATCGAGGGCGTCATGAAGGTCCAGCAGCTCGTCGAAGAGGCGGCGAGAGCGGCGCGGGGCGGCGCGCCACCCCTGCGTCGTCCGGTGAACGATGCCGTCCGCTGACGCCAGCGATCGCCTGCGGGCGGAGATCGCCGCCGAGATCGAGGCGCGCGGGCCGATCCCCTTTGCGCGCTACATGGAGATGTGCCTCTACCATCCGGCGCTTGGATACTACACACGTGGCATCGGCGGCGGAGGCGGCCGCGATTACCTCACCAGCAGCGGAATCCACGGCGCGTTCGGGCGGCTCCTGGCGCGCCAGGTCGAGGAGATGTGGCGTCGGGCCGGGCGGCCCGACCCGTATCACTTCGTGGAGTTCGGGCCGGGGGAGGGATTCTTCGCCCTCGACTTCCTGCAGGAGGTGGCGCGCAGCGAGGGGTTCGCGACAGCGCTCCGGTACGTGATGGTCGAGCCCAGCCCGGCCCTGGCCCAGCGCCAGAAGACCCGTCTGGCCGGCCATGCGTCGACCGTCGTGCACTGGCTGACCGAGCAGGACCTCGACCGTCGCGCCAAGTTCGCCGGCTGCCTGTTCGCGAACGAGGTGCTGGACGCGTTCCCGGTCCACCGTGTGGTCGGGACCGCGGAGGGACCGCGCGAGATCCACGTGGAGGTCCGCGCCGGCCGTCTCGCGGAGACGCTGGCGCCCCTGTCGTGCGAGGCACTGGCGCGGTTCCTCGCCGAAAGCGGCCTCGTGGCGGAGGAGGGTCAGGAGATCGATCTCAATCTCGCGGCCCCGTGCTGGGTGTCGTGGGCGGTCGGACTCCTGCAGCGCGGCTACCTGATCATCGTCGACTACGGCCACGAGGCGCAGGAGCTGTACGCGCCGCGGCGCCGGCGCGGCACGCTCCTGGCCTACCACCGGCACCGGGTGAACGAGGAGTACCTCGAGCGGCCCGGAGAGCAGGACCTGACCGCGCATGTCGATTTCACGGCGACCCGTCGCGCCGCGGAGACGGCCGGCGCCCGGCAGATCGGGCTGACCACCCAGGCCCGCTTCCTTCTCGCCCTCGGAGCGCTCGATTTCATGCGGGAGCCCGTTCGGACGGAGGGGGCCGTGGAGAGCGAGCCGACGGGACGGCTCGTCGAGATCCTGAAGGATCGCGAAGCGCTGAAGCAGCTGATCCTGCCGGGCGGGATGGGCGACCGCTTCCGGGCGCAGGTGCTCGGTGTGGGGGATGTCCCGAGGGATCTGGTCGGTCTCTCCAGACCCTGGGCTCGCCCCGAGGACACGGCCGGGGCCGCGCCGATGGCGCCACCGCGCGGCGCCGCCCTGGCCGGGGAGAGCGAGGAGCGTCGTTGAGCGTCGCGCACGCGGTCGAGGCGAAGATCCTGGAGGCCCTCAGGGCGGTGATCGACCCGGAGCTGCACGTCGACATCGTGTCGCTCGGCATGGTCGAGGATCTGAAGGTCGAGGGTGGCGGTGTCTCGCTGACGGTGAATCTCACCACCCCCGGCTGCCCGCTGAAGGCGCAAATCGAGAAGGACGTGAAGGAGGCGCTGTCGGGCGTGCCGGGGGTCGAGTCGATCCACCTCAAGATGGGCGCGCGCGTCCGCAGGAGCCTCGAGAGCACCGGCGACCTGATCCCCGAGGTCGCCAACGCCGTGGCGATCGGCTCAGGCAAGGGAGGCGTCGGGAAATCGACCGTGAGCGTCAACCTCGCCCTGGCCTTCGCCCGCGCCGGAGCGACCGTGGGGCTCATGGACGCCGACATCTACGGTCCCAACGACCCGCAGATGCTCGGGCTGAAGACGAAGCCCGAGGTGCAGGACCGCAAGCTCGTCCCGGTCACGGTGCACGGCATCAAGATGATGTCCATGGCGTTCTTCCTCAAGGAGGACGAGCCGGTGGTGTGGCGGGGCCCGATGCTGCACGGCGCCATGAAGCAGTTCCTGGGCGACGTCCTGTGGGGCAAGCTGGATTACCTGTTCATCGACCTGCCGCCCGGCACCGGCGACGTCCAGCTCACCCTGTCGCAGATCATTCCGCTGACCGGGGCCGTTCTCGTCACCACGCCCCAGGACGTGGCGCTCCTCGACGTGCGCAAGGCAGCCGCGATGTTCCGGAAGGTGAACGTCCCGATCCTCGGCGTGATCGAGAACATGTCCTACTTCAACTGCCCGCATTGCGGCGAGCGGGTGGAGGTCTTCAGCCACGGCGGTGGCAAGCGGGTGGCCGAGCAGTTCGGCACGACGTTCCTCGGTGAGATCCCGCTCGACGTGCGGGTGCGACAGGGAGGGGACGAGGGGAGACCGGTGGTCGTCCACGATCCCAAATCCGGCCCCGCCCTGGCCTTCAAGGAGATGTCCGAGAAGCTCGCGGCGATCATCAGCGTGAACACGTTCAAGAAGCTCGAGCCGGAAATCGTGGCAGGACGGTGAGATGAGACCCCAGAAAACAGACCCTGCGCCGTCGAGGCGCGGCGGGGGGCGGCGCGGGCTGGCGACGGCCGCGCTC
>CAYLND010000038.1:0-26288 GCA_964384905.1 uncultured Acidobacteriota bacterium
CGGAGGTCGTCTACGGCTACGCCTACCGTCCGGTGCGCAACGACCGCTTCAACGCCCTCGTGAAGTACACGTTCTTCTTCAACGTCCCGAGCCCGGACCAGGTAGGCGCGGCGAACACGCCGGTCGAGTTCCTCCAGAGGAGCCACATCGCGTCCGTCGATCTCTCCTACGATCTAACGCCCCGCTGGACGATCGGCGGTAAGTACGCCTACCGGATGGGACAGGCGAGCCTCGATCGCGTCAATCCGGTGTACTTCGACAACGCGGCGCACCTGGCGGTCCTGCGCGTCGACTGGCGCTTCGTCAAGAGCTGGGAAAGCCTGGCCGAGATCCGCGCGCTCGACCTCCCTGACGTGAGGCAGCGCCGCAGCGGGGCGCTGCTGGCGATCTACCGCTATCTCGGCAAGTACGTGAAGCTGGGCGCGGGGTACAACTTCACCGACTTCTCCGACGATCTGACCGACCTGAGCTACGACCACCGAGGCGTCTTCGTCAACCTCGTCGGGGCCCTGTAACCCTCGCGCCCCGGCGCCCGGGTCCCGGCATTCCGTGGTGCAGCCGAGGGGCGCTTTGTGCGATCCTTGCCTCATGAGGCTGGATGCAGGAGCGGGGCGCCGGTTGCTTCTCCTGTTCCTGGGGATCGCGTCGTGCGTGAGCCTCGCGGCCGCGCCGGCGCCCCCGGCCGACGATCCTGTCGATCGTCTGCTGCGCGACTACATCGGGCTGTACACGAAGGACACCCTCGACGCCTGGCGGACGCTCTTCCACCCCGCCTTCGTCGCAGCCTTCACGAACGACGACGGCACCACGACCTCGCGGACGCTCGACGAGTTCGTCGCCCGGCAGAGGAACTACTTCGCCAGCGGCCGGTCGATCAGCGAGGAGCTCGAGGACGTCAAGGTGGAGCGCCAGGGACCGCTCGCCGTCGTGCGCGCCGGGTTCATCCTGCACGACGGGCCGACCGCGAAGAAAGGCCGGCTGATGATGCTGCTCATCCGCGACCGGGACCGGTTCCTGATCCAGTCGCTCGTCTTCACCTACCATCTCGATCGAAAGGATTAGCGCGCTCCGGTCGGCAACCCGAGAGCCGCTCCGCCGCCGGCGACCGCCCCCGTCCTAGGGAACGCAGACGGGCGTGAGCTTGTCGTTGTTATATTTGTCCAGCACGACGGCGTCGCTGATCATGACCTGCCCTATCGTCGACTTGGGGCTCGTCGAGCAGGGCACGGTGCAGCTGCCGAGATCGCCGTCTGCGGCGGTGGTCGTGCCGCAGATCGGCACCGGGCTCGAGCCGTTGGCCAGGTTCAGCAGAGCGGCGATCAGCGGCTTGGCCAGCAGCACACTCGCGTCCCTGGTCGTCGGGCTGTTGAGGATGCCGAGGAGCTGGGTCTTGGTATAGGGCACTCCGCTCAGCGTGAGCGTGTCGACCGCCCACTGATCGGGATGGGTCTTCCAGTACCCCTGCGCCAGCGGGCATTTGTTGCCCATAGTCGTCGTGACGGTGAAACCGCAGCCCGCCGACAGTCCCGCCTGGTCGGTCGCGGTGCAGGTGTCGTTCGTCGTCCCGATCGGAAACGCCGTGCCCGAGGGCAGGCTGCAGGTCGAGCTCACGCTGCAATTGTCCGTCACCGTTGGCGTGAACGTCACCGAAGCGGTGCACTTTCCCAGGTCCAGAGGCGTGGTGATATTGTCGGGACACGTGATCTGGGGCGGCATGGTGTCGACCTTGGGCGTCACGGTGACGAGCCCGACGACGCCGTCGAGGTCCCGTGGCAGCGTGATGCTCAGGACGGTCCCGTTGTCGAGGTCGAAGCTGCCGAGGGCCGCGGTGGCCGGGGACGGGGAGCCGTCGAATGCCCACGCCTTGGCATCCACGAAAACATCCGCGGACGTGAGGATCTGACCGGCGGGGACGAACGGTAGCGACAACGGCAGCTTGTACGCCGAGTCGCACCGGGAATACGCCTTGCTCCCGCAGAAGCCGTTGTTGCCGATGCGCCGGTAAAAGAAGGCCCACTTCTCGGGCAGCGGGTACTCCTGGATCCGGATCGCCATGGCATGCGCCGGATGGATCTCCGAATCGTTCGTCCCGTCGGGATGATCGGCGCAGTCGATGCTCGGCACGCCGACGACGACCGACATGGGATCATGGGCGCCCGGGTCGAAGCAATGCGTCATCGGCTCGTTCGGGTCGCTGCAGTCGAGGTTCTTGTTGACGAACTGCCTGAGCCAGCAGCAGACCGTGTCGTCGTCATGGTTGTCGACCTCGTGGCGAAGCTCGGTCCAGAAGAGACTGGCGTTGCCGAAGGGATTGTTCTCGATCTCATCGCCTGCGAAGTGGTCGATGCTCTCGAACGCGGCGTGCTCGACATGCACGCGCGCATCGGCGTGCAGGGTGTCGTAGAGCTCGCCGCCGGCGCTGTGCAGATCCCACGTGTAGTCGTCGTCGTTGAAGACCGGGGCGCTGTGGTCCTCCCACACGATCGGAGCGCGGTAGACGACGACGTTGTTCGGGAAGTCGATCCTCGCCGGGTCGCCAAACCCGCCCGCGAAGAGCGAGCAGAAGCGGGTGGTGTCCAGGAACGGCCAGGCGTTGGTGAAGTCCTGGGTGCAGACCGGGTGATCCTGGTCCCCGCATCCCTTGCTGGCGTCGCAGGACGACGGATTGAAGGCCTCTTCATCCGCATCCTGGATCTGGCTGCAGAACCCGGCGGCGAACGGAAAGGGCACGCACCCCGTCCAGCTGCGGAACCCCGTCGGGTTGCCGCCGGCATCCTTGACCTCGAGCCCGTGAACGCTGCATTGATTCACCTGCGCGCCCCAGACCGGCATGAACGCCTCTCCGCCCGGGCTGGTGCCATGAACGGCCACGAGGTCGAAGGCGCCGTTGATGCCTCCCAGGCTTCCCCAGGGGTCGGGCGTGCAGGTGGCCGGGCAGTCCACAAGCGGAAAGGGCGGGATCGTCGACAACGACGACGCTGCCATCAGATTCGGCTGGCGCGGCCGGCACACGATCGGAGTGCCCTGCGTTTCGTAGCCGGGCGGGCAGAGGCATTGCCCGTTCGAGCAGTGAATGGGGACGTCATAGGGATCGAGACTGCAGGTCGACCCGCAGATCTCCGGGCCCGGGCACCCGGGTGTCGACGCGGCCACGGTCGCGCTCGAAGACGGTGAGGCGACGACGATGAAGACCGCCACGACGAGAGTCAGGATCGATGATGGCGTTCTCATGGAGACTCCTCTCTGGATGCCGCGCGTCTCTCGAAGCCCGCCGGGGTCGTTGGGTCCTTGCGTCAGGCCCATGGAGCACGCGGCTTTTGGGGC
The DNA here is from genome assembly GCA_964384905.1 of uncultured Acidobacteriota bacterium. Taxonomy (GTDB): domain Bacteria; phylum Acidobacteriota; class Polarisedimenticolia; order Gp22-AA2; family Gp22-AA2; genus Gp22-AA3. Next base: position 3,325 of record CAYLND010000038.1, read on the forward strand.
ATCATACCTCGAATCCTGAGTTTTGATGATGCGGCTCATCCGCGACCGGGACCGGTTCCTGATCCAGTCGCTGGTCTTCACCTACCATCTCGATCGGCTGGACTAGCTGGAACTCACGAGCGCGGCTTGGCGGATGCGCCCGAAGTACAGGCCCAGAGCGCGGAGCTTGACGCGAGGTTGTACGCGGGGGTGGGGATGCGCGCCCTGAACTCGTCGCTGAACAGGCCGTCCACTCTCAGGCTGAACGAGAGACCGTCACGAGCTTCCGATCCATGAAACTGGTTGACGGAATCGAACCAGGCGCTGTAGGACTCGACGTATCGCTTCTCGTTCGTCCTGTGGTTCAGCATATAAAAGGGCTTTTCCAGATTGGTTCGAAACCAGATGAACTCATGACAGACGTTCACGCTGATGTGGTCCCTGTGAGGCGTGACAGGCTTGCCCGAATCGTCATACAGGATCATGATTCGCGCCGTTCTCTTGAAGGGGAACGTCGAGACGAAATCCATCAGCCGGGAGAACTCGTCGGCCTCCTTCGTGCGCTGCCACAGGTCCGGTTTGTCGAGATCCTGATACCTGAAAGGACGTTTGGACTGAGTCAGATGGATGACCCTCGAACCCGGCTTCTTCGGGCTGAAAAGCCTCAGGGTCAGGGCGCCGGTATTGAATGGCTGATCCTTCTCGGCACGGACGTGCCGTGCGATCCCCTCCTTGATGTATCCGTCGAGGGACTTCAATCGTTCGACGTCGATGAACTCGTCGAACGACTTGTAACAGGGATAGGTGATCCGCGGATCGACCTTCGCTCTCTCGACGACCCGGAGGGCGACGGCCCGGAGGACCGCTTCGACACTGGGTTTGACGACCGTCCTGTGGATCCGCTTCAGTACGCCCATGGGGCAAAGTATACGATATCCCGCGAGGCCCGCGCCCAACGCCGCCCCCATGGCGCCCTTCGTCGCTGAGTTGGGCTAGAGTCTCCGACATTGGATTTCGATCTCGAGGTGAAGGTGGCGGTGTACCGTCATTTCGGCCAGGTGGTGGGACGATCTCGTCTTCACGTGAAGCACGATGCTCTTCTTCCGGTCGGAAGAATCGGTTCGCGCCTGGTGCGGGGCACACGGATACCCGTTGCGGCCGCTGGTGCGCATGGACCAGCTCTGGGGGCTGGCGAAGGAGTGGTACGCGACCCGCCTGCAGGCGGACTCCCGCCGGCCGCAGCCCGCCGAGATGCGCCGCATCTTCGCAGGGCTCGGCCTGACCGACGACCTCTGGGATCCCCAGTCGGACGCGTTTGGATAGACGCCGGGTGGCCCGATCCCTCGGGGGAATTCCGCGACGCTTCCGCTACAATCCCGGTCATGAAAACGACCCCGACGCAGGAAATCGTCCACGGCGGAGTCGGCTCCGGCGCCGTGACGGTCGGATCGACCGACGGCCCGCTCGGTCGGCTGGTGCTGGGGGCCGACGACAGCGGTGTCTGCCTCCTCGAATTCACCGACCGGCGGCGGATCGAGACCCAGCTCGCGTCACTCCGTAGCGCCTTCCGCCGGCCGCTGGTCGAGGGGGACCACCCGATGCTCGAGCGCCTCCGCGCGCAGCTGGCGGAATACTTCGACGGCCGCAGGCGGACCTTCGACCTTCCGTTGCGGCTTGCGGGAACTCCGTTCCAGGAACGGGTCTGGAACGCGCTCCTGACGATCCCGTACGGCGAGGTCCGCTCCTACGGGGAGATCGCCCGGGCGATCGGGGCGCCGAGCGCGGTGCGCGCGGTCGGGCGGGCGAACGGCACGAACCGGATCGCCATCGTCGTCCCGTGTCACCGCGTCATCGGCGCCGACGGCTCGATCGTCGGATATGGCGGCGGCATGCGTCGCAAGGAGTGGCTCCTCGGGCTGGAGCGCGGCGACCGGCCTCTCTTCTAGTCGACAGCCGACGCCCGGCGCGCGCCGGGAAGGGCGGAATTACTGTTCGCTTTCGCCGGGGTGCGGCCGCGTCCAGTCGCGCGTCTCCGGATCGAGCGCGGCGAGAAACGATTCCTGAGCCGCCCGCGCGGCCCGAAGGTAGGAGGAGCGCAGATCCTCGCGCAGGTCGCGCGCCTGGTCGCCGGCGGCGCGCGCACGCTGGCGCAGACGCTCGCGCGTCTCTCGGCCGGATCGCGGGGCCGCGAGCAGGGCGATGGCGGCGCCCGTGAGCGCTCCAGCCAGGAAGGTCAGAACGTAAGCCCAGTCGTCGCCGCGCCCTTCAGTCGGCATTCCGGATCGTCTCCGAAAGGGGGGAGTCCTCGGACGGTGCCGTCCGCCTGGCGCGGCGTCGCTCGGCTCGGGGTGTGGACGGTTCGCCGCGAGCCTCCTCCTTCGTCACGAAGGCCTTCAGCGCCGCGGCGATCGCGGGTCCCAGGGCCCCGATCACCATCGCGGTCTTGCCCAGCGATGCGCGCGCCTGGCGTAGCGGCCGGCTCAGCTCGCCGATCTCATCCAGGAACTCTTTAATCCGCTCCTTGCGATCCCGGAACTCCGGGCCGAGCTGGTTGATGCGGGATGTCGTGACGGCCAGCTCGTCGAGCACCCGATCGAGCCGCGCTCCGGTGCTGTCCAGCCTGTCCTCGGCCTTTTTCAACGTCCGGCGCAGCTGCAGAATCGCGGGGATCAGCGCTCCCACGAGAACCGCCGCGAGGAGGACTCCGGCCGCCAGCGCCAGTTCAGACGCGGTCATCGTGACGGACCTCGAGAAAAGGTATGAAGCCGATGCTACCAGAACTCGGCAATCCAGCAAAGGCCCCGGCGTGACTCGCGTGGCCGAGAGGCTCCACCGGAGGCCTCGGCGAAGTAAGATACGACGCAGCCTGCATGGACCGGACGCGGCTTTTCCTCCTGGGCGGCGCGCGCTGATGCCGGAGAACCCCGGCGCGGTGGAGTTCCGGCGCGAGCTGAATCTCCTGGACGCGTCGGTGGTGGTCGCCGGGGCGATCGTCGGCGTGGGGATCTTCGCCAACCCCTCCAACGTCGCGCGGATCGTCGGCGAGCCGATCCTGATCGTCGCCGCGTGGATCGCCGGCGGCGGTCTCGCCCTCCTGGGAGGGTTCGCCTACGCCGAGCTGGCGTCGCGCCTGCCGGTCGTCGGCGGCCAGTACGTCTACCTCGCCCGCGCCTGGCATCCCGTGGTCGGTTACCTCTACGGCGTGGCGCTCCTGTTCATCATCAACGGAGGCTCGATCGCCGCCGTCGCGATCCTGTTCGCCTCCTACCTCGACGCGTCGTTCGTCCCGCTGGGACCGGCGGGGGTCCGGGCCGCCGCCGCGGCGGCGCTCCTGATCCTGACCGCGATCAACGCCGTCGGCATCCGCGCGGGGAAGCACGTGAACAACGCCCTCATGGCGGTGAAGGTCCTCGGGATCTTCGGCCTCGTCGCGTTCGCCTTCCTGCGCACCGGATCGTCGGCGAGCCGCTACGACGCGTCGGTCCTCGCCTCGCCGAGCCCGTCGTGGGCGGGGCTCCTGCTCACGGCGCTCGTCCCGATCATGTTCGCGTACGGAGGGTGGCAGAATTGCGGCTCGGTGGCCGGCGAGATCCGCGACCCGGCGCGCAACCTGCCGCGCGCGTACGTCCTCGGCGTGATCGTGGTCGTCCTCCTGTACGTGGGTCTCAACCTGGCCTACCTGCGGGTGCTCACGCCGGCTCAGGTGGCGGCCTCCCCCGCGCTCGCCGCCGACGCGGCCCGGGCCGTGGCGGGGGAGGCGGGCGCGCGATTCGTCGGCGGCCTGATCGTCGTCTCGGCCCTCGGGTTCCTGTCGGTGATCATCCTGACGGGGCCGCGCCTGTATTACGCGATGGCGCGCGACGGACTCTTCCTGCGCCGGGCCGGCACGCTGCACCCGCGCTGGCGGACGCCCGTCTTCATGCTGTGGCTCCAGGCGGCCGTCTCGATCGTCCTCCTCGCCACGAACACCTACGACCAGCTTCTGTCCTTCGTGGTTTTCGCCGACTGGCTCTTCTTCGGGCTGACGGTCGGATCGATCTTCATCCTGCGCCGCCGGCAGGCCCGAGTCCCGGGGCTGGTCGCCATGCCGGGCTATCCGCTCACGACGCTGATCTTCGTGGCGGTCGCGGCGGGAATCGTCCTCAACAGCTTCCTCGCCTATACCGTGCAATCGCTGATCGGATCGGCGATCCTTCTGCTGGCGGCGGCCTCCTATCCGTTCGCCGCCGCCAGGAAGGAGACGTGAGGTGAAGTTCACCGAGATCGCGTACATGAGCTGGGCGAAAGCGATGCCGACTGCCCGGAGCAACCTGGCGCGCAGCGGCCTCGAGCCCTGTCCGCCCGGACTGCTGCGCCTTTCCCCGCGCGACCTCGCGACGCACCACCCCGCGGGGTACGGCTGGCCGCCGCTTCTCCTGGCCCTCGGCCGGCGCTATCGCGTGCCGGCGGACCGGGTCCTGACCGTCTCGGGCGGGACGAGCCTCGCCAACTGGGTCGCGTGCGCGGCGGTCCTCGACGGGGCGGGTGCGGGCGCCGAGGTGATCGTGGAGCGCCCGACGTACGAGCCGCTCCTGCGCCTCCCTCAGACGATGGGCTGCAGGATCCGGAGGATCGATCGCCGGTTCGAGGATGGCTGGGCGATCGATCCCGATCGCTTCGCCTCTCTCGTGACGCGACGCACGCGCCTGGCCATCGTGACGAACCTCCACAACCCCTCGGGGACTCGGATCGATCCAGCCGTGCTGCGGGAGATGGCACGGTCCCTCGCGCGCGTGGGGGCGTATCTCCTGGTGGACGAGGTCTATCGCGAGTGCCTCTTCGGCGCACGCACGGAGTCGTCGGTCCACGCGGGGCCCAACGTCATCGCGACCAACAGTCTGACGAAGGCGTACGGCCTGGATGGGCTGCGTGCGGGATGGATCCTGGGACCGCGACGCGTCATCGCCAGGGCGGGGACGATCCACGATCTGCTCGGGGTCAACGGCGTGGCCCCCGGAGAGCGGATGACCCTGGCGGCCCTGCGGAACCTCGCCGCGATCCGCAGGCGCGCCCGCGCGATCCTCGGCCCCAACCTGGATCGGGTGAAGCACTTCCTGGCCCGGGAGGGCCGCCTGCGCGCCCGCGTCCCGCCGGGCGGGAACGTCCTGTTCGCGCGCCTTCCGGCGGGGCTCGACTCCGAGACGTTCGCCCGCCACCTGCTCCGCCGCTACCGGACGCTGGTGGTCCCGGGCCGCTTCTTCGAGTCGCCCCGCTTCATCCGGATCAGCTTCGGTTGCCCACCGGCCTCTCTCGCCCGGGGACTTCGAAGCCTCTCCCGGGCCCTCGACGATCTGGGAAGCGTGACGCGGGCCGCCTCGCGGACGTGGAGACGCTGAACGGCCTGCTCGGCATCCCTCAATCGCGGGTCGGCCCCGCTTTCAACAGCGACTCGATGGCCTGGCCGATCTGCTCGTGCAGGTCGGGCGGCGCGCCGTACGACACGCGGGCGGTCCGGCCTTGCCGATCGAACAGAAAGAGCGTGGGGACCGCGGTGATGTCGCCGAAAGCCCGGGCGGTGCCCTCGTCGGCGACGGCCCAGCGCAGGTCGGGGCTCGCGGAGGCCACCGTCGAGCGGACCTGATCGTCCGGAGAGTCGACGGCCAGCGCGACGACGGCGATCCGGTCGCCGTGTGTCTTCTTCAGGCCGCCGAGCCAGTCGAGAGTCGATCGACAGGGAGGGCACCAGGTGGCCCAGAACTCGACCAGCACCACGCGGCCGGCGAGATCCGCGGCCGCGATCGGGCGGCCGGAGAGATCGGTCAGCGACAGCGCGGGCAGGCCCGCGATCGTCGTCGAAGCGCTGCCGGCGTCCGGGCTCTCGCCACGGACCAGGTCCTTCCGGCCGGCCAGCATGAGATCGACCATGCGCGTGAGATCGGCCTCGAAGCGCGCCTGGCTGTCGGCGCTCTTCCAGGGGGCGTAGCGCCCCGCTCCCTCGACCTCGCGGAAGTAGCCGAACTCACGCGGGCTCGCGACCAGGATGTCGTCCAGGAACACCGCCGGGTACCCTTTCACCCCGAAACGGTCCGCGAGGCGGGACGCCCCGAGATTCTCGCTCACGAACGTGACGGATCCGGGGTACTTCGCCGCCACCTCCTGCGCCAGCAAACTTGCCGGGTCGGAGATGTTTCACGTATAGGGCCAGCGGACGAGCGTCATCCGGATCGATCTCCGGGAGGACCGCCGGGCGGCGGTCTCCGTCACGCGCGCCGCGAAGTACGCCGGCAGCACCCTGTCCAGGATCACGCGGGCGCTCCTCCACTCGTCGGCGCTCGGGGCGGATCCGTCGGCGTGCGCGGCCTGCGACGCCGCGCGCTCGAGGAAGATCCGGGCGATCGATTCGTCGCGCTGCGATGCGTCGAGGCGGGCGCGCGCGGCGGCCAGGTCCTCCGTGACCTTCGATTGGCCGGCGGCGTCGAGCGGCGGCGCCTCGAGCATGCCGTCGTGCCGGACCGCCTCCAGGTACTCGTAGACGGAGCCCGCGTACGCTTGCGCCGCGTCGAGCTCGAGCCCGAGCTTCAGAGTCGAGTTGAGCGCGATGAAGCGATCGTGCAGCTCGATGGAGCGCGGCGGCCGGAACGCGGCGGTCGCCTTCTCCTGGAGACGATGCAGCTCGGGCAGCATGGAACGGAGCGGGAAGGGGGCCGCGGTTCCGGGGAGATCCAGCGAGGCGCAGAAGTCGGCGAACGCCGCCGCGCCCCGGGCCTGGCCGAGATAGAAGAGACCGTCCGACGGCCTGGTCGCGACGGCGAAGCCGCGGCCCCCTTCCATCAGCGGGACCACCCTCCCCCGGGCGCTCTCCGACAGCGCCCGCGCGGCCGCGCACGAGCGACGCCGGGGTCGTTCGTCTGGACGGCCTCGCCGCGGGGCGATCCCCCGGCTCGTCTCCTCCCAGATCGACTCGAACGCGGGGAGTCCCGAAGCCACCGACTCGGCCTTGTCCGCCGCGAACCGGGCGCCCTCGATCAGTTCGCTCGCCCGGTCGAGGTTCTCCAGGCTCAGGTAGAGGCGGCCGGCATCGAGCGCCGCCGCCGAAGTCTGGAGCGCCGCGTCGGTGGCCTCGGACACGGCGGCCTGGTCGGTCCCTGCGATGGGTCTCTCCTTCAAGGATTGGCGAAGGCGATCGAACTCCAGCCGAACGCGCGCCACCGCGTCCTGACCTGCGGCGGCCTGTGGCGCTCCCGACGGCGTGAGGGACGCGAGCGCGAGACAGACGAGGAGGGTCCGGGGTCCGGCCGACGAAGCGTGGAGCAAGCGGTTCATCACCCCCCCGAAAAGCCTTGGCGGCTGCAATTCGATGATGGCGCCGCGGACGTTCGCGGCGCCCCGCCGGGCGGAACTCTGCTCCAGGACGATGTAAAAGTCCGTCCGATCTCTGTAAAAAGATGTCAGCGCTCGATCAGAATGCCCGGCTCAGGATGAACTTCGCCGTCCAGTCGTTCGACGCCGGCGTGAAGCCGTGGCCGACGCCGAGCTCGACGTCGAACGAGCGGTCGGAACGGTCGGCGACGGCGTACAGTTCCTGCTGCCGCTCGTCCCGCGGCAGGAAGGCGCGGAGCGGCCCCAGCTCGGCGTAGTGCTCGAGACCGAACGCCCACGCGGGCGAGACGATCCAGGCGAGGCGCGTGGCGGGGGCGAAGAGGGCGGCGCGGCCGTCGCCGCTCAGCGGGACATCGACGATCGGATTGAAGATCAACTCCACCCGCCGGCTTCGCCAACCGACAATCGGCCGCACCTCGGATCCCCACGCGCCGGGGGAAAACGCCCTGGTCGCCCAGGACAGCTCGATGTTGAGGCCGTAGAAGAAGCGCCGCGTCGCGGCGTCCGGGCTGACGAACAGCGTCCTCAGCTTGGCGCCGCCCCACCGGAAGCGGTCGCCGCGCTCAACGGCGTACGGCAGGTAGGCGCCCACCTCCCACCAGTCGACGACACCATAGGCGAACTCCGGGGTCCCGTTGAGAGAGTGCGAGGGCACGAGCCCGCCCGGGAATTCCGCCCGGGCGATTCCGCGCGCGATGTAGTTGCCGTGCCACTGCAGGCTGAACTGCCCGGGGCGATTGATCTCCGCGTTGTAGACCTGGATCTCGTCCACCGCCCAGGCCGAGGTCGAGGCGACGCCGAGCGCCGCGAGCACGGCCGGCAGGAGGCGCGGCGCGCAGCGAGACCGCCGGCTCATCGCGACCTGCGCTTCTGCACGGCGATCGGGCTTCAGGGGCGTTTGAGGCCGGCGGGCCAGTTCGTGACCAGCGTCAGCGGCTCCTGCTGCTCGTCCTCGGGGCGCATGACCACGAGGAATCGCTGGCCGTCCCGCGTCACGTCGGCGGCGAGGGCGAGCGGCACGCGGAACAGCGGGCGGGGCGTGTCGGCCACGAACGTGGCGGCGGTCGAGCGCACCGGCACCGACATGACGGTGAGATCGGGGCTGAGATAGACGATCTCCTTCCCCTCCTGAGTCCACCAGGCGGTCGTGGCGCCGCTGGTGGACACCTGCCACTTGCCGCCGGGTCCCGGGAACGGCACGACGTAGACTTCGGTCCGGCCGGACTCGTCGGAGGTGTACAGCATCCAGCGTGAGTCGGGGGAGAACCGGCCGCCTCGCTCGGTGGCCTCCGTGTCGATGAACGGCCGCGGCTTGTCCCTCTCACCCAGCGGGACGATCCAGATGCCCCACGTCGAACCGGGCTTGTCGCCCACGGAGTCGAAGAGGAGGTCGCGCCCGTCCCGCGACCAGTCGGTGGCCTGCTTGTCCGCTTCGGAGTGCACCAGGACCACCGGGTCGCTGCCGCTCGCCTTGCGGATGTAGAGATCGTCGTGCAGCGCGGAGACGGAGTAGACGATCTGCTGTCCATCCGGAGACCAGAGCCCGCCGTAGCTCACGCTGACCGGCTCGAACGTGAGACGGGAGCGGACGCCGCGCTCGAAATCGGAGATCCAGATGTTCGCCCGTCCCGACTCGGGGTCGGACTGGCTGTAGGCCGCGCGCTTGCCGTCAGGGGACAGCGTCAGCCACTGATAGCTGCCCAGGAGCCCGCTGACGTCACCCGCCTTGCCGATCGGCTTGCCGTCGCGTCCGAACCAGGTCAGTCGCACGCCGGAGGTGGCGGAGGCGGCCTGGAACAGCAGGCTGCCGCCGCGGGACGAGGCGAAAACGGTGCGGAAGAAGTTCGTCTCGATCGCCACGTTCTCGGCGATGGAAGTGGGGTCGCCGGTCAGCTCGAGTCGATCCGGGTCGAACGGCTGGGCGAGGAGCGCGCGGTCGCGCACGTAGAGGAGGTGCCCCGAATCGTAGACGATGTTGGAGCGGGCGAGCAGAAGACGCCGGCGCCCTTCCTTGCCCAGCTCGGCGAGATAGACGGCGTTCGCTTCGCTGTGGAGGTCGCCGTTGTGGCTCCCCGCCAGGAACAGGAAGTGCCGGCCGTCGGGCAGGAAGGTCGGCCAGCGGTGCGTCGTCTCCTTCGCCTGGGCGTCGAGCTGGGTGATCGCCTGTGGATGCCCCCCGGATGCCGGCACTCTGAAGATGCCGCTGTTCGCCGTCGGCGCGAACAGGATGATTCCGTCGCGGTTCCAGTCGCCGCCGCGGCCGTCGGAGGCATCGCAGATGGCGATCGACGGCGACCCCGCAAGGTCGATGCGCCTCAGTTTTCCGCCGGCGAAAAAGGCGATCTGCTGACTGTCGGGGGACCAGAAGGGCCAGTTCCCCCCCCGCGTCCCCGGCAGCGGCCGGGCGTCGAGAGAGTCGAGCGACCGGACCCAGAGCGATTTGTCCCCGTCGGCCGTGCGCAGGGGGAAGGTGACGTACCTCCCGTCGGGGGAGAACGACAGGCCGCCGCTGCGGTCCGCGGCCAGATCGAAACTGGTGTGAAGCGGTGGATTGAGCGAGGCGCGCACCATCGCGCTCGGTGAGGCGGGCGCGGTGCGGAGCCTCGCGGCGGCGAGCGCCAGGCAAAATACGCCGAGACCGGCCGCGATCAGCCAGGCGAGCAGCTCGCGTCTTCGCAGGCCGGGCGCGCGCGTCGCCGCGCCCTCCTGAGGGTCCTCGCCCGCCTCGGGGCGAGCCAGAGTCTCCTCGATGGCGATGCGCGCGTCGCCGATCGCCTGCAGCCGTTTCCTGGGATCCTTGACGAGGCAGCGGCGCAGGAGCGTCCTGACCCCGGCCGGCGTCGAGGAGGGGAGAGTCCTCCAGTTGGGCTCGGTCTTCAACACGGCCGCCAGGGTGTCGGAGACCGTTTCCCCCTCGAACAGCCGGCGTCCGGTCAGCATCTCGTACAGCACGCAACCGAACGCCCAGACGTCGGCCCGCCGGTCTGCAGACAGCCCGCGGGCCTGCTCGGGGCTCATGTAGGCGGCGGTCCCGAGGATCACGCCGGCCATCGTCGCGGCCGCCGTCATCGTCGGCGAGTGTGTCAGGGCCGGCTTGGAGGAGGCGGGGTCGTTCTCGAACGCCTTGGCGAGCCCGAAGTCGAGCACCTTCACCCTGCCGTCGGCGGCGATCTGGATGTTCGCCGGTTTCAGGTCGCGGTGCACCACTCCGCTGTCGTGCGCCGCCTCCAGCGCCTCGGCCAGCTGGCGCGCGATGTCGAGCGCCACGTCGAGCGGCAGCGCGCCGCGATTCAGGCGCTCGGCGAGGTCCTCGCCCGAGACCAGCTCCATCGCCAGGAAGTGCATCCCCTGCACGCTGTGCAGCCCGTGGATCATGGCGATGTTGGCGTGATTGAGCGAGGCCAGAAGCTTCGCCTCCCGCTCGAAGCGGGCGACGCGCTGCGGGTCGGCGGAAAACGCCTCGGGGAGGATCTTCACCGCGACCAGACGGTCGAGGGTCAGGTCGGTCGCCTTCCAGACCTCTCCCATCCCCCCGGCGCCGATCTTCTCCTCCAGCCGGTACCGGTCGAGAGTCGTTCCCTGGGCGGGTGTCATCGCGAGCGCATCGTACCACCGCCCTTACAAGCGCGCGGTGGGATCGTCGATCCACGCCCGCAGTCTCTCCAGCATTCCGGCGAGGATCTCGTCGTCCGTGCGTCCGGTCCGGGCGGGAACGTGGAACGAGTGATCCGCGTCGGCGATGAGCTCCAGCGTGGCGCGCGCCCCGAGTCGGTCGATCAGCGGCCGCAGGAGGGACAGGTCCGCAAAATCATCGCGCGTTCCCTGCAGGAAGAGCATCGGAACCTGCACGTCGAGGAGATGCCTGCCACGCTCGTCCGATGGACGTCCCGGTGCGTGCAGCGGAAAGCCCAGGAAGACGAGGCCGCGGACGCCGGGCAGCGGCGCTTCCGCCTGTGCCTGGGAGGTCATGCGGCCGCCGAACGACTTGCCGCCCGCGAAGAGCGGGAGCTCCGGGACGAGGCGTCGCGCCGCCGCGAGCGCGGCGCGGACGGTCGACTGAGCGAGCCGGGGCTGGTCCGGTCGCCGCGAGCCTCGCTCCATGTAAGGGAACTGGTAGCGCAGCGTGGCGATCCCCCGCTCGGCAAGCCCGGCGGCGACCGCCGTCAGGAACGGGTGCGTCATGCCGGCGCCCGCTCCATGCGCGAGCACCAGGCAGGCGATCGGCCTGTGCGGTGTCCTCAGGAGACCGGAGACGGTCTGGCCGTCCTCGAGCTCGATCCGCTGGGCCTCGGCGTCATCAGAGGGCATGTCCGGTGGTGTCACCTCGAACGACCGAGCGTCCCGCCGTCATCGGTCCCTATTGTAGGGCTTCACCTCCCGGGGTAGCATGACCGGATGGCCGTGAAATTCCGCGACTACTACGACACGCTCGGCGTCGCGCGTGACGTGAGCGACGAGCAGCTCAAGAAGACGTACCGGAAGCTGGCGCGCAAGTTCCATCCGGACCTCAATCCCGGAAACAAGGCAGCCGAGGAGCGCTTCAAGGAGGTCAACGAAGCCTACGAGGTCCTGTCCGACAAGGAGAAGCGACGGCGCTACGATGCTCTGGGCAAGGACTGGAAGTCGGGGATGGATTTCACTCCTCCTCCGGGCGCGGAGTCGTTCCGGTCGCAGGCCGGCGACCTGGGCGACTTGTTCTCGGGGGGCGGGCACGTCGGCGGGTTCAGCGACTTCTTCGAGATGCTCTTCGGAGGCCGGCGTCCGGGCGGGCCCGGCTTCGCGTCGACCGCGCGCGGCGGCGACGTGGAATCGGAAGTCGCGGTCACTCTGGAGGAGGCGCACCGCGGCACCAGCAGGGCGGTCCGCATCCCCCTCGAAGAGCCGACCCGGCTCGAGAATTTCACCGTGAACATCCCGCGCGGCGTGCAGGACGGGTCGGTCATTCGCGTTCCGGGCAAGGGGGGCGCCGGCCTCGGCCGTGGCGGGCGCGGTGACCTGTACCTGCGCGTGCACATCACCCCGCACGAGCGCTTCCGCCTCGAGGACGGCGGCGACGTCGAGGTGGAGCTGCCGATCGCCCCCTGGGAGGCGGTCCTGGGAGGCCAGGTCGAGGTGCCGACGCTGGACGGGCCGGTCGAGATGCGCATTCCCCGGAACAGCCAGGGCGGCAGCACGCTGCGCCTGAAAGGGAAGGGGGCGGCCCTCCCGAACGGCGGCCGGGGCGACCAGTTCGTGCGGCTCAGGATCGTCGTGCCGCCCCGACCGACCGAGAAGGAGGTCGAGCTGTTGAAGAAGCTCGCGTCCGAATCGACCTTCGACGCCCGGCGGTCCTCGAATTGAGGCGGGCGATGAAGAAGGAGACCAGGGCGATGATCCTCTGGCGCACCGAGCACGCGGTTTTGACCGCCGAGGAGCTGGCCCGGGCCGCCGGCCTGCACCCGGGGCAGATCGAGACGTTCGTCCGGTACGGTCTGCTCGACCCCGTCGCGGGCGGCGCGCGCGATCTGTTCGCGGCCGACGCGGTCGACCGCCTGCGGCGCATCGCGCGCCTCAGGCGCGACCTGGGAGTGAACCTGGCGGGCGTCGCGGCGATCCTCGAGATGAGGGACCGCATGGAATCTCTCCAGAGGGAGCTGGCGCATCTGCGCCGGCGCCTGGGTCTCGAGGATTGATAGCCGCCCCGACTACCCCTTCACCCGCCGGCTTTCGTCGCGCGTGAAGTAGCTCACCGCAAGCAGCGCCAGGAAGATCAGCGGCATCGGCCATGTCGTTTCGCCGGCGAGGTAATGGGCGCAGGCGGCGGCGATCCACGCAAAGGTGAATCCCGCGTAGGCCCATTCCTTGAGTACGGCGAAGCCAGGGACGACCAGCGCGATCGCCCCGAGCGGCTTGGCGATGCCCAGGATCACTCGCAGCTGCTGCGGGTATCCCACGTGCGCAAATCCCTCCACCGCCTGCTGTCCGCCGGACAGGTACGCGTAAGCGGCGAGGAACGACATCGCCGACAAGGGACCGGTCGTGACCCAATAGGCGATCTTCCGTTTCATGCGAATCCTCCTCGGGTCTCTGAGACCCCGGACCAGGCCGGCATCTTAGCGTCTCGGCGCGGGGTCGGGAAGACCGGCCCTGGACAGGTCGCGGCAACCCTCAGAATGTCTGTAAAGAATACTTGACATAATGTAAAGGATGCTGTACATTGACGGCTCATTCGAAGGGAGGTTCACATGAGAGCAGAAGGCCTGGGTACGGAGCTGGAGGGCTGTATGGACACGTCCCACAACGCCAGGTACATCGGGGTCGCCGCCGTCGCCGCCCTGATCATCATCGCGGCCGCGCTCGGCGAGCGTCAGTTCCCGCCGGGGACGGCGGCCCGGATCGGATTCGCCCTGATCCAGAGCCTGGCCACCGCCGTCGTCGTGGTGATGCCACTACGGGCGCTCCGGCACCTCGACGAGATGCAGCGGCGCATCCAGCTCGAGGCGCTCGCCATCGCCTTCGTCGGCGCCGGCATCCTGTGCTCGACCTACGGGTTCCTGGAAAAGGCCCTGGCCACGCGCCTCGATTGGGTCTTCGCCATCTGGCCGGCGATGGTGCTGCTGTGGATCGCCGGGATGCTGATTGCGTACCGGCGCTACCGATGAAAAACCGGCTGCGGATCCTGAGGGCGGAGAAGGGATGGTCGCAGGCCGACCTGGCCGCGAAGCTCGACGTCTCGCGGCAGACGGTCAACGCCATCGAGACGGAAAAGTACGATCCCAGCCTTCCCCTGGCCTTCCGCATCTCGCGTCTCTTCGCGATGACGATCGAGGAAGTCTTCCAGAGCGGGAAGTCGTGAGGCGCAGGGAGGATTCGGGCGTCGTCAGGACGCGAGGCTCGTGTCGATGATGATCTTCGAGGTCAGTGTCCTGTGCACGGGACAGCGGTTCGCGATCTCGAGGAGGCGCGCGCGCTGTTCGGACGAGAGTGGACCATGGAGCGTGATCTCGCGCTCGATCCGATCGAGGAGCCCCTCGTTCGTCTCGCCGTTCGCGCTGTCTGCCGCGTGCACCTTGGCGTGACGGAGGCGGACCGTGACCGACTCGAGCGCCCACTTCTTCCGCCGCGCGTAGAGGCCGAGCGTGATCGAAGTGCAGGTGCCGAGCGCGACACAGAGGAAATCGTAGGGCGACGGGCCGGTGTCGGTGCCTCCCGCGGACGCGGGCTCGTCGCCCCGGAGCGTGTGGCGTCCGACGGAGATCTCCTGCGCGAGCCCGCTCGTCGGCCCGCGAACGACGACGAAACCTTCCCCTTCTCGCTCGGCCATGCAGGGCTCCTCGACGATCGAGCCTGGAGGATCGTACAACGAATTCGTACGCCGGTCATGCCACCGCGCGGGAGTGATCCTGTTACGCTACGCCCGACACGAAGGGTCACCGATGCTCCTCCAGCGGCTCGTTCGGACCTCGCTCGTCGTCGCGGGCACCTCCTCGCGGCTCGCGAAGATCGATCATCTGGCCGCGCTCCTCCGGGAGGCGGCGCCGGAGGAGATCGAGATCGCGATCGCCTACCTTTCGGGAAGCGTGCGGCAGCCGAAGCTCGGAGCGGGCTGGGCCACCATCCAGGCGGTGCGGGTCGAGCCATCGGGGATGCCGGGTCTCTCTATCCTCGAGGTCGATGAGACCCTCGAGCGCTTCGCGTCGACCATCGGAAAGGGCTCGGCCGCGGCGCGCAGCGCTCTGCTGCGGGCGCTCCTGGCGCGCGCCACGGCCGAAGAGCAGGACTTCCTCGTCCGCCTCCTGATCGGCGAGCTGCGCCAGGGTGCTCTCGAAGGGCTCATGGTCGAGGCCGTCGCCAGAGCCTCCGGCCTTCCGACCGCGGAGGTCCGTCGCGCCGCCATGCTGGCAGGCGATCTGGGCGCCGTCGCGCGGGCGGCGCTCGCCGAGGGCGCGGCCGGGTTGGCGCGCTACGACGTGCAGCTGTTCCGGCCGATACGACCGATGCTGGCCCAGACCGCCGAGGGCGTGCAGGACGCGCTCGGCCGCCTGGGCGAGGCCGCCTTCGAGCACAAGCTGGACGGGGCGCGCATCCAGGTGCACGCGAGCGGCACGCAGGTCCGGGTGTTCTCGCGACTCATGAACGAGGTCACGGTCGCCGTCCCCGAAGTCGTCGCCGCGGCGCGGGCTTTCGGGTTCAAGGACGCGATCCTCGACGGCGAGGCGATCGCGCTGGAGGACGGCGGCCGGCCGCTTCCCTTCCAGAGCACGATGCGGCGCTTCGGACGCAAGCTCGATGTGGAGAAGCTGAGAGGCGAGATCCCCGTCACGGCGTTCTTCTTCGACCTCGTCTACGCCGACGGCGCCACGTTGCTGGAGGAGAATTACGAGCGGCGCTACGATCGACTGGCGCAGCGTGTTCCGGTGACGCGACGGCCGGCGCGCCTGGTCACGGGCGACGCCGCGGAGGCGCAATCGTTCTTCGAGGCCGCGATCCGCGCCGGGCACGAAGGCCTCGTCGCCAAGGACCTGCACGCTCCCTACGAAGGGGGCGCGCGCGGCGCCGCGTGGTTGAAGATCAAGAAGATCGACACGCTGGATCTCGTCGTGCTCGCGGCCGAATGGGGGCACGGGCGCCGTCGCGGGTGGCTCTCGAACCTCCACCTGGGCGCGCGCGACCCGGCGGGCGGCTTCGTCATGCTCGGCAAGACGTTCAAAGGCATGACGGACGAGGTTCTCGAGTGGCAGACGAAGCGCCTGTCGCAGCTCGAGACCCGCCGGGAGGGAATCGTCGTGTACGTGCGGCCCGAGCTCGTGGTCGAAGTGGCGTTCAACGGGCTGCAGGCCAGCCCGCTCTATCCGGGCGGCCTCGCGCTGCGGTTCGCGCGGCTGGTGCGCTACCGGGACGACAAGAAGGCCGACGAGGCGGACACCATCGAGACCGTGAGACGGATCGCCGGCGCGCCGCGGGCCGCCGCTCTTGAGGGTTGACCTCTGAGCGGTACGTGGTGACATCGTCCGATCTGGATCTCGTCGACAAGGCACGCAAGGCCGCGGTGCAGTTCAAGGCGGACGGTCACTCGATCGAATATGAAGATCCGCGATACCTGGTCTCCAACCTGGAGCAGGTGAAAATGTCCCTGATCGGGGCCGCCACCCGCGACGCGCGCGCCCGCGCGGAGGAGTTCGCGAAGAACGGCGGGGTGCAGGCGGGCCGCATGCGTTCCGCCTCGCAAGGGGCCTTCAACATCCTGGCCCCGGGCGCCACCACCGACGTCTCCGAGTACGGCGGCACCTACGACACGACCACCGAGGACAAGATCGCGCGCGTGGTCGTCACCATCGAATACGCCATCGAGCCCTGAGGACCGCGTGTCCTTCACGCCACCCCAAAGCGCGTCCGTGGGCGGCTTTTTCTCAGGCCGCCCCGCAGGCGCGCACCAGCTCGGCGCGCTCCTCGTCGCTCAGCTCCGGGCTGAAGTGCAGCAGCGGACCCAGGATGTCGTGGTTCTCGAAGTAGTCCGCGCGACAGGCGAGATGCACGAAGCCTGCGGGGGAGAAGCGGCCCTCCTCGTAGAACACGAGGCGGATGCGCCAGGCCCCGCGGACGATCGGCTCGCGACAGCTGCGGCACCGGGCCTGACCGGTCGGAGCGCGCTCGGCGCCGCTGATCCGGGGCAGGCGCCGGTGGGCCGAGTTGCCGCGCGCCGCGCGCTCGAGCGTGTCCGGGGCGGGCAGATCCGCGGGCGCCTGTGCGAGGGTCTCGAGGAGCGACTCCGGACGCTTGTAGGCCGCGCACGAGGGATGGAACCAGAGCGTCGTCTCGCCCTCCGCGAACGGGTTCGGGATGCGCTCGCCGAAGCGCCACTCCCCCTGGTCGATGCGCCGCCCGCAACCTCGGCATTTGGCGCGACCGCTCGAGGCACGCTCGAAGAGATGAGGCATGGCTACGATTCGAACGGGAACCGATGCTGGAACGGCTCCGCCGCGCGCGCCGTGCCGCCCGGGGCGGCCTGGGGCCGGCGGATCTCGCCGGGACGCAGCTCCTGCGCCAGCTCCAGGTACCGGCAGAAGGCGTTCGCGAGCTGCATCTGCCTCGGCGTCTGGCACTCCGGCTCGAACAGCAGGGGATTCCCGACGACGACGCAGGCGCAGCGCGCGCGCGAGGTGGCGACGTTGAACCGGTTGAGACTGTAGAGGAACTCCATGCCGTGCGGCGCGTCCGCGGGGCTCGACGTCGTCATGGAATAGACGACGACCGGCGCCTCCCGCCCCTGGAACCGATCGACGGTGCCGACGCGCGCGCCCGGGAGGCGCGCGCTCAGGTCGGCCACCTGGGCGTTGTAAGGGGCGATGATCAGGATGTCGTCCAGCTCCAGAGAGTGCTCGTCTCCTCCGCGGTCCCGCCAGCGGACGTCTCCGGCCGTCAGCCGTCCGACCAGTGAGGCCACGGTCTCGACCTCCTCCGGACTCGAGCTCTGGTTCCCATCGTGCCGCACCGGCAGGAACCACAGCCCCGCGCCGGCGATCGGCACGGGGCCGAGGATCGCCTGACGCTCGAGACCGGGACGCGCGTGCAGCCGCCCGTCGTAGAACAACTCCGAAGTCAGGGCGCAGATCGCGGGATGGAGCCGCCAGGTCTCTTCGAGGAACAGGCCGCGATCGTCGGCGATCGTCTTGCGGCCCTGGAGCAGATGCTCGAGGGCGGAGAGGTCCGTCCCTTCCGGATGGCTGCCCTGAAGCGGCTGGTCGAGCTGGCGCGGGTCGCCCAGGAGGACCATGGAGCGGGCGCACTGCGCGATCGCCAGGACGTTGGCCAGCGACATCTGGCCGGCTTCGTCCACGAACAGGACGTCCACGGCTTCGAAGAACTCTTCGCGCGACCAGAGCCACGCGGTCCCTCCCAGCACGCGGGCGGCCCCCGACTTGAGAGCGTGGAGGGCCTTGGCGTTGTCGGTGACCTCCGCGATCCCGCCGTCGGATGGCTCGCCCGCCTCCGGGGCCTTGTGGCAGCAGCGCGGCGAGACGTTCTCCTGCTTCGCCGCCTCCACGACCTTGTCGAGGAGGTTGCGGATCACTTTGTGGCTGGTCGCGCAGACGCCGATCTTCCTGCCGGCGCGCACGAGGTCGCAGATCATCCGGGCTCCGGTGAACGTCTTGCCCGTTCCGGGCGGACCCTGGATGGCGAGCGTGCCGCGCTCGAGCGACATCACGAGCCGGCGCGCGGCGGTCACGCCGTTCTCGCGATTGGCGCGCAGGGATCCGCCGGCGTGGCCGACGACGCGGGGAGGCCGTCCCAGCAGCAGATCGCGCGCCGCCCGATGCTTCCCCGGCGCGTCGATCCCGTTCGTGGCGACCCAGCGCCCGAGCCGGAGCAGCGACGCGGCGAGCTCTTTCGTGGGCACATTCTCCTGCGAGAAGACGCTGGTCGGATGCACCTGGTCGCAACCGCCCCGCTTCCTCACATCGATCGTGTGTGCTCCCAGGTCGATGGAATCGACCTGGCCGAATTCGTGGTCAGCGGGCAGCGGGAGCCGCAGCTTGTCCCCGGTGCGGATGCTGGTCTCTTGAGTCGGGAACCGGTATCGGTCCACGGGACGCCCTCCGACCCCCTGGACGCGCTCGACGAAGCGCAGCCCGGCAATCGCCGCTTTCTCGTCGAGCAGGGCCTCGTCCGACAGCTCCTGGAGGCGGAAGAACTCCCACCAGCCCGCCTTGTCCTCCCGCCGGTGCCAGTCGAGCAGGTAGGCGAGCAGCCAGCGCGCCTGCTGCTCGTCCGAACGGTCGGCGCGCGCCGGTGGCGTGCTGTCGAGCAGCGCGTCCATGACTGCGCGCACCTCGCGGTCGCGCTCCGCGATGCTCTCGCTCGGCAGACCCTCTTCCGGCGCCGGTCTGGGGATCGCGGCGCCGCGAGCGGCTTCCTGCTCCGCGCGGACGCCCTCGAGCCAGCGGTACAACCACAGCGTGGACAGGCAGTCATCGCGGTTGTACGCCTGGACCACCCGCCGGACCTCGGCGTCGATCGCCCCCGGCTCTTCGAGCTCCAGCGCCCGCTGCACGACCCGAAGCATCACGCCCGCGTCGCGGAGGTCGGCGGCCCGGGTGTACCCGTAGAGCGCCTCGAGCTTCTTCAGCGAGTACTCCTCGACGCTCGCCCGCAGAGTCTGCCGGACGACGGCGTGCAGATCGACGAGCAGCCCGGCGCGCAGCATGCGGTCGACCTCGTTCTCGCGCGTCGCGTAGCGGCCCATCAGGCGCTTGATCGCCGACGGCTCGTAGGGGGCGAAATGATAGACGTGCAGATCCGGGTGCCGCGCCCAGCGCGTCATGACGACGTCGACGAACGCCTCGAACGCCGCCCGCTCCTCGACCGGCTGGAGCGCCCAGCGCGATTGATACGACGGGTCTTCCCCGCTCTCCTCGGTGACCCAGCCGAACAGGTACTCGCGACCCGCCTCTCCGACGAAGGGGTCCCCTTCGAGGTCGAAGAAGATGTCGCCCGGAGAGGGGGCCGGCAGGCGCTCGAAACCCCGACCCGGCTGCGGCGGGAGGAGCTCGTAGATCGCCCGTCCCGCCCGGCGCCCGTCCCGCTGGACGCGCGCCTGCTCGCGCGCGCGGGCGTAGGCCTCGAGCGCTCCCCGGGTCGGCTTCCACGAGAAGGGAAGGGGCTCCGAGGCCAGCGCCTCCAGGGTCGTCAGGTCGCGCGCCTCGAACTCGCGCGTCTGCAGCCTGGTGATCCCGGCGACCAGACTCAGGTGGTCGTCCCGGCGCCACTGAGAATCGCATTCGGGCCACCAGCGGCAGACGTCGCAATGGGGCACCGGCTCCGGATAGCTGGGCGTCGAGCCCGCGGCCTGGATCACCGCCTCGAGCCGCCGGCGCACCAGCCGGTAATAGGCCATGAAATCGTCCACCCGATACGCGTCGGGGTTGAAGCCGACACGAGGCGGCACGATGTACATGTGCTCCGGCCGCGCTCCCTGAATCGCCTCGAGCAGGTCGGAGTAAAGGCAGATCTGGAGCACCGCGCCCCCTTTGGTCTCGCGGGCGAGCTTGGTGTCCCAGACCTCGTAGGACCAGTCCCCGAGACGGCTCGGGCGCGGCACGCGGCGCAGCACGTCCGCCCGGCCCGACCAGCGTTCCTGGATGAGCGTCGCCTGCACGATCACGTCGGGACCGTCGCGCATGGC
Source organism: uncultured Acidobacteriota bacterium (assembly GCA_964384905.1). Taxonomy (GTDB): domain Bacteria; phylum Acidobacteriota; class Polarisedimenticolia; order Gp22-AA2; family Gp22-AA2; genus Gp22-AA3. The sequence goes on from CAYLND010000038.1 coordinate 23,825, forward strand.
CGACAGCGTGCGCTCGAACGACCTGCCCTCGTCCGGATCCGCGTCCAGTCGCGTGATGCGCAGCCCCTGACGCTCGAGGTGGCCCAGGAAAGCCTCCTCGTGGTCGCTGCCGCGCTGGCGGAGGATGGCGACGTCGGGAGAGAACCAGTCCGGCGGGCGCCTCGAGCCGCGAGCGGCGGCCAGATCGAGATGGCTCAGATGGTGGCAGGCGAGATGATTGGCCAGGTCGGTGGCGCTGAGCCGCAGGGAGTCTCCCGTCCGCTTCATCGCCCGGGGTCCTCAGGGGTCTCCGCCTGCGCGGCGCGCCACACGTCCGCGAGCATCGAGGCGAACCGCGGGGCCAGCGCCTCGTCCTCGTGCTTGAAATAGACGTAGGCGGTCGCCAGCGGCTGCGCCGCGAGACGGTCGGCCCAGGCGCGCAGATCGGTTTCATCGTAGCGGGTGCGTCGCAGGCGCAGATAAGCGTCGTCCGAGGTGCAGACGAGCGGCGACACGCCCTCGTCGGTCTCGGCGACGCACAGGGCCGCGGCGCGCGCCCGCAGCGTCTCGTAGACCTCGTCGTCCTGCCAGGAGGCGTGGCGAAACTCCACGGCGACCCGCCGGCCGGGCGGCAGTCCGGCGAGAAAATCGCGCAGGCGGGGAAGATCCTTCCTCAGGGTCGGCGGCAGCTGGAACAGCAGCATGCCGAGCCTGTCGCCCAGGACCGCCGCGCGCCGCGAGAATTCGGCCACCTCGGCTTCGACCCCCTTCAGGCGCTTGATGTGCGTGATGCGGCGCGGCGCCTTGAGCGTGAAGGAGAAATTCCCGGGCACCTCCCGCGCCCAGCCCTCGAGCATCGACTCGGCCGGCATCCTATAGAAGGTATTGTTGATCTCCACCGTCGGGAAGCGCTCGGCGTAGTAGCGCAGCATGGCGGACGCCGGCAGCTTCTCCGGGTAGAAAGGCCCGACCCACTCCTTGTAGGAATAGCCGCTCGTTCCTGTTAGCATGCGCATGGTCGCACTCAGGATTTCCGTGGCGAAGAGCAAGCGCGCGAGCCGGCCCCTCACCTCCCCCTCATCGTTGCTCGACGAGTACTCCGCCAAGCGGGCCTTCGACCACACGCCCGAGCCGGGGCCCGCGATGGCCGAGCGCCGGGGCGGGCCGCTGCTCTTCGTGATCCAGCAGCATGCGGCCCGGGCGATGCACTACGACGTGCGCCTCGAGTGCGACGGCGTCCTCAAGTCCTGGGCCTGCCCCAAAGGGCCGTCGCTCAATCCGAGCGAAAAACGCCTGGCCGTCCACGTCGAGGACCACCCCTATGACTACGCGTCGTTCGAGGGGATCATACCGCCGGGGCAGTACGGGGCGGGCGAAGTGATCGTCTGGGACTGCGGCGTCTACTCGCCGGACGAAGGCGGCACCTGGTTCCACGCCCGCGAGGAGGCGGAAAAGCGGGTGATGGAAGGGCTCGCGAAGGGAAAGCTGAGCGTCCTGCTGCGCGGCGAGAAGGTGAAGGGATCGTGGGCGCTGGTGCGCACGAAGGACGCCAAGGTCTGGCTCCTGATCAAGCACAAGGACCGGTTCGTGTCGTCCAGCGACGTCACGACGCAGAAGCGCTCGGTGCTTTCCGGCGTCGCGGTCGACGAGATGAAGGTCGTGCCGACCCCGCAGCGTCTGCCGGCGTCGCGCCTCGTTCCCGCGGGCGACGTCGAGCCGATGCCGGACACACTCGAGCCGATGCACGCCGAGATCGGCGCCGCCCCGTTCCACCGTCCCGACTGGATGTGGGAGCCCAAGCTCGACGGCTACCGGGTGCTCGCCTTCGTCGACGGCAAGAGGGTGAGACTGCGCTCGCGTCGCGGGCTCGATCTCGGTCCGTCGTTCCCCGGCCTGACCGAAGAGCTGGCCCGGCAGGCGGCGGGCGCGATGATCCTGGACGGCGAGATCGTGGCGTTCGACGTGGCCGGCAGGCCTTCCTTCAACGCGCTGCAGAACCGCGTCCAGGCGAACGCGGCGGCGGAGCTGGCGGCGGCCGAGCAGACCGTGCCGGTCGTGTTCTACTGTTTCGACCTGCTGCATTTCGCCGGCGTCGACCTGCGCAAGGCGCCGTACCGCGACCGGCGGCGGTATCTCTCGCAGTGTCTTCTGCCCACGCCGCGGGTGCAGCTCGTGCACGCGTCGGAGGACGGCGTGGCCCTGCACGAGGCGGCCCTGGCGAGCGGCTTCGAGGGCGTCGTGGGCAAGCGCAAGGACAGCCGCTACGAGTCGGGACGGCGCTCCGCGTCGTGGCTGAAGGTCAAGCCGACCCGGAGCGCGGAGTTCGTCGTCGGCGGCTACACGCGGGGCAAAGGTTCGCGGACGTCGCTGGGCGCGATCCTCGTCGGGTACTGGGACAGGGGGAAGCTCCGTTTCGCGTCGCATGTCGGGTCGGGGTTCGACGAACGCACCCTCGCGGAGATCAGGAAAAAGCTGGAGCCGCTCG
>CAYLND010000039.1:0-26096 GCA_964384905.1 uncultured Acidobacteriota bacterium
CCGATTCGCCCGTCGGCCTCGCCGCGTATCTGCTCGACCATGGCGACCATGACGGCCAGCCGGCGGCCGCGGTCGTTGCAGCGCTGCACCGCACCTCGAGCCCTGCTGGCGAGCTGACGCGGGACGAGATCCTCGACAACATCACGCTCTATTGGCTGACGAACACGGGGGTCTCCGCGTCTCGTCTCTATTGGGAATACAAGGGCGGGTTCTTCAACCCCAAGGGCGTCAAGATCCCTGTGGCCGTCACGGTCTTTCCCGGCGAGCAGTATCAAGCGCCGAAAGGCTGGACGGAGAAGGCGTATCCCAAACTGATCTATTACAACCAGGTCGACAAAGGGGGCCACTTCGCGGCGTGGGAACAGCCCGAGATCTTCGCTCGGGAGCTCAGGGCGGCGTTCAAGTCGCTGCGCTGAGCCTGAGGTTCTCACGTTCCGCCCATTTCTGCCACTGTTTGAAGGAGGCTCCACGTGTCAGAACCATCCGAGTTCACCCGACGTCGTTTCACGGGTGTCGCAGCGGCCACTCTTGCCGCTGGGCACATGGGCTTGCTCAGTTTTTCGCGGAGGCTCGACGCCATGACCGAACCCACGACTGGGACCACGCAGAAGACCGGTGACTCGACCGCGATTCGTCCGTTCCGGATTTCGTTTCCGGATTCAGACCTCACCGACTTGCGCAAGCGCATCAACGTGACCAGGTGGCCTGAGCGGGAAACGGTCACCGATGCCTCGCAAGGCGTGCAATTCGCCACGATCCAGAAACTCGCACGCTATTGGGGGAACGAGTACGACTGGAGCAAGTGTGAGGCACGGCTGCAGGCCGTGCCGCACTTCATCACCGAGATCGACGGGCTCGACATCCACTTCATTCACGTGCGCTCGAAGCATGAGAATGCGCTGCCCGTCATCGTCACCCATGGGTGGCCAGGCTCTTTCATCGAGCAGATGAAGATCATCGATCCGCTCACCAATCCCACCGCGCATGGCGGGAGCGTGGCGGACGCGTTCCATGTGGTGATTCCGTCTCTGCCGGGCTACGGCTTTTCAGGCAAGCCGACGACGAACGACTGGGAGCCCGCGCACATTGCGCGAGCGTGGACGATCCTGATGAAGCGCCTGGGGTATTCGCGATTCGTGGCTCAGGGGGGCGATTGGGGAAACGCCGTCTCCGAGGTCATGGCTCTTCAGGCGCCGCCGGAGCTGCTCGGCATTGCCACCAACATGCCGGCGACCGTTCCCACCGAAATCAGCAAGGCGCTCGCGACGGGGACTCCGCCGCCATCGAGTCTTTCCGCCGACGAACGGAGGGCCTGGGACCAGCTGGACTTCTTCTACAAGAAGGGACTCGCCTACGCCAACGAAATGGGGCTCCGCCCGCAGACGCTCTACGCGATCGCAGATTCACCCGTCGGCCTGGCCGCGTGGATCCTCGACCACGACGCGGCAAGTTACAATCTGATCGTGCGGGTCTTCGATGGGAAACCCGAAGGCCTCACCCGGGACGATATCCTCGACAACATCACTCTCTACTGGTTGACGAACACGGCCATATCGTCGGCGCGCCTGTACTGGACAACCCGAGCGCTGTCAAAGGGAGGGGGCTTCTTCGATACCAGAGGCGTGCAACTCCCGGTGATCGTGAGCGCCTTCCCGGACGAGATCTACACCGCTCCGAAGAGTTGGGCGGAGCGAGCCTACCCAAAACTGCTTCTCTACAGCGCCCACGACAAGGGCGCCCACTTTGCGGCGTGGGAGCAGCCAGGGGCGATCGTGGCCGACATGCGCACTGGGTTCAAGTCGCTTCGGACCTGAGCGATTCCATCAGAGCGATGTCCCGCCGCGGCGGTTCTCGTGAGCGAGGCGAAGCGTCGTGAAGCGCATGGCTCGCGTTCTGCGCGCTGAGCCTCAAACCGGCCGCGTCGGCCAGATCGTCCAGGTGCCGTGCGCCACGGCGAGAACGCGGCCCGAGGCATCGCGGATCTCCCCCGCGGCATAGGCGGCGGTGCGGCCGCGCCGCTCCATCCGGCCCTCGGCGGTGACGACGCCGGGGGAAATCGGCTCGCGGAACTGAATCGAGATCTGCATCGTGCCGCACCACTCCTCGGGCGCGATGCCCGCCACGACCGCGCTGCCGAGCGCCATGTCGAGGAGCGACGCGGTCACGCCGCCGTGCGCCACGCCGCGCCGGTTGAGGTGGTCGGGGCCTACCGTCAGCTCGTAGCGCGCGCGTCCCTCCCCTTTCTCGACGAGGCGCGCGCCGATCAGCTTGTGGAAAGCCGGCTCGTCGCGCGGGATGCCGCTCATGCGGAGTATTGTGCACCATGCGCGGCCCGTGCGCGCCTTCCTCTCGGTTCGTCCGACAGATCCAAGACGTCTCCAAGGTCCCGTGTGCGTAAGCCAATGCGGGTCGGAGTGCCCGGAGTCCGCCTGAGAATCGGGCGATCAGGGACAGGGGGAGGGGTTGGGATCCGGCCGCCCGCCGGAGTCCTGCCCGGGAATCGATTCCCCGCAGGCGTCGACGCGAGTGACCAGGTAGAAGAACACCGCGCCGATCGCGGGGTTTTCCGAATCCGGCGCGCTCGATGCGGCGATGTGTGGCTCGTGGCACGTCTGGTCATAGGCCCATGGAGAGCCGCCGCTCCTCGTGCCGCGGTAGACGTTGTAGGGGCCGGGCGCGTCGGTCCAGCGGGTCGTCGTTCCTGGTCCGTCTCCGACGAGGCTGACGCTGTCGTTGACCGCCGGCGGGAGTACCGGCGTGCCGCCGCCGCAAACACCGCCGCCGGGACCCCCTCCGCGCCCGGGGACAGATACGGCGCGGCCACTCCCTTGATCTTCAGGACCTCGGCCCGGATCGGCTCGTTGGCCCAATAGACATCGGCCTGGGGATTGTCTTTCTCCGTCAGGAGACGATTCGTGACGCCGGTACTCCTGGTCTCCCCGGCGCGGAATCACGCTGCGCCTAGTCGAGCATTTCCGAGACGGTTTTCATGTCCTGACCGCTCAGGAGTGTCACCGTTGCGCTCACGTGGCCGTCTTTGGTCTCAGGAAACACGCTGACCGCGCGGGATCCCTTGTTGGCTGCAACAGCCTTGCCAACAGCTACCTTGAGCGAGCGCTTTGCTTTGGCCATTGCCGCGCTCTGAATCTTGGCTGCTGCGAGGTCATCTTTCTCTGTAATGGGCTCGCTCTTGGTGACCGTGCCCTTCTCGAGGTCGATAACGACCTCGAAGAACTTGCCGCCCCTTTCTGTGTATACGGAGAGCTGCAGTTTGCCCTCGTCCATCTCGAACTTTCCTGAGATCGGCCGACCCTGGGTTGTGCTCGCCGTGAGACCGCTCTCCAACGTGACCTTGGCTGTGGTCAGGGCGTTCGCCAGCCCCGCTTGATCCTGATCATCGTCGTCTTTGTCTGCCTGCGCCAGAACCGCAGACCCCATTGCGACCATGAACAGCATCAACGCCGCCGCACTCAACAGTGCCTTCATGAGAGTTCCTCCCTCGAAGTGTGTCCAAAAATACCGCCTCCCGGAGCGTCCTGGGCCGCGCTCTTCGTCAGCCCTCCTTTCCGGTCGTTCGTGACGTGCGTGACACGTTGAGAGCCCCCAGAAGACCTTTTGCGAGATCTTCGGTCCGGCCGATCCCCCAGTAGTGGAGGAAGAGGATGCGTGGAGACTCGCCGGACATGTGCTGGTGTATGGCGACGATATTGATATCGGCGCCACGCAGTGCTTTGAGCACGCCCCGTAGCTCGGACTCGAGCATGGCGAAGTCGCCGTCCACGACCGCCTTGTCGTCGCTGCCGGCGAACGCGGCCCAGGTGTTGACTCCCATCGTGCTTCCCATCGCTTCCTCGTGCATCCTGGTCTCGCGACCGATGGTCACTTTGTAGACGCCGTTTTTGTATTCGCCGCTCTGGCCGAGGATCGCGTCAATTTTCATTGGGTCAAGCGTGCTGTTCGCCGGGTCGATGTCCGCATGGGGCACGTCCCCCCTGCCGCCGCTCGTCACCTTGATCTTCGCGAGGACCTTGCCCACGGCGGTCGCGAGCTGCGCCTCATCGCCCATTCCGCCGATGTGCATGAACATCACCTTGGGGTTGTCCCAGAAGAAGTGGTTGTGCAGCGCCGTGACGTCGAGACCGTTGTCCAAGGCGGCGCTCATGACAGGATTCACCTGATCCTCGAGCAGCACCATGTCACCCATGACGACCGTCTGCCGGCCGACCTTCTTGAATGCAGCCCAGGAGGTGAGCCCCATCGGCGGCGTGAGCCTCACACCGGCGGCGGTGATCGAGAGATCGCTGCGCGGCACGGACACCTTGAACACGCCTTCCTTCTCGTTGAAGGAGCCCTTCGCGCCGGTGAGCTCCTCGATCTTTGCGGTGTCGAGGGAGGGCTTCGGCGGTTCTGCCGTTGCTGCAGACATGACGGCGAGCGAAAGAACCACGGCGAACGTTCGCATGGTTACCTCCTGGTTTGGGCTCGCAGAACGACTCCGCCAGCCATGGCAGCCTCCTATAGATGACCGAATCCGATCGCCTTCCACATCCACGGCGAGGTCGTGCCATACGCCACTCTTCACCTTCAGCTCCGGCCCGGTGAACGCGACGGGGAAGCGGTAATCGGTTGTATCCGCGTCGATCTGTGCCAGCACGTTAGGCCCGCTGGGGGCGTCTTTTTCTGGTCTGACCACCCATTTGCCCTCGCGCCCGCCACCCGTCCGACCGAACTGGAAGCTCGCCGGCGTGGCTCCTTCCAGCAGCCTCCTCATCGAAACCTCCCTTCCTGTCAATGCTTTCGTCTGTAGTACTCGTAGAGATCGTCGAATACGGCCGAGCCCCGGGCCACTCGCTCTTCATCATCGGAGTGCCCCATGGCAATCCCTGCGATAAGCATCTGGACGCCTGCCGTCTCAGGCTTGCCGAACTTCGCCTCCTTGAGGTCGATGTCATGCACGATGGCGCCGATCGGGCCGAGCGCCGGATCGGCAAGACGGAACCGCTCGATGAGGACCTCGAACGTGCAGCGATCGCCCTCATGAGTAAACTCCGCTTCGAACATGTCGAAGCACAGCTCACTCTTCTCGGGCTTATATCCTTTGGCAGATACGAACTTGAACCGCGCACGGGGATCAGAAGGAGCCAGCGCGACTCGATCCGCTTCGCCAAGGTCTCCTCATCAAGCAGATGAATCGATTCTAGATACAATTGTTTCGAAGTTCAAGGATAGGGTCGAGACCGAGCTGGTTATGATGCACGGATGCGGAGCTTCCGTGGTGGCTCGGCCTGTGTCCGCACGGCGGCTTTCGCAACGGTTCTTCTCATGGTGGCCGTCGCGCCGCTCACGGCCCTATGCCAGGAACCGAAGCGGCCGACCGTGAGGCTCGCCCGGGCGGCGGGGCCGATCCGTCTGGATGGCGTCCTGGATGAGCCCGACTGGCAGAGAGCGGACGTCATCCACGATCTGACGCAACAGTCGCCGACGCCGGGGGCGGCGACGCCCTACCACACGGAGATTCGCCTGCTGACCGACGGGGAGACGATCTTCGTCGGTATCCGTTGCGCCGACCCCGCTCCGGATCGCATCACCACTCACACCATGCTACGAGATGCTGATCTCACGGCCGACGACTCGGTGGGTCTCGTCCTGGACACGTTCGGCGACCACCGGACCGGTTACTACTTCCAGGTGAACGCTGCCGGGGCGCGCTTCGACGGTCTGATCGTCACCTCGGAAAACGTCTCGGCAGACTGGGACGGAATCTGGGACGCCAAAGTAGGGCGTGATGCCTCAGGCTGGACGCTCGAGGTGGCGATCCCGGCGGCCACGCTGCGGTTCAGCCCAGGTCTCGCCGCCTGGGGGCTGAACATCTCGCGCACCGTGGCCCGCGACCGCACCGAACTGCGCTGGACGGGCACGACGCTGGACGCCCGGTTTCCCGACATGCGTCGCGCGGGCGATCTTGCTGGTGTGGAGGGCCTGAGTCAGGGCCTTGGCCTGACCGTGACGCCCTACGGGCTGGCGCAACATCAGACGGACTTCGTGGCCGGTGGCTCAGAGACGAATGGCGAGGCCGGCATGGATGTTGGTTGGGCGATGACCCGGCAGTTGAGCGGCGTCCTCACGGTGAACCCGGATTTCGCGGACACCGAAGTTGATACGCGGCAGATCAATCTCACGCGCTTCCCTCTCTTCTATCCCGAGAAGCGGTACTTCTTCATCGAGGGGGCGAACCAGTTCGATTTCGGTCCCAACCTCGGAACGGATTTCGTCCCGTTCTTCAGTCGCCGCGTCGGTCTCGTTGGCGGCGAGATCGTCCCTATCGACGTCGGAGCCAAGGTGATCGGCCGGCAGGGCCCCTGGGGAATCGGCGCTCTCGCGGTGCGTACGGGCGACAGCCGCGTCGCGCCGTCGACCGATCTCGAAGCCGTGCGGATGACACGCGACGTCGGCGAGCACCTGCGGCTGGGGGCCATCGGCACGCACGGCGATCCATCCGGCGTCGTCGAGAATTGGCTCGGAGGCGCCGACGCGGTATGGCAGACATCCAAGTTTCGGGGCGATCAGAACCTCACGACCGGGGCCTGGTGGTCGCGCACCGGTGGCGACCCTCCGGCCCCCGCCCCGCCGAACGGTGCCATCCGCGGGGCCGGCGATGCCGGCGGGTCGGACGCCTGGGGCGCCCTCTTCGACTATCCGAACGATCGCTGGGACGATGCCCTGTCGTTCAAGAGCTTCGGCGAGCGATTCAGCCCGGCGCTGGGCTTCCTGCCGCGCACCAACATCAGGCTCTGGCAAGGGCATGTGGCTTTTCAGCCTCGCCCGCAGTCGGCCCCTTGGTCCGAGCGCATCCGCCAGATGGGTTTCGAGCTCGCCGCGGTCTACGTGACCGATCAGTCCGGACAGGTTCAATCGTGGAATGGTACGGCGATTCCCTTCTCCGCCGAATCCCCGGCCGGGGCCCGACTCGAAACCGATTGGCTCCCGGAGTTCGAGCGCCTCGAGGCCCCGTTTGAGGTCTCGCAGGGCGTGTTTGTCGCGCCCGGCTCCTATCACTTTCAGCGCGGGCGCCTGCAGGCGGATTCGCGTCCCGATCGATCCCTGCGATATGGCGGCACCTATGCGGGAGGAGGTTTCTATGACGGGACCCTGGGAGAGTGGAGCGGCTACCTGCGCTGGTCTTCTCGCACCGGCCGTCTGCAGCTGGAAGCCGAAGCGCTCTATATCGACGGTCGTCTGCCGGCGGGGGATTTCATCGAGCGGCTTTGGCAGCAGAAGACCATCTTCGCCTTCTCGCCCAACCTCGTGTTGAGCCTTTACTCGCAGTACGACAGCGTGTCAGGGAATCTCGGCACCAACGCACGTCTGCGCTATACGATCCGACCGGGGGCCGATCTGTACGTGGTCTGGAACCGCGGCTGGATCCATCCACCGGATGCAACCCGGGGCACGGAACTAGACCTCCAGGACGATCAAGTCGTCGTCAAGCTTCGGTGGGCCTGGCGGCCGGTTCGCCAGCGCCTCCCCTCGGGGCATCCGTCTTGACATGGACCAATAAATATGGTCATATGACCAACTATGTTGGTCTCGCGATCTTCCCCCTTCGGCGGTCAGTCCGGGCCCTCGTGTTGCTGGCTCTAAGCGGATGTTTGCTCTGTCAATCTCTCGGGTGCACGGGGGGTGGAGTGCGTCCGCCGGCTACGCCGAAGTCGTAGCCGAACCCGACCTGGTAAAGGTTCTCTTTGAAATTGGTGGTGTCCTCCGGCGCGAATGTGATTCCCGCGGGCACGGGGAATGAGGACGTGTTCGTTTCGCGCTCGCCGGCCGCCGTCAGGAACCAGCCGTGCTTCAGCTCGATGCGCGCGCCGAAGATTTCGCGGTGCCGATGATCGATGCGTCCGAAATGATAGATGTCGTTCGGATCATTGGTCGTGTATGTGCGCTGCTCGACCTCGTAGCGGAATGTGACTGTCTTGGCGCTGCCCTTCTTTCCCCAGCGGAAGCGCATGTCGCCCGCACGGATCCACCGGCGATTGGAGATGTCCTCTTCGGTGAAGAACACGGTTTCCGGAATGTCCCCGGCAGCCCGCAGATCCTCGCGCCGGTAGGAGAGGCGGATTCTCAGCTTCGCATCGCCTCGCGGCATCCAGGCGAGCTCGGCCTGTTGGAACGGCATCTCGCTGTCGCGCTCGTCGAAGCAACGATTGTAGTTTCGCCCCTCTTTCCCGAGGAGCCCTCGGAAGGAGAGGTATCGTGGCACGAGCTCCTGATCGAGCTGGAAGACGGCGATGTGGCTGTGGTAGGTGGCCTCGCGCCGCGGCGGCGGCAGGATCTGCAGCTCATCCGCGGTCCGGTCGCTTCGCAGGTTGCGCTGGTAATAATACGGTACGTACCCGTACAGGACCCCGATCGAGGTAGGGAACTTGCCATCGTGAAGCGGCTGATCGACCGTCAGCCTCAGCGCCTGCCAGCTCTTGATTGGATTCCGATCGAACTGGTGAGCGGTGAAGGCGAATCCGAACGATGTGGGCAACCCGGCGAGCCAGCCAGCGCCGAGCGTTCCTGAGACCTCAGGGATGGCCACGTAATCGTCAGGCGTCTCGATGGTGAAACGACCCCCTTGCGTATCGGTCGACGTGGACCCGCATTCGTAACCCTGCCCGCCGCCCCCGATTTCGAGGCGGGCTAGGTCCTTGGGTGAAAGCTGAGTGATGTTGTCGTCATACCGCGCGTCCAACGCGACCCGCGCCGACCAGGTCACGTCGGCGGCCACGACAGGCGCGACCGCCTCGACGGCATGCAGCAGGACGACGAGGCAGGGCCGTAATACCCAACCCAGGACGTGGGACCGGCAGTGCCGGCTCATTCGACGTCGAAGTACTCGATGTTCCTGGTCAAGGCAGCGCCGCTCACGGTGTAGGTTGTCAGCGCCGTTCTGGTGAGGACCGCTCCGTCGGGCCAGGCGTTGCGGACGCTGTTTCCGAAAACCGTGTAGCTCGCCTGTCCCGTAGAGGTCCACGTCAGAATGACGTCGTTTCCAGACAGGGTCGCGGTCAGCGAGATCGAGGCCGCCGGCTCCTGGAATGTGTAGGCCTGCGGCAGTGTGGCTGCCTGGCCGTCCGTGTTGCTCACCATGACGTCCGTGACACCCGCGGGACGTGCGGGCGTCGTGGCGGTGATGCCGGTGCTCGACACCGATACGACGTTCGCCTTCAGTCCTCCGAATGTGAGGCCCGCGAGCGCACGAAACCCAGTGCCGTTCACGGTGACGCTGTCGCCGCCGGCGGCGGTCCCCGCGCCTGGAACGATGGAGGTGACCATTGGAGCTGGGAAGGGCAGGACAATATCAGGCAGGGAGGTGTCGGCGGCGATCACGACCCCCTGTTCCTTGACGGCGACAAGGCCGGAAGCGGCGATGGGACTGAAGCGGATGTCGTACGTCCCCGGTACGGACACGATCGAGAAGGTCCCCATGGAGTCGGTACCGCCATGCGCGACGTAGACCTGATTCGAGGTCCCCGCCGAGAAGAAGGAAACATCGACAAAGGATACCGGAGTGCCGGCCGAGTCGACGACCCGGCCCGACACGTAGTAGCCGGTCGGCAATACCACGGTCGGTACGATCGTCGGGTTGGCCGACACGACGATTCCGGATGCCTTGACGCCGGCCAGCCGCAGGCCTCGTGGCGGGGAATATGTGATCGAATAGGTCCCGGCGATCAGGACGGTACTGAACGCGCCCGTCGTATCGGTGTGATCATCGGACGCCGTGATTTCGTCGCCCACTCCGTTGAAGTAATCGGTGTTGACATCGAACACCGGTGCGCCGCTCGTGTCGTTGACCTGCCCCTTGACCAACACGCCCGCCGGCAGGTTCACCGTCGGCATCACGGTGTCCGCGGACACCGGTGTCGCGGCCGAATGCGCGCCCGCAAGGAGTGTGCACTTCTCAGGCTCGTATTCGAAAAAGTAATTCCCCGGCGGGACGATCACGTCGTACATTCCGTTGGCATCCGTTCGATCATGCGCGAGAGTCACGCCCACGCCTGTGATCGTGTCGATGGCGTTGATGTTGACATTGATGACCGGGCTGCCGGCGCCGACCGAATCGAGCAGGGTGCCGGTGATCGCGAGTCCGGTCTGAAGCGTAACGGTCGGTAGTGTGATGTTCCCTGGGATGATGACGGATGGGATGGGCAACGCCAGATAGGGTGTCCCGCGTTGCGGGCCATAACGCAGATCGTAGGTTCCAGGTGTCACGACCACGCTGTAATTCCCCGTGACGTCGGTTTTGTCGTGCACCGTGTAAATCCGTCTCGTAGTGCCGGGCGTAAAGAAATGAAGATAGACGCTCGCGATGGGTGCCCCGGCAGTGTCCGTGACCTGGCCGGTGACGGCAACGCCATTCGCCAGCTTGACGACCCCGATCGACTTGCTGGTCGTCAAATCGTATTTTTCGAACCTCTGGGCGGCGTAGAGACTTCCCACCGGCGGGGAGAAATCGACCTCGTAGATGCCCGCGATGACCGTGGCGCTGAACGTCCCGGTCGCGGACGTGATGTTGCCCGTGGCGCCGGCCGTCACGCCCGTGCATGAGTCCACGAAATTGACGGTGATTCCGGGGAGAGGGACCCCGTTCTGATCCTCGACGGTGCCGCTGAGGATCGCAAACGCGGCATGGGCAGGCGATCCGATGAACAGGGTCGCCAATGTGGCAAGCACGAACGATCGGACCGGGCCCGCTTTCATGGTTCAACCTCCAGCAGAAACAACAGGGATCTCACCCATCGGCACCGGATCAGCGCCCACCTGGCCGCTCGCTCTCTCCCCGGGCTGCGTCGACCGCCAGAGGCGCGCATATCGACCCGCCGCGTCCACGAGTTGCGCATGGGTGCCTTGCTCGAGGATTTCTCCGTCTTCCAGCACCACGATGCGATCGGCAAAGCGCACGGTGCTTAACCGGTGCGCGATCATGAAGGTCGTGCGGCCCTTCGCAGCGATCATGAGGGCGTCGATGACCGACCGCTCGGTCTCGACATCGAGACCGGTGGTGGGCTCGTCCAGAATGAGGATCGGCGCATCGCGCAGAATCGCACGGGCGATGGCTATGCGCTGCTTCTGTCCACCGGACAGGCTGGTGGCACGCTCCGAAACCTGGCTCCCGTACCCGTCGTCCATGCGGACAATGAATTCGTGGGCGTTGGCCGCCTTCGAAGCCGCCACGATCTCCTCATCCGTCGCCTCGGGCCGGCCGAACGCGATGTTCTCGCGGACCGTTCCGCTGAAAAGGAGCGAGTCTTGCAGGACGAGGCTCACCTGCTCGCGCAGCGACTGCAGGTTGTAGTTCCGGATATCCTCTCCATCCAGACACACGGCGCCCTGAGTGGGGTCGAACAGCCTCGGGACGAGGCTGACCAGCGTGCTCTTGCCGGCCCCCGTGCTCCCGACGATTGCGACTCGTTCCGTAGCGTGTACCGAGAGATTGATGTTCTTCAGCACCGGCCGCCCGGGTTCGTACTCGAAGGAAACGTCGTGGAACTCGATATCGCCTCTCGGCCGCGAGACCGGCCGCGCCGTCTTGCGGTCGGACACCTCCCTGCGGGTTCCCAGGACATCGACGATCCGCTCGGCGCCCACGCTGGCCCTGCTCAGCGAGGTCGACAGGCGCGCGAGCGCTTTCATAGGGCTGTACATGTTCGTGACATACGCGAAGAACACGACGACGTCACCCGTGGTGAGCTCCCCCGCCATGACCCGGGTGGCCCCGTACCACATCACGATCGCCAGTCCGACAGCCGCCAGGAAGTCCACCTGTGGCGCGACCCTCGCCTGGTAACGCACGCCCTCCAGGTAGGCGCGCATGCTGGATTCGCTCTGGGCTTGGAACCGATCGTCCTGCTGCTGCTCCTGGGCAAGCCCCTGAACGATGCGAATCGAGGACAGGGTCTCCTGGGCCACCGAGGCGAGGACCCCGTCGCTCCGCCGGGCCATCCGCGCGGCGAGCTTGATGCGACCCGTGTAGCGGAACACGGTCCAGAACAACAGGGGAGCGACCGAGAGAGCCGCGATCGCGAACCTCCAGTTGAGCCAGAACATGATCAGAAGCATCGCAAGCAGCAGACAGGCGTTGCTGACGAGCAGGATCGAGCCGTTGGAGACGACATCCTGGATCGCGTTGATGTCCGCGGTGAACCGTGTCGTGAGGTCGCCGATGCGCTGACGGTCGTGAAACCGCAGCGACAGCCGTTGGATGTGCGCGAAGAGGCGGCACCGGAGCCTGAAGGCGAAGCGCTGGCCGATGTCACCCATGGTCCGCGTGAAGAGATACGTCAACAGCCCCGTGCTCAGCGCGATGAACAAGGTGGCCGCGCAGGCGCCGTAGAGGACACTCATGCGATCGGGCGCGTAGTCGTGCAGCCACCGGCCGAGAAAAGGCACGCGCGTCGTCCTTCCCGCAAGAACATAGTCCAGGACAATTTTGAGCGGCCACGGGCGCAGGGCCGTGAAGAGTGCGTCGGCCATCATGGCCGCGCACGCAAGGAAAAGACCGACACGGAAAGGACGCATCAGCGGGAGCAGGTAACGCAGCGAGATCCTCGTGCTCATGGGCCCGCACTCCAGGGCAGCTCCAGCACCGCGCGATCGTTCTCGACCGCGATCGCCTCACCATCTCCTCCCGAGGAATCCCTCAGACGCTCCAGGATCCGCCGTGCTCCTGCGCCCCTCAACGCCCTGGGCTGGTAGTTCACCCGCGGATCCCGGTTCTTGACGTAGAGAGGATGGACGAGCACCGTCGTCTTTCCTTCCCCGAACCTCACGCCCAGGAGCACGGACTCGGCCCGGCTGTTCCCCGAGCCGAACGTGAAGTTCCCGATGCTGTAGAAGATCGGACGCCCGCGCCAGATTTCGAACGGTTGAATGATGTGAGGGTGATGGCCGATGACGATATCGGCCCCGCACTCCACGGCGAACCGGGCTTTCTCCCGATCCTCCGCGGCGGGTTCACGCACATACGGCACGCCCCAGTGGAAGAACGCAACGACCCGTTCCACCCGGCGTCGCAGGGCGCCAATGTCCTCCGCAAGCTCCCGGCGGCTGTCCATGGCGCTCCCGGGCAACTTCGAGGTCGCGGCGGTGCGCCGATTCCAGTAGTAGGCCAGAACGCCGACCCGGCAGTGGCCCGTCTCGAAAATCCATGGCTCGTGCGCAGCTTTCCGGTCACGCCCGGCCCCCACGGGAGCCACCCCCGCCGCGCCCAGGGCCTCGAGCGTCTCGAGAACCCCCTCGCGTCCGCAGTCGACGAGATGATTGTTCGCCAGAGTCATCGCACGGAACCCCGCTCGCGCAAGCGTTCCTGCCAGGTCGGGGTCGACACGATACGCAAAATTGCGCTCCTGCTTGCGTGCGGTCCGTGCCAGCGGTCCTTCGAGATTGCCGACGAGAATCTCCGTCCTGCGAAGAAGCGGCCGGACACCGTCGAAGGGATAGTCTTCCCCTTGCTCGGAAAGGACTCGCCGCATGCGTCCCCCCAGCATGACGTCCCCTACCGCGATCAGCGAGAACGAAACTTCTCCGCGCTCGGCCAGGGTGCGCTCCAGGTCGTCGGGCGACACGATATCGCTGCTGGCCGGGATCTCCTCGGCACCTGCGTGTCGCACCACGGTCAGCAGTCCTGGAGACAGTGACGAGCTCATGACCTCACGCGACAATCTCGACCTCGCGGTCGACCCGTATCCCGCGGCTGGCGAAGATCCGCACCGCGGCATCGTGATGTCGGCCGGCGTGCAGGATGTCGTCGGCCTGGAGAAGGCAGCGCAGTCCAGTGGCGAAATCCGGGCGGGCGCGCTGAATGGTCGTCGAGTCCCCGCCCAGTGGCCCCCGCAGCAGTCGCCCATGGAGGATCAGGCCCAGGAGCACGGCTCGGTCCAGCTCGCGAGCCGATGGCGGTTCGTGCCGCGCGATCTGCTGGCGCAAGTCCCAGAGGGCCGAGGCCCAGATGGTCCCATTGTCGTGCGGGTCCGCTCCGGCATCGAAATCCAGCATCGTCCTGCGCGATTGCAGGCTGCGGCGGTGGGCATGCATCGAGTCATGGCGATGATGGAAGGCCCAGATATGCGGAGTCTGCATCATCGCCGCTGCCAGGTAATCGCAAGTCCCCTCGTCCAGGGCGGTCTTCGCATTCCTCTGGTTGCCGGGTCGGCGCCGGGCATTCATCGAGAAGTCGGCCGTGTGCCGCGTCACATGGTGTCCGTACTCGTGATAGATGATTCCGGGGTTGTGGGATGCGTTGGCCCGGTAAGGGCCGCCGGCGCATTCGACCAGCGCGCCATACCGGAGCAGCTTCCAGCCAGGCCCGAGGTGGATCTCGCCATCCGGATGAATCGGATCGCGCTCGACGATTGAGTACTTGCGCCAGCGGCCCCGTGGCAACGGGCCCTCATCTTCGTCCGGCATCACGGGGGGGGGAGGATTCGACCTCGGACGGTCGGATGGCAGGCGGTAATGGCCACCCTGGAACGGAACCCACCTCTTCAGCCTGCGAACACCGTCGCGGATCCCGTTTTCGCCGGTAGCGGCATGGTGTGCGTTGACGAGAACGGTCACGGGAGGAAGAGCAGGCGCACCCAGGTCGCTCAGCAGCGAACCGATATATTCCGCCATCCGATCGACGTGATGATAGGCGTTCACCTCCCCGAAATGGGCGGCTTGCTCGTATCGCCACCTGAATTCCGGATCCGCCAGAAGAACCCTGTCCATCCGGCCACCGCCCCGGCCCGGCTCGAACAGCAGATCCCCCTCCGCGTCGGGACGCGCGTCCCCGAGCGGAACATCCTTCGGCTCACCGCCTGCCGGATCCGGTTCGTAGAGTCTTCCGGCGTTTCGAATACGGACGAACCTACCGCGAAGTCGAGGTCTCCTCTGGTCCGCACCCTCGAGGCGCTCGAGCTGAACGACTTCCCTGATGGCACGTCCCCCTGCGGTGAGATCGGGATCGGGAAGCCAGGAATAGACTCGCCCTCGATTCACAGGTGCTGCCCTGCCGTCAAGGTGCTGAGCGTGGGAGCCCGGTCTTCGAATGGGATCAGCGCACGAGAGACGAAGTGCTGGTTTAGCGCGCCGGACTGCAGCTCGGACGCCGTGACGCAGCGGACGCTTGTGGCCTCCCGAACCTCACGCACGGCCAGCGGGCTCATGGATACCAGACCGGAAACTGCGGCGGGCTCGATGCCCCACTCTTTGAGCATGTTGACGCCCCCCGCGGCACCGAGGGCGTCTCCCGTGGCGTACATCCAGGCGTCCACCGAGGCAGTGAATGGCCTGAACTGCAGGAGGGAGCTGGTCTCGCGTTGGACAATGCCGTCGGCCAATTCGATGACCGCCCACGTCGCGCCTTCCGCCGCGGCGTAGCTCAGCAGGAGCCTGTCAAGGATCATCAGGCGCTCGAGCGAGCACAGGTAGGTCGAGGGAAGGCCTCCGTCCAGGAAGTCGAGGGCCGGCCGCGCTCCGGCGTCGAGCATTGCCCAGGTATCGCGTCCCGCCGCCGTCCCGGTCAATTTGATCCCTGCCACCTGCACACCCAGCTTGCGCAAGCCGATGATGACGTCGCACGCCGTGTGTGTCTTCCCCGTATCCATGGAGCTTCCGCATACGACAACAACCCTGGGGGCCAGTGAGAAGGGAGACTGCGGCAGAGAGTAGTCGGAAAGGCGCAACTGCCGGCCATCTCCATTTCCCAGCGTCCCGAGGATCTCGAGCCGGGTCGGATCGGCGGCGCTTGCGTGCCGGCTCTCCATGATTCCGCAGAGCCCACCCATGGAGAGCATGTCGCAACGGTCCGCCCCGACCCGGGCGTAGCCCTCGAACTGTTGTGTCGCGTAGCGATTGCCGAGGACGGCTGCGATGAGGTCGCCCTCGTGCAGATTGGCCATCCTTCCATTTGCCAGCTCGACACGGGCGTTCTTCCCGATCTTCACGACCTTCGTCAGCAACACATCCCCGATCTGCGGAGAATCAGGGATCGGCAGCAGGTGGACAAAGTCGGCGCCGGGAATGCGCCGGATGACATAAGAATGTCGAATCAACTCTCTGGTGTCGTCGCTCAGGCGTTGCATCCTGTCCTCCAAGAACCGATGTGCAATAGGACTCCTCGACCTGCATACTTCGCGGTCGTTGGTCGCGGTCCGGAAGATCGAGACACCGAACGTCCCTGAAGAACGGACGTCAGGACTTCGAACGACGCGGTCGCGCCGACGGGCCGTTGTCAGATCGTGGGTTCGATTACAGTCTCGCGAGGACGCGGAATGTCATGGCAGGGGCCCGAACCGGTGTGAGGCAGAGGTTGGGTCGGACCTACAGGGCATGCACCAAGAGTCACGAGCTGAACATGAGGTATGGACAGCGAAACAAGAACCGACTGGTTCTTCGGCGGTTTGGTGGGCAGACCGCGGTCATGACAGCACAGGTGTCTGTGGCCGTGTCTCTTAAGCCCTCTGTCGTTATAAATAATGTCGAGGGATATTTGGGGGCTTGTATCTTCCGAGCTATCGGTCGCGACAGCGGCGGCCTCGCCTTCATCCTCGGCGAGGCCTTTCTGTTCCACCTCCAGCATGGCGACCGGCTGACTCTCCGCCAGGCCGGCGCGGGCCCATTCCAATCCATCGATGCGCGCGGGCAATCCCGAATGCGTCTTCTTCAGGTGGCACAACTGTTTGGCGGAGGGGAACAGAACGATGCAGATGGTCAGTGCACAAAGTCCGCGCTTGGCGGAACTCAAACTCATGACATCCTCACACTACCCCCGTGCCTCCCTTAGTACGACGATCACCGTTCGCTGTCAACCTGCTTTTCTCAGGATAGGGAGCAGGCTTGGCGATGGACAGAGCTGGCAAGAAGGGGCACCATCGGGCGACATTCGGCTTCCAACCACTAGCCGAAGCTGCCGGCGCGCGGGGGCTCGAGACGAACGCGCTACGGCGCCCGCGCTCAGCAGCTTAGCCACCGCCTTCCTCGGGGCATCCGTCTTGACATGGACCAATAAATATGGTCATATGACCAACTATGTTGGTCTCACGATCTTCCCCCTTCGGCGGCCAGGTCCGGACCCTCGTGTTGCTGGCTCTCGTTCTGCTCGAAGAGAGCTTTCCGCGGGAGCTCGCCCGTTTGCTGGAAGTGCCGCTGAACGGGGTACAGCAGGCACTGCGTGGACTCGAGACTGACGGTCTGGTCGCCGCGCGGGCGGCGGGGCGGACACGACTCTATCGGCTGAACCCGCGCTACTTTGCGCGCGAGGAGCTGGGGAAATACCTGGAACGCCTCGCGAGCGCGGAGACCGATCTCGAGGACCGCATCGCGAGGCTCAGAAAGCGGCCGCGGCGTGCCGGAAAACCGCTGTGAAGCTCACGAAGCGGTCCAGCCTGGCCGAGGTAGCCGGGTGTGTCGCGGAGGCTCTGGCTCGTGATGGAATCCGGGCGGTGCTCACCGGGGGCGCGTGCGCCACGCTCTATACCGAAGGGGAATATCAATCTTTTGACCTGGATTTCGTCTTGCAGTCCGCCACGACGGTCCGCAATCTGGAAGCCGCGATGGGAGCCATCGGGTTCCGAAAAACGGGGAACCACTTTGCACATCCCCGGACCCGGTTCCTGGTGGAATTTCCTGCGGGCCCTCTCGGGATCGGCGTCGACCTTGATATCAAGCCCGTCACCTACCAAGTCGGAAGAGTCGGAGTGAAGATGCTATCCGCGACCGATTCCTGCAGGGATCGGCTCGCGGCTTTCTATCATTGGAACGATCGGCAGAGCCTTGCTGCGGCAGCGGAGATAGGCCGCCGCCGCAGGGTGAATATCGAAGCGATCCGGAGATGGAGCACGCGGGAGGGGATGACGGACAAGTTCCGTGCGTTTCTCGAGTCCCTGGGTCGGGTCAGCCGTCGGAAAGCATAACGAGACTCTATCCACCAGCTCGCCCGCTATCCAGTCCTTTGTCTTATAATCCGCTGAACGCAATGGCGCTCGCGCCCGGAACCAGACTCGGCCCGTACGAGATCGAAGCGCCGCTCGGTGCCGGCGGCATGGGAGAGGTCTACAAAGCGCGCGACGCGCGGCTCGACCGCATCGTCGCCGTCAAGATTCTTCCGGCGCACCTCTCCGGCGATCCGCTGCTGCGCCAGCGTTTCGAGAACGAAGCCAAGGCGGTCTCCAGCCTGAACCACCCCCACATCTGCACGCTGCACGACGTCGGCAGCCAGGATGGTACGGACTACCTGGTGATGGAATTCCTCGAGGGCGAGACGCTTGGCGTGCGCCTGGAGAAGGGCCCCCTACCCCTGGCGCAGGTGCTGAAGTACGGCGTCCAGATCGCCGACGCGCTCGATAAGGCGCACCGCCGGGGGGTGGTGCACCGCGACCTGAAGCCCAGCAACATCATGCTGACCACGGCAGGCGCGAAGCTGCTCGATTTCGGCCTGGCCAAGGGCAGCGCGCCGATCTCACTCGGTTCGAGCTCCACGGTTGCACCGACCAGGACCTCGCCCATCACGCAGCACGGCACGATCGTCGGCACGTTCCAGTACATGTCGCCGGAACAGTTGGAAGGCCGCGACGTGGACACGCGCAGTGACCTCTTCGCTTTCGGCGCCACGCTCTACGAGATGGTCACCGGGAGCCGCGCCTTTCCGGGCAAGAGCGCGTTCAGCGTGGCCTCGGCCATCCTGGAGAAAGATCCCGAGCCCATCAGCACGCTGGCGCCGATGACGCCTCCCGCGCTCGACCGCACCATACGCAAGTGCCTGGCCAAGGACCCGGAGGATCGCTGGCAGACGGCGCGCGACTTGCTGCTCGAATTGAAGTGGATCGAAGAGGCGGGCTCCCAGGCCGGCGTTCCGGCCGTGATCTCGACGCGCCGCAGAATCGCCGAGCGCGCATGGATGGGCGGCGCCGTGGTTCTCCTACTGGCCACGACCGCGCTGGGCATCCTTTACTACCGCAGCGTTTCCGAGGAACCGCAGGTCGTGCGGGCCTTCATTCCGCCACCCGAGAAAGGGAGCTTTCGTTTCCTCGGCGGGGGAAATCCGGGTCCGGTGGCCGTGTCGCCCGACGGGCGCATGCTCGCTTTCTCCGCGCAAGGGGCCGACGGCATCCAGGTGCTCTACGTGCGAGCCATCGATTCGTCCACGGCGAAGCCCCTGGCCGGCACGGTGGGGGCCGCGATGCCGTTCTGGTCTCCCGACAGCCGCAGCATCGGCTTTTTTTCGGACTGGAAGCTGAAGAGGATCGAAGCCAGCGGCGGTCCGGCGCTGACGCTCTGTGATGTGGGCGTCGTCGGGCGCGGCGGCACCTGGAGCCGCGACGGCGTGATCGTCTTCGCGCCGACTCCCAACGGCCCTCTCCACAAGGTTCGGGACGGCGGCGGCCCATCCACGCCGGTCACTCGGGTCGATACGGCCCGTGGGGAAACGTCCCATCGCTGGCCCCAGTTCCTGCCCGATGGGCAGCACTTCCTTTTCTTCACGCGACTCGGCGCGCTGGGCACTTCGAACGAGAACAACGGCATCCAGATCGGCTCTCTGGACGGCAAACCTTCGAAGTTTCTCGTTCGTGCCCAGGCCAACGCGGCCTATGCCTCGGGCTACATGCTCTTCCTGCGCGGAACCACACTGATGGCCCAGCCCTTCGATCGAAGCACGCTCGACCTGGCTGGAGAAGCCGTGCCGCTCGTCGAGCAGATTCAGGCCGACCCCGCCGGAGCCGTCGGAGTGTTCGCGGCCTCACAGACCGGAATACTGGCCTATCAGACCGGCCAGGACGTCATCGCGTCCAGTCTGTTTTGGCGGGACCGCGCCGGGAAGCCAGCCGGCGCGCTGGGTGACCCGGCCGGTTACATGGACGTCAGGATATCGCGCGACCGGCAGAAGGTCGCCGTGAGCATCCTGGACCAGAGCGTGGGCCCGCCGGAGATCTGGATTTACGATGTTTCACGCGGCCTGCGGTCGCGCTTCACGTTCGACCCAGCCGCGGATCGTTCGCCCATCTGGTCGCCGGACAGCGCGCGCGTCGCTTTCTGCTCTAACCGCAAAGGGCAATTCAACCTTTACGTCAAGTCGTACGTGGGCTCCGGGATCGAGGAATTAGTCCTGGAAACTGACCGCGACAAGGTTCCCTCCGACTGGTCTTCCGACGGCCGTTACATCCTTTTTGAGGTCCGAGGTGACCCCAAGACCCAGTCCGACGTGTGGGCCCTGCCATTGTCCGGCGACCGCAAGCCGATCCTCGTGCTCAACACTCCGTTCCGCGAGACCGAGGCGGTCTTTTCCCCCGACGGGCGCTGGATCGCCTACACCTCGGATGAGTCGGGACGGTCCGAGGTGTACGTCACTCCCTTTCCCGGTCCGGGACGCAAGTGGCAGGTTTCCTCCAGTGGAGGCGTTCTGCCCCGCTGGTGCGGCACCGGAAAAGAGATTTTCTTTGATGGTCCGGACGAACACATCATGGCGGCAGAAGTGAGCGCCCGCGGCGATACGTTCCAGGTGGGACGCACGCAACCGCTCTTTGATATTCGTCCGCAGCGACCGGGGAGCTTCTTCGACGTCACCCCGGACGGCCAGCGGTTTCTGGTGAACACCTCAACTCAGCCGCAAAACTCCGCACCTATGACTCTCGTGGTGAACTGGCCCGCCGAGCTGAAAAAGAAGTAGCACCTCGGCACCTGGCTCACCAGGACGGTGAGCGGCGTGCCGCGGCGGGGGAGTTCAGGTGAGCGGAGCCCGTGCGGGGGTGGGCGCCTCACTGACACCGCCGACCGGCTGCCCGGCTGCGCCGGGCAGGAAGCGTGGCAGCCCGGTGACGCTCAAGGATCCGTCGGGGCCGAACACCTTCGCCTCGTAGTCCGCCATCGCGCGACGGTCCTCGGCGCTCAGCCCGCCTTTGGCAAGCAGCGGCGAGAGGAACTTCCACTGGTAGTCCGTGTGGTCGTGGGTGACGAGCAGGTGCAGGCCGGGCAGGAGGCGCCTGAGCTCCGCGATCCTCCGGATCGATTCGACCTGCTGATCCCCCGCTTCCTTGGAGAGCCGGAACGCCTGCACCTGCGCGGTCGCGAGATGCCGCAGCGTGTACAGGCAGTCGCCGGTGACCAGGAGCCGGTAGTCCCCCATCTCGATGAGCGCGCAGAGATGGCCAGGGGTATGCCCCGGCGTGGGCACCAGGCGGACCGTGCCGTCGCCGAAGAGGTCCTGGCTCCGGTCGAACGAATGGAAGGCCCCCGAGTCGAATGGCACGCGCCGCCAGCGCTCCACCCAATCGAAGGAAGGCTGATAGAACATCGGTATGAAGCCGAACATCTTCACGTACCGCGCGTCCCATTCGGCTTGTGAGACCACGACCTTCGCCTTGGGTACGTCCCGCAGCCCGCCGACGTGGTCCTCGTGCAGATGGGTCAGGACCACGGTCCGCACGTCGTCGCTCCGGTAGCCCAGCCGCTTGAGCTGTTCCGTGAGGGTCTCGTTCGGTTCCTGGGCGTACTCGTCCTCGTCGAGGATCAGGCGCAGGATGCCGCGGTAGTACTGACTGTGGCGGTGCGCCTGGCCTGCGCAGATGCCGGCGTCGAACAAGGTCAGGCCTTCCTTCGGGTGCTCGAGCAGGTAGGCGTGGATGGGCACCCAGATGAAATGGCTCTTGTCGGTCACGAAACGGAACAAGGCCCTGAGACCCTCCCAGCCGGCCAGGCCCCCGTAGAACTGCCCGTAGGGGACCTTCGTCCGGCCGAGAAGCAGGGGATAGATCTTCATGCGCCGACTATATCCCCGAATCGACGGGGGCTCCAGTCCGTCGTTCAGGGCCTCTCTCGAGGTGGTCGGCCAGCGTCTCCCCCCTCGAGGTATTCCATGACGAGGAAATCGATCCCCTCGTGGTGGCCGACGTCGAAGAGGTGCAGATGTGTGGGTCGCAGAGGCTGGAGACCGCTCGCGCTTCGCGCTCGAGTCGCTGCCTCAACTCGGGGTTCGAGGCGAGATGGGTCGGAAGCACCTTGACGGCGACGATGCGCTCGAGACGCGTTTCCCTGGCACGGTAGATTTCCCCCATTCCCCCGCGCCAAGCGGGGCGAGGATCTCATAGGGGCCGAACCGCGTGCCGCCCTTGGGGGCCATAGAGAGGACGGCATTGTACTCCGTGTAGGATCAGCCTTGAGGGTGCCACACGATGCGCGGAAAGCGCGTGAAAATCCTGGCCGCGGCGGCCTCGCTGCTGCTCGGTGTCCTGGCGCCGGCGCGGTCGGCGCCTCCTCCTGCCGCCGCTCTCCATACCTTCGACCCGGATCGCATGGACAGGAGCGTCGATCCCTGCACGGACTTCTACCACTATGCCTGCGGCGGCTGGATCAAGAGGAACCCTGTGCCCAAAGACAGGGGATACGTCGTCCCGTTTCTCGAAATCCACGAACGCAATCTCCTCCTTCTGCGGGGCATTCTCGAGAAGGCGTCCGTCCCCGACTCCGGCCGCGATGCGGCCGAACAGAGAAGCGGCGACTACTACGCAGCCTGCATGGACGAGAAGCGAATCGAGGCCAGGGGATTCCTGCCTCTGAAGGACGCGCTCGATCGGATCGCGGGCGTGAATTTGAGACCGGCGCTCTCCGTGGAGATCGCCCGCCTGCAGGCCGCGGGAGACGTCCTCGTCTTCAGGCTCGACAGCGAGCAGGACTACAGAGACCCCGCATCGGTGATCGCCAGCGTCGATCAGGACGGTCTCGGCCTGTACGGGCCCGACGACTACTTCAGGCGCGGCTCCGAAGCGGCCAGGATCCGCGACTCTTACGTGAAACATATTCGCAGAAGCCTCGCACTGCTGGGAGACGCCCCCGAGGCCACCGCGGCGGCCGCCGCGGCCGTGCTGAAGATCGAAAGCGCTCTTGCCGAGGAGTGGCTCGGCCCTCTCGCCCGTCAGGAGCCGGCCAGCATGTACCACAGGATGTCGCGCGGCGACCTGATCGCGCTCGCTCCGTCGTTCGCCTGGGAGGAGTACTTCCAGGCGACCCGGACGCCGCCGATCGTGACAGTCAACGTGCGGGTGCCCGCTTTCCTCGCGAGGCTCGAGGATCTGTTGAAGACGGCCCCGCTCGACGCGTGGAAAGGCTATCTGCGCTTCCATCTCGTGAACGCGTGGGCGCCCTATCTCTCCTCGGCGCTCGCGAAAGAGAACTTCGATTTCTACGGAAAGACGCTGGGAGGAGCCACCGAGCCCCCGCCACGGTGGAAGACGTGCGTGGAGCTTTCGGAGGAGAGTCTCGGAGATGCCGTGGGTCGGATCTACGTGAAATCCGCCTTCAGCGCCGGAGCCAGGGAGGAGATCCTCGGCATGGTCCGGGGTCTGGTGAAGGTTCTGACGAGAGAGATCACGGAGATCCCATGGATGACGGAAGCCACCAGGAAGGAAGCGCTCGCCAAGCTGGAAACGCTGACGATCAACGTCGGGTATCCCGAGCGCTGGCGCGATGACACCGGCCTGAAAATCGATCGGCAAGACTTCGTCGGCAACGAGCGGCGCTGCTGGCTGTTCGGGCTCAGGCGAAGCCTCGCGAGGATCGGCGCGCCGCTCGATCGGAAGCGCTGGCCGATCTCGCCGGCGACGACGGACGGCGCCTACCATCCGTGGATGAACAGCGTCACCTATCCGGCCGGGATCCTGCAGCCGCCCTTCTACGAGAAGGACGCGGACGATGTCGTGAAATACGGCGCCATCGGGATGATCATCGGTCACGACCTCACGCACCTCTTCGACGGACTCTGTCGTCAGTTCGACGCGACGGGCGAGTGGCGGGATTGGTGGGGAGCGAAAGACTCCCGCGAGTTCAGGAAGCGCTCCCGGTGCTTCGTGAGGGAATACTCAGCCTTCACCGCCGAGGACGGGGTCGTGGTCGACGGCCGGCTCACGCTGGACGAGAACATCGCCGACAACGGCGGTCTGCGCATCGCGTATCTGGCGCTGCAGGACCTGCTGAGGCGCAAACCTGCGGCTTCCGTCGGAGGCTTCACGCCGGAGCAGCGCTTCTTCCTGGCCAATGCTCAATCCTTCTGCGGCAACCTGTCGGATGAGGTGGCTCGTTCCTGGAGCCAGAACGACCCGCACGCTCTGCCGCAATACCGAGTCAACGGAGTCGTTTCGAACATGCCCGAGTTCCAGAGCGCATTCGGGTGCAAGGAAGGAGACCCGATGGTGCGCGAAGACGCCTGCAGAATCTGGTAAGAAGTCACCGAGGCATCGCCTCCAGGTTTCTTCTCGCCTGCTCGAACGTCGGGTCGATTCTCAGCGCCTCTTCCAGATCCCGTCGAGCCTTCTCCGGCTTGTCGAGCTTGACGTAGGCCAGCCCCCGGTTGTTGAGCGCCCAGACGTCGGTAGCGTAGAGGCTCAGCGACCTCGAGAAGCGGCGTGCGGCTCGCCGGTACAGACCCTGTCGCAGCAGGTCGTTGCCGAAGTTGTAGTGGGCGGCCGCCAGGCGCGGGTCCAGGTCGAGCGCTGCCTCGTACTCCACGGCCGCCGCCGCGTACTCCTTCCTCTCGGAGTGGACGACCCCGAGGTTGTTGCGCACCTGCGCCAGGAACTCGTCCGCCGTCAGGTCGCGCATGAAGACGCCGCGCCGGACCGACCGCTCCGGGATCTTCTGCTCGCGGATGTACTGCTCGTCGGGGACGTTCGCGCCCCCCTGCAGCGTCTCGATATTGATGCGCGTCGCCCCGTCGTCGTAGCGCAGGAAGACGTGCGAGGGCGTCGCCACCGCGTGGATCGGAAGGCCCAGCCGCTCCGCCAGGAGAAGGTACAAGGCGGCGATGCCGACGCAGTAACCCCGCTTGCGCTCGAGGACGGCGGAGGGCAGGAGGTTGCAGGGGTCTTTCAGATCCGTCGAGGCGCGCATGCCGAGCAGACCGAAGATCCTCCGGTTGAGCGCCTCGACCGTGCTGGAGCCGGAACGGCCGGACGCCAAGTCGGCCCGGATTTCATCCGCCAGCCTGGCGATCGACGCCTCAAACTCCTCCTGGTTGCCAGTCGCCGGGCACAGGCCGGCATGCTCGTGCTCGATGACCGTGAGCTGGCGACGGAGAGGGGCGTCCTCCCCGGCTGGCAGAGTCGTGAGTGCGCCCGTGCCCAGGCAGAAGACGAGGAGCAGGCGCTGAGGGAGGCGGGCGAGTCTTCCAATCATGTTGCTGATTATCCCTGACCTGCGGCGGAGAGGGGAGATGAGTTCGGGGCGGCCCATGCGTATTTCTACGTACGTAGTATCGCCAAATCCACGGATGCATTTCTCGCAGCGCTCTGGCAGGCTGACCGTGCAGCACAGCGCGGCGGTTGAGGAAAAGCAGCGAGGCGGTGCATGCCGAGGCCGCATCGATGTAGATGCCGATACCGCAAGGCGAGCCGCAATTTCACAGCATCAGGAGCGGGGAATCTAGTTGACAAGATGTCGCGACGAGCGTAATAGAGGCGCAGAGTCACCCCCTTCTCCAGGGCACGGAGCACACCCAGGTCTAGGGACCCGCAGATGCTGGCTGCGGAGACGTAGGGATCCATTCACGCCTGCCGCGCAGTGCGGGGGGTAGAGCGTGTCCAGTAGGGAGTCTGTCCTCCTCAGCCGAGGCCCGGCCACCGACGAACAGGTAGCCAAGAGCTCAAGGCTTCCTGCTGCGCTACTTGGCTTTGATCCTCCCCACGTTGTCTTACCTAACGCAAGCCGTCCCGCTTCTCGCCAGGGCTTCCCGAGCTCAAGTAAGGAAGGAACTCATGTCTAATCCAACTCCGCGCGCCGCGCTGCGACTCCTCGTCGCCTCAATCTTGATAGCCTTCCCAGCTGCCGCCCTTTGGGCCCAGAACGAGAACGAGACAGTCGGGTTCCAAAGCAACCACATGTTCGACAGTTCCCACTTTGGGGAAGACATCGACATTCTCAATGGGAATCTGACGCTGACGGTACCGATTGGTCCGAGCTATCAGGTGAACCAGAACTTCGGATATCAGCTTTCCCTGACATACAACTCGAAGATCTGGGACACCACGCGTGTGATCCTCCCCGAAATGTCTGCTCATTTTCCGAATAAATCAGTGAACTAATTC
>CAYLND010000040.1:0-26010 GCA_964384905.1 uncultured Acidobacteriota bacterium
CTGCGCTGGCTCGGGCGCCTGATCCTTCCGGGACTGCTCGACGGCGAGCATGTCTTCGGCATCGCCCCGCTCGCGGCCGCCCGCGTCCGTTTCTCGCAGCGCGAGACCTTCCGCGGTCTTCTGGTCCCTTGCGTCCCGGCCGGGCTCGCCGACGCCACGCGCCACGGCCTCGAGGAGATGAACCGCGCCCTCGAGCGCCGCTGCCGATTGACAAGCGCGGAGGCCCGGCGTATATAAGGCACGCTTTCCGTTCCTTGAGATTTCGCATCGTGGGCGATCGCCCCGGCGCCGTGCCGGAGCGATTGAAAAGGGAAGGGGGTGTGATGCCCCCGCTGCCCCGCAACTGTAGGCGGTAACGAAAGCCGGAGTATCCCACTGGGAGCCGGGCGCTCCTGGGAAGGGCCGGCGAGTAGACAGCCGCGAGCCAGGAAACCTGCCCGCGATGACGTCGTGACGGACCTCTCGCGGGAGAGGGCTCTCGGCGCCACCTGCCGACGACACCCCGGCCCGGAAGAGGCCGGGGTTTTTTGTTGCACCCGGCGATCCGTCGCGAGGACGCTCCACCTCGAGGGGGGTCGCCATGCAGCGCTTCGCACCGGCCGGGCTTGCGCTGGTCCTGCTCGCGGCGAACGCTCCGCCGGCCCGCGCCCAGGCGACGACCGACTGCTTCGCCGATCGGATCGTCTCGCTCGTCCTCGGCGCGGTCAGCGCGCCACCCGCCACCAACACCTGGCAGCCGGGCATCGTGCTGGGCCCGCCCGGCAACGCCACGCCCACCAGCGGCTCGCTCGCGGTGATGTCGCTCGGTCACGGCGGTCAGATCACGCTCGAGTTCACCGACAACGAGATCGTCGACGGGCCGGGGCCCGACTTCATCGCCTTCGAGAACCCGTTCTTCTGCACCGCGGTCCCCCTCACCGCGTCCGACCCGTACAGCGTCTTCGCCGAGCCCGGCATCGTCGAGGCGAGCGCCGACGGCGTCGACTACCGGATGTTCCCGTACGACGCCGCCGCCCTGTCGCAGGTGACCTCCCTGTGCACGGACAAGAGTCTGCTCCAGCGGCTCGGCGGGCTGATGGGGATCACGCCGAGCTTCACCGGGAACTACACCGTGCCGGACGACCCGCTGGTCTTCGATACGAGCGCGCCGGGCGGGGTCTCCGGTCATGGCGGCGACGCCTTCGATCTGGCGACCGTCGGCCTGAGCCGCGCCCGCTTCATCCGGATCACCGACCCGAACCTGCCGATCGGCATCCCGGGGTCGTCCGAGGGCCTCGATCTCGACTCGGTCGTGGCGCTGCACGCCCGACCCCTCCTCGGCGCCGCCGAGATCGACAGCGACGGTGACGGTCTCTCCGACGACGCCGAGCGCTTCCTCTACCACACCGACCCGGCGCGACCCGACAGCGACGGCGACGGCATCCCGGACGGCGAGGAGGCGGCCTCCTGCCGCAACCCCGCCGGCACGGCCTCCGACCCGTTCTTCATCCCGGTCCTCCATCTCGAGGTGGCCGATCCGAGCCCGACGGTCGTGCGCTGGAACTTCCTCGGCTCCGGGATCACCTACGACGTGATCCGCGGCGGCGTCGCCGCGCTGCACGCCACGGGCGGCCTCGTCGATCTGGGTCTGGTGACCTGCATCGAGAACGACTCGACCGACCTGACGACGCGCGGGCTCGCCGACGCCGT
Source organism: uncultured Acidobacteriota bacterium (assembly GCA_964384905.1). Lineage (GTDB taxonomy): Bacteria > Acidobacteriota > Polarisedimenticolia > Gp22-AA2 > Gp22-AA2 > Gp22-AA3. The sequence continues at coordinate 1,690 of CAYLND010000040.1, forward strand.
CACGCCGCCGGCCGGCCAGGCGTTCTTCTACCTGGTGCGGCAGAACCCGCCCGGGAGCGGCCTCGGGTACGGCTTCTCCTCGGCGCACGACACGCGTCAGCCGGCGGCGGGCGACTGCCAGTGAGCCGCGGGACCCGCGTCGCCCCGGCGCTGCCGTTGGCCCCGGCTTTCCTGCTGGTCCCGGCGCTGCTCCTTCCGTCGTCGATCGTCCGGTCCGAGGACCAGCCGCCGCAGGGCCAGGCTCCGGCCGCGCCGCAGGGGCCGGTCGAGACCATCCAGGTCGAGGGCGCCGCCGAGGGTCCGGCGGCGCTCGACGCGACGGCGTTCGCCACGGTGATCCGGGCGCAGGACTTCGCCGACCGCGTCACCAGCGTGCCCGAGCTGCTGCGCGAGGCGGTCGGCGTGCAGGTGAAGAGCCTGGGCGGCGAGTTCGCGACCGTGTCGATCCGTGGCTCGAGCGCGGAGCAGGTGGTGATCTATCTCGACGGCGTGCCGCTCAACCGGGCGCTCGGCGGCGGGGTCAACCTGGCGGACCTGCCGATCGGTCCGATCGAGTCGATCGAGGTGTACCGCGGCTTCACGCCGGCCGGCGCGCCGGCCGCCTCGATCGGCGGGGCGATCATGATCCACACCCGGCGGGCCGGAAGCGGTCCGGCCGCCACGCTCGGCGCTTCGTTCGGCTCCTACGGATCGGCCGAGACCGTCGCCTCGGCGTCGGGCACGCGCGGCCGCGCGGACTACTACGCCGGCTTCGACGGGGGCGTGTCGAGAGGCGACTTCGATTATTTCAACGGCAACGGCACGCGCGAACCGACCGACGACCGGACGCTGCGCCGCGTCAACAACCAGTTCCGCCGCGGCCATCTGTCGGGACGCCTCACCTGGAAGAGCGGACCGCGCGCGCGCCTGTCGGTCGTCGCCGATCTGTTCGCGCGCCGCATGGGAGTGCCGGGTCTCGACTGCTGCCTGTCGCCCGAGGCCCGCTCCTCGACCACCCGTCTGCTGGTCCGTCCGGAGCTCGAGGTGCCGGGGCTGTTCGGAGGCCGACTCCTGGCGCGCGTCGCCGCCGACTACACGCGGCAGCGGCAGGAGTTCGACGACCCGGCGGGCGCGATCGGTCTTTCCGGCATGAACGTCGACGACATCGATCGCAACAGCGCCCTGGGGGGCGAGGCCGGGTTCGTCCTCGCCGCCACCGCCCGCCAGGCGATCTCGTTCCTGGCGTCCGGGCGCCGCGAGACCGCCGCCCTCGAGAACCGCGGCCTTCCCGGCTCGTCCGATCTGGGGACGGCGTCCCGCCGGACCACCGTGGCCACGCTGGAGGACCAGGTGTCGTTCGGCGGCGACCGGTTGATTCTCAACCCGTCGCTGCGCTACGAGGAGTACGCCAGCCGGTTCCGACCCGGCGCGGCGGGCGGGCTCGTGACCGACCTTCCGGGCGGCCGCCACACGACCGCCAAGGCGGGCTTCCGCCTCCGCGCGACCGACGTCCTGACCCTCAAGGGGAACATCGGCCGCTTCGTGCGCCTGCCCGATTTCATCGAGCTGTTCGGCAACCAGGGCGCGATTCAGGGTAATCCGGCCCTCGCGCCGGAGAGCGGTCGCAGCATCGACCTGGGGGCGATCGCCACGCTGAGACGCCGCCCGCAGGGGCTTTTGCGTCAGGCGTACGTCGAGGCGATCCTGTTCGAGACCGTGGCCGACGATCTGATCCAGTTCCTGCCGAACTCGCAGAACACCGTGCGCGCGTTCAACGTCGACCGGGCCCGCATCCGCGGCGTGGAGCTGAACGCGGCGCTGTCGCTCGGCGCCCGCCTCAGCGGCAGCCTCAACGCGACCCACCAGCGGCCGGTCGACATCGGCGGCCGCTACACCGACGGGAAGGTCCTCCCGGGCCGCCCGCAGGACGAGGTCACCGCTTCGGCCGGCCTGGACATCGGGCGCGGCCGCCTGTTCTACGAGTTCACCTACGTCGGGCGCAATTTCGTCGACCCGCTGAACACTCCGAGCGAGGCCCTGCCGGCGCGCTATCTGCACGACCTCGGCTGGCGCGTGCGGCTGCGGCAGGGCGTGCAGGGCACGCTGGAGATCAAGAACCTGGCGAACGAGCGTACCGAGGACCTGGTGCGCTATCCGCTGCCCGGACGGAGCGTGCAGGGGAGGCTGTCGTGGGAGTTCTGACGCGCGCCGCCGCCGTCGCCCTCCTGCTGGCTTCGTGCGGCTGCGGTCCGGGCCCAGGCACGCTTCATCTTCTTCCCGGCGCCGGTACGCAGCGGCTGCAGCCGATCTACGACTTCAGCGTCACCTTTCCCGGCGCGCAGATCATCGTCTCGGGTCTGACCTATACCGGCCTCGACCTCGACCTCGAGGTCACCTTCGACGACGCGTCGCTGCGCGACGGCGATCCGGGCTTCATGGCCGAGGCCCGGGTCGCGTCGCTCCTCGCCGGCGGCGCGCCCCAGGTGTTCGAAGCCCCGCCGACGATGGCGATCCGGGGAAGCCTTGCCGGCGGCGTGCTGGCGACGGGGTCGTTCGGGATGATCCGCGTCGGCAACGCCGGCCTCGTGCTCGATCTGACCGGAGCCGTGCAGGACGGAGGACGGATCGTCGCGGGGACCGCGTCGCTGTTCGGCATCGCCGACCCCGGCACGTTCGTGGCCGTGAAGCGGCGCCGCTACCTGGTCGCCGGCACCGATGCGCAGGGGCCGATCGGCAAGGCCGCGGTGATCGCGGTGCGTTACGGCGACCGCTTCTCCACCGAGCCCGACGTCGAGGTGATCAGCAGCGATCCGGTGGCGCGCGTCGAGGACGCCCGGCCGTTCATCGTCAACCGCTTCACCTTCGACAACGTGCAGGGGCTCGACCCGCTCGACTCCTTCACGACCCTGTTCGAGCACTCCACCGGCAGCCTGTCCAATCCGCACGATCTGGTCGTCCTGCCGTCTCCGGCGGGGGCCGCGGGCGCCGCGGCCGGTCAGGCGCTCATCACGCGCTACGGAGCGGCGTTCAACGACGTCGCCGTCATGAATCTCGCCGACGGCGCGATCGTCGACCGGATCGACCTGACGCCGTACGCGCGCAACCACGACCACCTGCCCCGGGCCGACCAGGCGCTCCTCCACGACGGTCTGGTGTACGTGACCCTGGAGGACGCCGACGCGTCGTTCACGGAGTTCATGAACGGCCGCGTCGTGGTGATCGATCCGGCCGCGCGCCGGGTGATCGACGTCATCGACCTCGTCGGCCAGAACCCGTTCGAGTCGCTGGTCTACTCCGACGCCACCGGTCTGATCTACGTCGCCCTGGCGGGGCTGTTCCCCGGCGTCACCCGCCCCGCGCCGGTCCTGAGCGGCGGCGTCGAGACCATCGACCCGGTGACGCGCGCGGCGCGCGGCGTCCTGGTGGACGACGACGCGCTGGGCGGCAACGTCACGGCGGTGGCGGTCGAGTCGGCGGAGCGCGGCTACTGCGTCGTCTCCGATGCGTCGTTCCACAACTACGTCAAGGCGTTCGACCCCTCGACCGGCCGGGTGCTGGAGACGGTGTTCGACAGCGCCGGCGAGATCGCCACCATCGCGACGGACGGCGACGGCTACCTGCTGGTCGCCGACACCAGCTTCTTCGAGCCCCGCGTCCTGATCTTCAACTCGGGGAACGGCTCGCCGGTCGCCGCCCTGCCGGCCCGCCTGCCGCCGTTCTCGTTCGCCATCCTGACAAGGAGCCTGCCATGAACATGACACGTGCCACGCATCGTCTCGTTCTGACTGCCGCCCTGGGGTCCGCCCTGGCCCTCGGGACCGGCCGCCCGACGCCATCGCTCGCCCAGGTGGTCGAGCGCTTCGAGGCCGACCCTCTCGCGGGCGGCGGACGGAATCGATTCGTCCTGGAGGGGGACGTCCCCTCCCACTTCGCCTGGCTGGCCGGCGAGCCGGAGCACTTCCCGGCGGACCGCGAGGGCACGCTGCGGGTGACCTACGACACCACGCTCCCGGCGGCGCGTCTGGCCATGCCGATCGGGCAGGTGCTGTCGATCGACGCCGATTTCGACTTCGGGGCGATCCTGACGATCCGCTCGGAGGGCTTCTTCGCCGACCCGAACGGCTTCTCGCAGATCGCCTTCGGTCTGTGGAACTCGGCCACCACCGGGATCGACCGGACTTCGTTCCCGTCCGACAGCTTCGACCTGGTCGAGTTCGACTACTTCGCCAACGTCGGCCCGTTCGGCGGGCCGTTCCTGTCCCCCTCGGTCTTCGGCGGGGCGGTCGGCGGCAACGCCTTCTTCAATTTCGCGTTCCAGTCGGCGGAGCTGAATCTGCCGTTCGACCGGCCGCTCCTGTGCCAGTTCCACTACGACGCCGCGTCGCGGCGGCTCGCGCTCCAGGTCAGCCGCCATCTCTCGGGGGTCGTCTTCGAGAAGATACCGGGCGCCGTCGTCCCGGTCGACCTGGCGCGCATCGCACCGGCGTTCCTGGTCGATGCCGCCGGCATCGCCGCGTACTTCGAAGGGTGGCCCTCCCTGCACGCGTCGGTCGATTACGACCTGCTGTACGTCGGCCCCCTGCCGGCGCCGTTCCAGGTCGGCGGGCGGCGGAGCGCCCCGGGTCACGGCGTCAGGTTCGGGGACTGACCGCGGCGGAGGCGCTACACTGGGCACGTGAACCCGGACGCCCCGGTTCGACGACGGCGCGTGCGGCCGCGACATCGACCGCGGCGCAGGGAGGGTCCTGAGAGATGTGGCGGCCCGGGGATCGGCTGCGGATCGAAGACGACGCGCGCCGGCTCCTGATCGCCGGCGTGATCCACGCGGCGCCGATTCTCATCGGACCGGCGAGCCCCGGTCTCGTGGCGGAGATGGAGTCGACGGCCGCCGCGCTGGCGTCGGCCCACGCCGGCCAGTCACCGGGCGCCATCGCCGGTCTGGCTCCGGCGCGGGAGCTTTACCGGGGCTTCGGCATCGACCCGACGCGCACGCGGCCGTCGTCCGAGGCCCTCCTGCGGCGCGTGCTGCAGGGGAAAGGGCTGCCGCGCATCCTGAACGCCGTCGACGTGTGCACTCTCTGCTCCCTGCGGTTCCTTCTGCCGATCGGCCTGTACGACGCGGAGCGGGTGCGCGGCGCGGTCGCCCTGCGGCGGGGGCGACCGGGGGAGGCGTACGCGGGCATCCGCAAGGACGAGGTCCATCTGGAGGGCCGCCCGGTCCTGGCGGACGAGGAGGGGGCGTTCGGCAACCCGACCTCGGACTCGTTCCGCACGTCGATGACGCCCGCGGCCCGCTTCCTGGCGATGGTGATCTTCGCCCCCGCCGGCTATCCGCGCGCCAGCCTTCAGGCGCACGTCGCCGCGGCGCGCGCCGCCATCGAGACTCACCTGGCGCCGCCCGATCGAGCCGTGGCGACGTCCGGGAGCGTCGAGCCGTGAGAGCCGGGACGGTCTAGCGGCCCTTCTTCGCGGCGGGCGTGGCGGCGGTTTTCGGCTGCTCCTTGACCGCCTCGACGTTGAGAACGATCTCGACCTCGTCCCCGAGGACCGCGCCGCCCCCCTCGATCACGTCGTTCCAGGCCACGCCGAAGTCCTGGCGGTTGATCCTGGCGTGCGCCTCGAACCCGCCGCGGAACCCGCCGCCGTAGCCCGGACCGAAGCCGAGGACGTCGGTGTCCAGGACGACCGGCTTGGTGGTTCCCCGGATCGTCAGATTCCCCTCGACCTGCAGCTTGTTCGCGGCGGCCTGCTTCACGCGCGTCGACACGAAGGTGATCTTCGGCTGCTTGGCGACGTCGAAGAACGCGTCCGATCGCAGGTGCTTGTCGCGCGCCGGCTCGTTGGTGTCGATGCTCGACGCGTCGATCGTGACCTGCACGCTGCTCCTGGTGAAATCGTCGCGGTCGACGACCATCTTCCCCTCGAACTTCGTGAAGCGCCCGGGAACCCGGCTGAACAGATGCCGGACGCTGAAGCCGACGGCGCTGTGGGCCGGGTCGATCGCGTAGTTCTCCGGCGCCGCCATCGCCGAGGTCGCGGCGAGCGCCAGGCCCGCCGCCACGGAGAGCACGAGCCCCGGCGCGCGGCCGAAGCGGGTCCTGCGGGGTGAAGCGTGTGTCTGGCTCATCGTCCGACGTCCTCCTTGATGGGTCGCGAATAGTACCTCAGCCACGGCGGGATCGCCAGCGCGGCTCGAGGCAGAAGACCGTTGCCGCGACCAGGGCGAGACCGAGGCACACAGGAGCCAGCGGGAAGTCGCCCGGTCTCAGGAGCGCCAGCCCCGCCAGATCGTCCAGGAACGCGAACTTCGAGATGCTGCAGTACATCGTCCCCTTCAGGGCGCCCACCAGGTTGACCGCGGCTCCGTAGACCGCCAGCGCCCCCGCCACCGCCGCCACCGCGACGCGGCCGCGCGCGCGTCCCCGGGCGAGAAGACCCGGAAGCCCGAGCATCGCCAGCGGCACGATCGGGATCAGATACCGCGGCCCGTACTGGCAGTCGCCGACGGTCTCGATGTTCAGGATGTACGCGATGTGAAGGGCGATCCCCCAGAGCGCCGTCCGCGCCGCCGCCCGTCCCGTCTCCCTGACCCACAGCCCCGCGCCTCCGGCCACGAGAAGAGGCATGTACTTCACGACCGACAGCTCCCCGGCTCCGAAATAGATGTCGAGATGGCCGAAGAAGTTCCCGGGATCGGGGCGGAAAAAGGTGTCGCTGAACCCGCCCGCGACGTTCGCCTGCAGGAGCGGGTTGCCGAAATAGTGCAGGTTGTAGGCCAAGAGCGGCAGGAGTCCGGCGGCGAAGCCGCCCAGGAGGACCGGCAGGAGACCCTTCCTGCGGGCCAGGAGCGCGCGCCCCAGGAGCGCCAGGACGAGGCCCGCCGGAAGCATCGAGGTGAACAGCGTCAGTCCGAGGAGCGCCCCCGCCGCGGCCGGGATCGCGGGTGCGCGAGCCGCGCCGGGCGCGAGGGCCTTCTCGATCAGGCAGAACGCGATCACCAGGTACGACGTGGCGATGACGTCGTGGTGCGCGACGCCCGAGTACGGGAAAAGCGTGGTGGCCACGCCGCCCCCGAGGGCGGCGAAGGCGGCGTCGCGTCTCGGCCGGCCCCAGACCCGCGCGATCAACCAGTACAGGAAGGCGGCCGACAGCGCCGAGAGCAGCGACGCGGTGAGCCAGGTGACGACCGCCGACGCCAGAATCCGGTCGCGGGCGTAGGTGACGCCGAACACCGACGCGAGGCGGTAGGCCAGGTATCCGATGGTGAACTGGCCCGGCTGCTTCGCCGGCAGCCTGCGGCCCTCGTAGATGAAGGTGTCGCCGATGCGCCGGTTGTTGTCGGTGGCCGGGTCGCCGACCGTATAGGTCCCCTTGTCGGCCAGCGCGGCGACGACGAACTGCTGCAGGGCGTAGTCGTGGAGATCGAAGCGATCGATGGTGGCGCCGTACAGGAGCCACAGCCCGACGAAGACCATCGCGGCGTCCCGCACGGGTCGCGACGCCGCGCGGGCGATTGGACGCGCGCGCGCTCGCTTCATGACGGTCAGTGCAGGTGCCTGCCGCCGTCGACGCGCAGGCATTCCCCGGTGACGAACTCGGTCTCGATCAGGAACAGGACCGCGCGCGCGACCTCGTCGGGGCCGCCCCAGCGTCCGAGCGGGGTGGCCTTGCGCACCGCCGCGTCCGCCTTGGCGCTGAAGCCGGGCGGCTTGAGGATCGGCCCCGGCGCGACGGCGTTCACCAGGATGGCGGGGGCCAGCTCGAGCGCCAGGCTCTCGGTCAGCCCCACGATGCCGGCCTTGGAGACGTAGTACGGCAGAAAGCCCCGGTAGCGCGGCCGGCCACTTCGCGGCAGCCAGTCGGAGAACAGAACGATGCGGCCGCCGCCGGCCATCTTCATCAGCGGAGCCGCACGCACCGCCAGGTGGAAGGCGCTCGACAGATCGACATCGAGGTTGGTCCGCCAGGCGCGTTCGTCCAGGCTGTCGAACGGCACCCGCGCATACACCGACGCCATGCAGACGAGGATGTGCGGCCCGCCGAGCTTCTCGTGGATGGCGTCGATCGCCTCCTGCGCGCCCTTCGGCTTCGACAGATCCGCCTTGATCTCGACGGCGCGCACGCCGAGCGAGCGGGCGCGGCGGGCGGCCTCCTCGGCGCTGTCACGCGAGCGGTTGTAGGTGAGCGCGAGGTCGCAGCCGCGGCCGGCCAGGGCGGCGGCGATCGTCTGGCCGACGCGGGCGCCGCCGCTGATCAGGGCCACCTTGCCCCTGGGATCCACGCCGCCGCCTCAGGAAGCGGCCGGCGCGGTCCCGGCGGCGGGCCGGGCGGCCGCGGAGGCCGCCCCGTCGATCGGCGGACGCTTCCGGTGCCAGGAGGTCATCTCCTGGAAGAACCGGGCCAGCGAGATCCCCTTGTCCTCTTCGAACGCGGACGTCATCGCCGTCAGGCTGACCGGCAGGCCGTCCTGCCCGAACCCGCACGGCACGGCGATCGCCGGCAGACCGCACAGGTTGCCGGCCGCGCCGACCGGATCGGGCCAGGCGATATCGTCGAAATCCTTGTCGAGCGGAAAGGCGGTGTATCCCTCCCCCGGATACAGCAGGACGTCGTGCCGGGAGAAGAAGTCGGCCATCGCCTCCTGGCAGACGGTACGGATGCGCTGCGCCTTGACGTAGTCGGCGCCGCGGATCGCCCGCGCCACGACGAACGACAGGCGCGCCCCGGGGCTGACCATGGTGCGCACCGCGCCGCTCTTCTCCAGCTCCTCGAAGGCGGTCGCCACCTCGGCCGACAGGATGACGCCGGTGACGCTCTCGAACGGCAGCTCCGGCAGCCGGGTCTCCTCGACGCGCACGCCGGCGCGCCGCAGCTCCTCGAGGGCGGCCTGGAAGGCGACTCCGACCGACTTGTCCCCCTGCTTGTCGAAGTCCATCTTGAGGTAGCCGACCTTCATGTTTCTGACCGTCGCGGGGTCGGACGGCGGCGCGGGCCGCTCGTCCGACGAATACGGATCGTCCGGGTCGCGCCCCTGGATGCGCTCCAGGACCAGCTCGCAGTCCCTGGCCGAGCGCGCCATCGGGCCGAGCTTGTCGAGCGACCACGACAGCGCCATCGCGCCGTGCCGCGACACGCGCCCGAACGTGGGGCGCAGGCCCGAGACGCCGCAGAAGGAGGACGGGCACAGGATCGATCCCCAGGTCTCCGAGCCGATGGCGAACGGCACCAGCGCCGCGGCGACGGCGGCTCCCGAGCCGGACGACGAGCCGCAGGTCCAGCGATCGAGGCTCCACGGGTTGTGCGCCGCGCCGGTGAGCGACGCATCCCCCTTCGAGTAGCCGAGACCGCCGGCCAGCTCGATCATCGCCAGCTTGCCGAGCAGGATCGCGCCCGCGTCGCGCAGCCGGCGCACGACGGTGGCGTCCTCCTGGAACATCTGGGTCTCGTAAGGCTTCGCTCCCCAGGTCGTCCGGATCCCCTTCGTCGCCACGAGGTCTTTCGCTCCGTAAGGGATGCCGTGCAGGGGGCCGCGGTCCTTGCCGGCCGCGATCTCCTTCTCGGCCTGCCGTGCCTGCTCGAGGGCCAGGTCGGCGGTCACGGTGGCGAACGCGTTCAGCCTGGGGTTGAGCGCCTCGATGCGCGCCAGGTACGCGCGCGTCAGCTCGACGGGCGACAGCTTGCGCGATCGGACCAGCTTCGACAGGTCGGCGACCGGCTTGTAGAGGGTGTCGTCAGCGGGCATGGGGGCGCCTCGTCCGCAGGGCGCGGAACGTGCCGCTCGGCGGCACCTCGTTCCCCAGCTTGAAGTCGCGGATCTCCTTGAGAGACTGCTCCGACTGCGTCACGTCCTTGCGCACGCGCCGGCGCTCCGCCGACGACAGGTCGTCGTCCTGCTTCGCCAGGAAGCGCGCCAGGCCGGTCTCTTCGGGCTCGGGCGTGGGCGACGGCTGCGGCGCCGGCTGATCGGCGGCGCGGGCGGTTCCGATGCCGAGAAGCGACTCCACCCGGGCGATCGAGGCGGCCGCCAGCAGCAGCGGCGCGCCGGCGACGGTCCGGGCCACCGTCCTGCGCGACAGTTTCATGCGCTCCCTCCTGACGCGGGCGCGCCGCCCGGGGGCGGACGGCTACTTTCCGACCCGCCTGACGAACTCGCCGGTCGTGGTGTCGACCATCACGGTCTCGCCGGCCTCGAGATAGACCGGGACGCGGATCTGCGTGCCGTTCTCCAGGGTCGCGGGCTTGGTCACCTTGCCGCTCGCCATGTCGGAGCGGCCGCCGGGCCCCGTCTCGGTCACCGCCAGCTCGACGAACTGCGGCAGCTCCACTCCGGCCACCCGGCCCTGGAACACCACCGAGCGCAGGGTGACCCCCTCCTTCAGCCAGCGCACCGTGTCGCCCAGCGCCGCGCGGTCCAGATGGAACTGCTCGTACGACTGCTCGTCCATGAAGTGGAAATCGTCGCCGTCGGCGTAGAGAAAATTGATCTTGCGGCGCTCGAGATCGGGCTCCTCGAACTTGTCGCCCGACTTGAACGTCATGTCGAGCACCTGCCCGGTGAGCACGTGACGCCCCTTGATGCGGACCAGCGTGGCCGAGCCGCGCGCCGACGGCGTCTGCACCGTGTAGTCCACGATGATGTACGGCTGCCCCTCCACCTGGATCGCCAGACCCTTCTTGAAGTCCCCGGTGGTCAGCATCGAGCCGCCGGCCGCCTCATGCCTGCTTCTCGTTGGCGATCTCCAGCGCCAGGCTCGCCAGGCGGCCGGCGAAGGTCACGAGCTGCTCCACCTCGATCTCCTCGTTCGGCTGGTGGTAGGTCGCCTCGTCGCCCGGCGACCAGCCGACCGCGTCCACGCCCATCAGCACCAGGTCCTTCGCGAAGGTGCCGCCGCCGCTGCCGACCACCTTGGCGTCCGGCGCGTGCCGCAGGATGCGCTTCACGATCGGCGCGTCCGGAGAGACCTCGCACGGCTTCGCGTCCTGGACGATCTCCACCGCGAAATTCGGCGCGCTCACCTCGCCGGGCCCCCAGACGACCTCGTCGGCGATCGCCTGCACCTCGTCCCGGATGCCGTCGGCCGTCTGCCCGGGAACGTAGCGGATGTCCAGGGTGGTCTCGCAGTCGGCCGGCACCGCGTTCGGCGCGACGCCGCCCCGGATCAGCCCGACGTTGAGCGTCGGCCCGCCCAGGATCGGGTGGCCCCGGTGACGCAGCCGCTTGTTCTGCAGCGCGGTGAGAAAGCGGGCGATGGCGTTGATGGCGTTCACCCCTTTGGCCGGCTCCATGGCGTGCGCCTGCCGCCCGTGCGCCTTCACCTTGAGGAGAAGACGCCCCTTCTCGGCGACGTTGATCTCCTTCATGTTGCCCGCGATGTCCGGTATGACCGCGTCGGTGCAGCGGATCAGCCCCTGCTCGATCAGGTACGGCAGACCGACGCCGACTCCGACCTCCTCGTCGCCGACCGCCCCGAATGTGAACGAGCCGTTGAGGACCGACTCGTGCGATTTCAGGATGCGCAGCGCCGCGAACGCCGAGACCAGCGGCCCCTTGTCGTCGAGGACGCCGCGGCCGTACAGCTTGCCGCCCTTCTCGAACGGCTCGAACGGCTTGAAGGTCCAGTCCGACGGGGCGCCGCTCGGCACCACGTCGGTATGCAGCAGCACCAGCATCTTGCGGTATCCGGGCTGGCCTTTGCCGACGGTCGCCAGGAGATTGTCGCGCCCGGCCACCTTGGCGTGGACCGAATAGCGGACCCCGAGCGTCTTCAGCTCCTCCGCCAGGATGGCGACGACCTTGCCCTCCTGTCCTGGCGAGGTCATCCCGTCCGGACCGCCCCCCGGGAAATCCTCCGGGAAGTAGTCGACCGTCCGCTCGCGGCAGACCCGCAGCGTGAGATCGACGATGAAGGAGCGCAGGGCCCGCGCCTCCTCGAGAATCGCCCGAGGGTCGGGCAGGGACGACCCGTCTGTCATGGTGGGCGAGAGACTACATGAGGCGCGCGTCGGGATCAAGGCGCTGTGGTATAAAGAGGAACGGAATCCAGACGAAGCTCCAATGGGAGGGTCCCGACATGAAGACAGCCGTGCGGTTGTTCGTCTTCGCGGCGCTGGTCGCGGGTGCGTCGCTCGCCACCTCGACCACGACCGCCCGCCCCGCGCCGGGCGCCGACCTGCAGATCACCGCCGGGGGCCAGGATGGCATCGCCCGGGCGCCGCAGCTCTGCCGGCGCAACTTCGAAGGGTGCTCGACGTCCACCATCCACCAGTGCAAATGCTGAGGTGACAGGATGATCAGATTCCTGCGAGCCGTCGCCGTCGCGGCCGGGGCGGCGGGTTGCACGCGCCTCACCAACCGGTTCTGCGTGCAGAGCACGAAGTCGAACTGCTTCGCCTGCCACTAAGGACCCGCCGCCGGGGCCATCGGCTCTTCTTCCCGGGCGCGCGCGCCCGCGCCGCTGCCATTGTGTGCGCGGCCGCCGGCGCGCCGATCCTCTACTGGGGATGCGCGCGCGCCGCGGCCGGCGACCTGTCGCTCCGCGTCGATCTGCGTCGCGGTGATCTCGGGTCGATCGCGGTCGCGCTGGAGACGGAGAGCCGGCCCGGCGTTCCGCTCGTGCTCTCCTCTTTCGTCCAGTCACCGGTCCTGCACGTCGAGTCGATCGACGCGCGCCGAGACGACGCCCCGGTGGCCGTGGCCAGGGACCGCGACGAGAAGGGGTTCGAGCGCTTCACGGTCGCCGCGTCGACGGGCCCCGGGCGATTGCGCGTCGCCTACACCGTGCGTCCCGGCGCCGTCGAGGAGGCGCCGATGTCCGGGCCGACCGGCTACCGCTTCGGCCACTTCGATCGGGTTTTCGGTCTCGTGGCCGCCCGGCAGATCGTTCTCCTGCCGATGGAGCCCGCCCCGCCCGGCCGCGTGCGTCTCCTGTTCCGGCTGCCGCCTGGTCGGCGCCTGTTCACGCCCTGGCCCGCGGCCGACCGTTCGAAAGCGCCTGGCGCCGGGGCCACCGACCCGGAATTCGAGCTCGCGGGGCCCGACGCCGCGTCCCGCCTGGTCCAGGCGGTTCTCGCCGAGGGCGAGTTCGAGTCGGCGGAAAGCCGGGACGAGCGGTTCCGCGTCGCCGCGCTGGCGGGCCTGCCAGCCGGGGATCGCGCGGCCGCCATCCGGCGCGCCCTCGATCTCGAGGAGTTCCTGGCCACGCGTCTCGGCTCGCCCGCCCGCCGCTTCGATCTGATCCTGGTTCCGCAGGAAAGCGACGGCGCGTCGGTCGCGATCACCCCCGGTCCCGACTCCATGGCGATGTCGCTGGGCGGCGGAGTCCCGACGCGCTGGCTCAGCATCGGCCGGGCGATCGGTCGCGCCTGCCTGGCGGACCGGAGTGAGAACCGCCGCCTGTCCGATGGACGTCGCTGGATTCTCGAGACCCTGCCGACCTTCCTGACCGTCGCCTTCTCGGATCGTGCGGGCTGGAGGTCGCGCCAGAGCTGGTACGAGGAGTTCTACTACACCTCCGCCGGTCTGTCGCTCGATCTGAGGCGTCCGGGCGATCTCGGCGACGCGACCGACGCTCTGATGCGCGAGTGGCGCGGGGCGCAGATTCTCGACCTGCTGTCGAACGATCTGCGCGCCGGCGGCGGCGCGATGATCGAAGAGAGCCTGCTCGACCTGCGCGCGCGCGGCGCGGCCCCCGACTGGGATCGGATCGTGGAGGGCTGGCCGGAGGCCGTGAGGCGGAGGCTCGACCGGTTCCTCTCCCCTTCCCCCTACCCGTTTCCCTTTCCGGGAACCGGCGGCGCCGGCCCGCCGCTCTCTCTGCCCGCGCCGGCCCCGATCGGGGCCCGGGCGGACGCGCGTCGTCTCGACCTGTACGCGGGCGGACGCAATCTGGGGCTCCTGGAGCAATGCGGCTGCCGCAGCCGGCAGGCGGGCGGCATGGCGCGCCGCGCCACCCTCCTTCGCCGGCGCCTGCGCGGTCCGACGCCGGCGCTGGCCTTCGAGCTGGGAGACGCCCTCCCGTTCGACCAGCAGGCGTTCTCCCTCGACCAGCAGACGATCGCCGAGAGCGACCTCGCCCTGTCGCTCATGGCGTTCGCCGGCGAGTCGGCCTCGGTCGTGTCGCACGCCGAGCTGACCCGGGGGCCCCGCTTTCTCGCCGGGCGCGCCGCGCGCCTGCCGTCCGGCTTCGTCTTCCTGTCGGCGAACGTCTCGGCGCCGGGGCTGGCCCTGGCGCGGTCCCTCGATCGCGCGCTCGCCCGGACGACGGTGCGGGTGATCGGGGTCGAGGACCCGGATAGCTACCATCTCGGCCGGCCTCTCGAGTTCGAGGACGCCATCGCCCCCATGACGATCGAGGACCCGCTGCCGCCGATCCGCGACGTCCTCGAAGGGAAGACGTCCGGGAACCGTCGCGCCGGCGGCCGCGGTCTGACGATCGTCGCCGGCTCGCTCGGTCCGACGGCGGTCCTCCGGATGCACGACGCGCTCCCCGACCTGCCGCTGATCGTCACGGACGACTACTTTCGATTCACCCAGGACCCGCGGCTCCGGTTCGAGAGGCCGCTCGGAGGTAAGGGCTTCTCGGCCGCCGGGTTCCTCGGCCGGACGCTCCTGGTCGTCCTGCGGACGGACACGTACGCCCTGACCCGCATCGGCCTGGGCCTGCGCGACGACGGCGCGATCACCGGCTGCGATCTGGAGGACATGGTCCTGGACGAGTCGATTCCGGACGACCCGCTCGTGCGCGCCCGGCTCGACGCTCATTACGCCCGCCTCGCCGCCGCCTCCGGTCTGTCCGAGCCGGCCCCGATCGGAACGCGTCTTTACGCGATGATTGGCGCGGGCTACGTGGGGGCGGCCTCCTGCGCCTCCTGCCACCCGGGCGAGACCGAGCAGTGGAAAGGCACGCCGCACGCCAGCGCCTACGCCACGCTCCTCTCCAAGCGACGCCAGGGCGTGCCGGGCTGCTACGCCTGTCACGTCACCGGCTACCGCCAGCCGGGCGGTTACCACGCCATCGCCGACGTCGCGCTGCGCCACGTGCAGTGCGAGGCGTGCCACGGCCCCGGCGCGAGGCACGTTCGGGACCCGCGCCGCGACACGATCGTCGGCGCTCCGGCCGCCTCCGTCTGCATGGAGTGCCACACCGAGAAGCATTCCGAGATGACGGCGCAGAACTTTCCCGACTACCGGGCGCGGGTCGCGCACGCCCCCGCCGGCGGCTCGAGACCATGACCCCGGACGGGGTCCGCCGGCGGCTTCTGGCGGTGCTGCGCCAGAGATGCCCGAGGTGTCTCGAGGGCCGCGTCTACAGCGGTCTTCTGGCCATGCGCGAGACCTGCCCGGCGTGCGGTCACGTCTTCGAGAGGGAGCCGGGCTATTTCGTCGGCGCGATGTACGTCAGCTACGCGCTGGCGATCCCGCTCTATCTCCTGTGCATCGCGATCCTGCGGCCGCTCTTGCGCGGCGCGCCCGATCTCGACGTGCTGGCGGCCGGGCTGCCGCCCGTCTGCCTGTGCGCCCCGCTGCTGTTCCGCTATTCGCGGGTGATCTGGATGCACTTCGACTGGCACTTCGACCCGGGCGAGTAGACGGAGGCTCGCAGGAGCCCGGGGATCGCGGCCGTCAGGGCAGGAGAATCGTGGAGCCGATGGTCCGCCGGGCTTCGAGATCGCGGTGCGCCTGGGCCGTCTCCCCGAGCGCATAACGCTGGCCGATCTCGATTCTCACCTTGCCCGCCAGCACGATGTCGAACAGATCCTGCGCCATGGCCTCGAGATCGGGGCGCCGCGCCGCGTGGTGCATCAGGGACGGGCGCGTGAGATAGAGCGAGCCCTTCTGCGTCAGGAGGAGCGGCTCGAACGGCGGCACGAGGCCGGATGCGTTCCCGAAGCTCACCATCATGCCGAACGGCCGCAGGCAGTCGAGCGAGTCGAGGAACGTGTCCTTGCCGACCGAATCGTAGACCACCGGCACCCCCTGGCCCCCGGTGATCTCCTTCACCCGATCGACGAACCTCTCGGTCCTGTAGTTGATGCAGACGTCGGCGCCGTGTCGCTTCGCCAGGGCGCACTTCTCGTCGCTGCCGGCGGTGCCGATCACCCGGGCGCCGAGCGCCTTGAGCCACTGGCAGGCCAGCAGTCCGACCCCTCCGGCGGCCGCGTGGAACAGGACGGTGTCGCCCGGCTGCACCCTGTACGTCCTGCGGATCAGGAACTGGACCGTGAGACCCTTGAGCATCATCGCCGCGCCCTGCTCGAACGACAGGCCCTCGGGCAGAGGGCACAGGCGATCGGCCGGCAGGTTGCGCGCCTCGCAGCAGGCGCCGGGCGGACCGCCGGCATAGGCGACGCGGTCACCCGCCCTGACGTGCGTGACGCCGGCCCCGATCGCCTCGACCACCCCCGACGCCTCGTTCCCCGCGCCCGACGGCAGGGTCACCTTGTAGAGACCGGTGCGCTGATAGACGTCGATCAGGTTCAGCCCGCACGCTCTGTGCCGGACCCGCGCTTCGCCGGGACCCGGCTCGCCGACGGCGACCTCCTCCCAGCGCAGCACCTCGGGCCCGCCGTAGCGTTCGAATCGAATCGCCCTGGTCACTCCTCCTCCCGGCGCTCCCCGCGCGACGGCCGTCCGGCCGACTACGGCGCCAGACCGATCTGCTTCATGTAGCTCTGATTGTCCCAGAACAGGTACTCCTCGTCCATGACGCCGTTCTTCCAGTGCCCGACGGTGCACATCGACAGCCGGAACGGCTTGCCGGTGGGCGCGATCGTCTTGCCGTCCGCCGCCGGCATCGGCCTGGTGAAGGTCCCTTCCATGACACCGATCACCGAGGTCCAGTCCCCCGAGCCGAACTTGACCGGGTGCACCTGGATGCGCGTGTCCGGCGCGTAGACGAACATCGCCTTCAGATCCTCGATGTGCTTCTGGATGCCCTTCGTCTCGTGGCCGTCGGGCCAGTGCACGACGATGTCCTGGGCATGGCTCAGGTGGAGCTGATCCCATTTCTGGTGCGTGAACACGTCGAAATCGAGCGTGTCGAAGGTCTTCAAGTGATCGTCGGCGCTGCGCCCGGCGGCCTCGGACCGGGCCGCCTCCGGCCCGGCCGCGGTCGCCCCCGTCGCGAGCAGACATGCGATCACCACGACGCATCCGGATCCACGGCCGCCGACGTTCACGCCGGTCCTGCGTAGGAACATGGTCCACCTCCTTGCGCGATCGACTCGATCGGCTCGCGGGTCAGCATACGCCTTTCCATGGCTGTCATCCCTTGCGGCCGACGGCCAGCAGATGGGCGCTCACGCCGAGGAGGGACGGCGCCGCTTCGAGGGCGCGGCCGACGTCGAGCAGATCACGACGCAGTGCCGCGTCCTCCCAGCGGGCGTCGAGGTCCTGCAGCAGCCAGCCGGGGCCCTCGACTCCGAAGACGCCGACGCTCCGGAACCCGGCCGCCACCAGCTCCGAGCGGAGATCGGCGGGCCGGTGGAAGTACGCCGTCGTGAAGTAATCGAGATTGCCCGTGTCGTTCCGGTGCTGGCCGTCCGCCAGGTCCCGGTCCCGGATCGAGACGAAACGGGCGTCCCGGACGAGCCGGCGCTTCAGGCCGTCGAGGGCGGAGGCGTAGCGCGAGATCGCCGCGACCACGACCACGCCCTTGCGGGCCAGGACGCGCGCCGCCTCGCGCAGCGCCGACAGCCGATCGCTCCTGGAGGGCAGATGGTAGAGCGGCCCCATCACCAGGACCGCCGCGGCGAAGCCTTGCTTCTGCGGCAGCCGGCGGGCGTCGGCGATCGACAGCGATGCGATCGGGGCCGCCGACCGCGCGCTCCGCCGGCGCGCCTCTTCGACCAGACGCGACGAGGCGTCGACCAGATGGACCTCGTAGCCCCGTTCCGCGAGCCAGGCGGAGTACGCTCCGGCCGCTCCACCGACGTCGACGATGCGGGCCGGCGGTCGCGGCAGGACGCGCTCGAGGATCTCCTTGGTCCGCTCGAACTCGAGCCGGGACGAGCCGAACCCGAGACGGGATTCCTCGGAGAATCTGGCATAGTACGCCTGGACTTCGGGGGGCGGCGCGGCGGCCGGCTTTCTGCGCCTCACGGGTGCACGCGCGTCACCGCGCCAGCGCCAGGGCGCCGCGACGGGCGGCGGCGCGGATCATCCTTTGCGCGCCGGTGGCTCGAGGATGACCAGTCGGTAGAACGGTGCGAACGGGGGCTCCTTGTAGCGCATCCCGACCCATCTCTTTTCCAGGCACACGGCGAGCGTCGTGTCCGTTTCGGCGCGCGCCGCCTTCACCGCGCCGGTCGCGTCCAATTGCAGCACGAAGCGGGTGCGCGGCCAGGACGGATTGGCAGACAGGGTGACGCAGCCGAGCACGGTCTGCATCAAGTTCTTCTGCGTCTCGGCCACGGTCGCTTTCAGGTAGGCCTGCGATTCCCGCGTGGCTGTCTGATGACCCAGCCGGGTGATCAGCGCGTCGAATTCGGCACGGCCGGAGGGAGCGAGATCCGACTTCTTCGTCTCCCCGGGGATGGCGGTCAGGAGGCCGATCGACACGACGAGCGTCACGAGGCCCCTGCGCCGGGCGCTCGTGCGCCGCGGAGAACTCCCCGGAAGACGAGGGTGTCGGATGCGGGTTCCTTCAGACGCCCCTGGGCCCGGCCAGGATGCCGATCGTCATGAAGTGGGCGATGACCGCGGCGAAGGCGGTTCCCGTGACCAGAACCGTCCAGCGCCAGCGCGCCCACGCGTCGCGCTGGCCCGAGAACTGGACGAAAAGGTCGACCGCGTACGCCGCGCAGTAGGCGACGTTCGCGACGACCGCCAGCAGGAAGAACTCGAACAACGTGTCCAGCGCGAGGCCCGACCTGGATTCCGGCGACGCGAGAGCGATCTCGACGATCACGACCGCGAGCAGGACCAGGTTGTAGACGAGCCGGCGCGGCTCCCAGTAGCGCAGGGCGTCCGACGCCAGCTCTCCGAAACCGGGCCGCGCATGGCTTCGGATGCTCTCGGCCGCCTCGTTCGTCTGGCTCGTACCGCCTGTGCTCATGTCAATTCATCATCGTGCGGAAGTGGGTTCCCGCGTATCGAGCGTAGCACAAAGAGACCCGTTGCGCGCACACACGCTACGAGACCGGCTGCGGCTCCACGATCACCGCGGTGCCGTAGCACAGCACCTCGGTCACGCCGGGCATGACCTCCGTGGCGTCGTAGCGCACGCCGACGACGGCGTTGGCGCCGAGCTGCTCGGCGTGACGCAGCATCAGATCGAAGGCGTCGCCGCGGGTGCGCTCGCAGAGATCGGTCAGGAGGGTGATGTTGCCGCCGAAGAGCGTCTGGATCGAGGCTCCCAGCGTGCCGATCACCGAGCGGGAGCGGACCGTGATCCCGCGCACGACACCGAAGGTGGTCTTGACCCGGTAGCCGTCGATGGTGAACGCGGTCGTGGTCATCTTGTGCTGCACGGAAGCCTCCGCGGAGGCTAGGCCGCCGACTCGACGGCCATCGACAGGGCGCTGGCGAGGTCGGCGGCGGTCTGGAAGCGTTTCTCGCGATCGGAGGCGAGGGCGCGCATGATGGCGTCGGAGAGCGGCCGGGGCAGGCTCTTGTCGAGGGCGTGCGGCGGCTGCGGGCGCGCGGACAGGTGCTTCATCATGATCTCCTGGATGTCCTTGCCGGCGAACGGCTCGATGCCGGTGAACAGATAATACAACACGGCACCGAGGGAGTAGATGTCGGTCCGTCGATCGACGCCCATCGCCTGGATCTGCTCGGGCGACATGTACATCGGCGAGCCGACGACGGCGCCGGTGGCGGTCAGCGTGTGCCCGGGGTTCTCGGGACGGGCGATCCCGAAATCGAGGATCTTGGCCTCGCCGCCGGCGGTGACCAGCACGTTGTCGGGCTTGATGTCGCGGTGCACGATGCCGATGCGGTGGGCGGCGTCGAGGGCCGTCGCCACCTGCACGGCGAGCTTCAGGCGATCGGGGCGCGACGGCGCGGGGCTGCGCGCCAGCCAGCGCGGCAGCGGCACGCCGTCGATGTACTCCATGACGATGAAGCGGTGGTCCTGCCACTTCTCCAGCGTGAACACGCGCACGACGTTGGGGTGGTTCACCTTGCGCGCCGTCTTGATCTCCTGCACGAAGCGGGCCGCGACGTCGGCGCCGATCTCCCCCTTGAGGAACTTCAGGGCGACCGTCTCGTCGAGGTCGGTGTCGCGGGCGCGGAAGATCGTGCCCATCCCGCCCCGGCCCACCTCCGCCAGGACCTCGTAGCGCCCCGCGACGGTGATGCCGGGGACGATCTCCTTCAGCTCGAGGGCGGTCAGGACCGAGGCCGCGTCGGGATAGCGGCGCTCCTTGTCCTTCTCCAGGAGCCTGAGGACGACGGTCTTGAGGAAGTCGGGCAGCGGGCGCTCGCCCGGACCCGGCAGCGGCACCGGGGCGTGCGCCTGCTGATGGCCGACGTCGCTCCCCTCGAAGGGCGGGTGCCCGACCGCCATCTCGTACAGGATGATGCCGAGCGAGTAGAGATCGGAGCGCGGGTCGACCCGATCCTTCAGGAGGGCCTCGGGCGGCGTGTACATCATGAGGCGGCCGGTCGACAGCTCCTGCGTCGTCAGGTCGGTCAGCCGGACCCCGAGACCGAAATCGGACACGCTGACGCTGTCGTCGTCGGTGACGAAGATGTTCTCGGGGCGCAGGTTGCGGTGCAGGACCCCGCGGCTGTGGGCGTGGTCGAGGGCGTGCAGGATCTGGCGGCCGATCTCGACGACCCGGTTGATCTCGAAACGCACCTTGGCGTCGAGGAGGGAGCGCAGCGTCCGCCCCTCGGCGAGGGCCGACACGATGAAGCGGCCGTGCTCGTCCAGGCCGGTGTCGTAGATCGACACGATGCTCGGATGGCTGAGCTGGGCCGCGGTGGCCGCCTCCTTCAGGAACCGGTCGGCCTTGCCGGCCTCGTTCGGTCCCTCGACGAGCCGGCGCAGGGCGACCTTGCGGCCGAGCGCCGTGTCGACGCCGCGGAACACCTCGCCGAGCTTGCCCTTGCCGAGCGACTGCTCGACGCGGTAGCGGTTCGGCTCGGACCAGCCGCTCTCGGCGGCCTCCTTGCGCGCCCCGCCGCGCGCGCTCAGCCGCACCAGCGGCATCTCCTCGAGCGCCTTCATCCGGTTCAGCGCGTCCTTGTAGGAATAGTCGAACGACAGGATCTTCTGGTAGACGCCGACCGCCTCGCGCGGGCGCAGGTTCGCCTCGTGCGCCAGCGCCAGCGAGTAATAGAGGACGACCGTGTCGTCGTCGACCTCCTCGTCGCCGATGGCGGCCTGGAACTTGTCGGCCGCGAGCGTGTGCAGACCCTGCTCGGCGAAGATCCGGCCCAGGAGGAACGACGCCTTGCGGAAGTCCCGGTCGTCCGGACCCACCTTCTGCAGCGCCTTGATGCAGGCGTCGAAATTCTTCGCGTCGTAGTGCAGCCGGGCGGCCGACACCGGGTCGCCCGCCTTCAGGTAGACCCGCGCCGCCTCGTCGGTCCGGCCCGCCTTGCGGTACAGCTCGGCGGCGTTCTTGTAGTCGCGCGACGCCTCGAACAGGCGCGCCGCGTCCTCGTGCCGGCCGCCGCGCACGTACAGGTCGGCCGCCTGGTCCAGCTCGCCT
Organism: uncultured Acidobacteriota bacterium; assembly: GCA_964384905.1. GTDB lineage: Bacteria > Acidobacteriota > Polarisedimenticolia > Gp22-AA2 > Gp22-AA2 > Gp22-AA3. The sequence continues at coordinate 23,332 of CAYLND010000040.1, forward strand.
TCCTTCTCGAACAGGACCGCGGCCTTGATCGGCTCGCCCGCCTCCTTCCAGGCCTCGGCCGCCTTGAACAGGCTGCCGGCGGCCTCCAGGATCTCCGCCGCCTCGGCGTGCTTCCCCTGCCGCCCCAGGATCTCCGCCTGCACCGCCGGCGCCAGAGTCGACAGCGCCCGCCCCGATTCCTGCAGGACCTTGAAAGCCTCCTCGGGCCGCTGCAGCCTCAGGAGGATGTCCGCCGCCTTTTCGGCGTGCCCGGCGCGCCGCCAGGCCTCGGCCGCCTGGTCGTACATCAGCGCCAGCTCGAAGTGCGGGGCGGCCTGATCGGGCCGGTTGAGCTTCATCTGCAGCTCGCCGCAGTAGCGGTGGTATTTGAGGAGCATGGCCCGCTCCGATTCCGAGCGGAATCCGCCCGGCTCCTGCCGGCTCAGCTCCTCGATCAGCTCCTCGAACAGCGAGGCGGCGAGCGCCTCCTTGCCGGCCCTGACGTACAGGATCGCCGCCTTGTCCTTGAAGCCGCCCCGGCGGTAGTTGATGGCGGCCTCGGCGTACTGGTCGAGGGACTCGAGCAGCTCGGCCGCGCGGGCGTACTGGCCGCACTTGTTGAACATCCAGGCGGCCTTCTCGCGGTTGTCCAGCTTCAGCTCGACCTCGCCCGCCGCCGTCAGGTCGCCGGCCTTCAGGTAATAGAGCGAGGCGTTCGGCAGGTCGCCCATCTCCTCGGCGAGGCGCGCGGCCAGGCCGTAGTGGCCGCCCTTCAGGTACATCTCGTTGGCGCGTTTCCAGTCGCCGGCCAGCCGGTAGAAGTCGCCCGCCTGGTCGTGGTTTCCGGCCCGCGCCGCCTGCTTCGCCCGCTTGGAGTACTCCGACGGTGTCGAAATCGACCTGTCCCCTCGTCGCCGGGCCGGACCGCCGCGCGACGGCAGACCGCCGCCGCCGGCAGGAAGCCTCGGCGGGTGAATCTAGGCCCTGGAGGGGACTCGCGCCACCCCGGAGGGGAGGTTCAGCGTGCGGGGGCCGGCTGGCTCTTGAAGGCGGCCTCGACGAGCGGCTGCAGCTCGCCCTTCTGGTACATCTCGGTCACGATGTCGCAACCGCCGACGAACTTGCCGGCGACGAAGACCTGGGGGATGGTCGGCCAGTGGCTGAACGACGACAGGATCTGGCGGATGCGCGGGTCCGGCAGGATGTCGACCGTCTTGAACGGCCTGCCGATCTCCTTGAACACCGCGATGGTGCGCGCGGAGAAGCCGCACATCGGCATGTCGGCCGTCCCTTTCGTGAACAGACAGATGGTGTTGGCGTCGATTTCCTTCTTGATCATCTCAAGGATGTCCTGAGACATGCGCTCTCTCCTTCTCCCACTCGGCGGGTGTGTACGTTCTCAGGGCCAGGGCGTGCACCTCCTCGCTGGCCATCTCGTCCCGGAACAGGGCGTAGATCATCTGGTGCTGCTCCACCCTCGACCGCCCCTCGAACGCGGGCGACACGACCAGGGCGCTGAAGTGCCGGTCGGCCCCCTCGACCCGGGCGCTGGCGCCCGGCATCGCCCGCTCGATGCGCGTCTTCATGTCGCCCGGTTCCACGCCGGTCCTCTCCATCTCTCGGATGACGTCACGACACCCGCGGATTCACGCCTCAGCTGATGGACGCGGTGAAGTTGATGCGGGACGAGAGGCTGCACGAGGTGTCCAGCTGGCCGTTCGCGTCCGAATCGATCTCCACCGAGTCGCAGCTGCCCGACAGCACTCCGCTGGAAACCGTCAGGGTCCCGATGCACTGGATGTAGAGGCCGTCGGTCCGGTCCCAGACCCGGGTGATCGCCAGGCAGGAGTCGGCCTGCACGGAGCCGTCCAGCTCGTCGGTCACCGTGGCGTCGTTGTTGCCGTCGTTGCGATCGCTGAGGATCTTGAAGCTCGTGCTGCCGTCGCTTCCGAAAACGTCGACCGGGGCGAGACTCGTCCCGTAGGTGGCCGGGAAATCGGCCGTCGTGATCGAGCCGCTCGGATTCGCGAGACCGGTGCAGCTCTGCAGGGTCGGCGTCGCCAGGTCGAGCGTGACGCTCCAGACCCCCACCAGATCGGCGCGCACCAGACCGCAGTCCAGGCCCTGGTTGATGATGGTCGTCTTGTTGTTCCCGTTGCTGTTGCAGGACGCCAGAAGCGACGTGGCGATCGCCAGAAAGCCGAAGACGATCCGTTTCGTTCGCACGCGCAGGCCCTCCCCGATTGAGCGCCCGGATTCTATCCTCGAACGCCTTGGATGTCCAAGCCTTCAGGGCGAGCAGGCGAGCGCGTCGATCGGCTGCGGGGCCGGACCGAACGGACCGGCGGCGCAGGAGTTCCTGCCGCGCGCCAGGTAGAAGTAGCCGTCGCCCGTTGGCGGGTCGGCGCGCGTGTCGTCGAACGCCGCCGCGGGAAGACCGCCGGCGAGGCAGGCGGTGGACGCGCCGGGGCCCGACGCGCGCAGCGCCGTCAGGCTGCCGCCGGCCACCTCGTACGCCAGACCGGGACCGGTGCCCGCGGGCTCGTCGCTCCAGGTCAGGTGGGTCGGTGCCGTGGCCTCGACGAGCACGCGCGCCACCCCGAGCGGGGCGTGATACGGACCGGCCCGGTCGCGAGGGGGCCCATGCGCGCCGCGTGGTTGGCCGTCATCGCCTTCTCGGTTCCGGTTGTCCTTCTCGGA
>CAYLND010000041.1:0-25965 GCA_964384905.1 uncultured Acidobacteriota bacterium
CGGCGCATGCAGCAGGGCGTCGAGCGCCGCGATCCGCCGCTCGGCCTCGCGCCGGCCCGGCGCGGCCAGGTGATCGATCGCGCCGATCTCGGACAGGCGCTTTCTCAATCGAGCGAGGTCGCTCTCCGCCCGGGCGCGCCGCTCGCCCGCCGGCGCTCCGCCCTGCGGCAGCTCCCCCGCCAGACGCCGGGCCTCCTCGGCGAGGGCACGGTAGTCGGCGTCGCGCGCCTGATGGAAGAGAGTCATGACCTGCTCATCGGAGAGCCCCTCGACGAACCGGGCCTCGCAGACGGCGGCGTCGCCGCCGCTCGCGCTGATCTCCCGCAGGACCCACTGGAAATCCTCCGCCGCCTGATCGCCGCGCGGCAGCACGTACACCGAGTTCTTGATCGCCACGGCGCCCAGCCGCTGGAGACGGCGCCAGATCTTCACCCGCAGGTAATCCGGCTTCGGCGGGATCTGGTGGATCAGCAGCAGCCATCTGGGCTCGATCGTCCGCGGTGTCCTGTTCATGATTCAGTTGAATCATCACTATAGATATGATTGTATCATCTGTCAAGTGCCCGCGGAATCGCGCAGGACGATCTCGTCGAGGTGCCGAAGGAGAGGGTGGATACCTAAGACCCGGACGAACAGGCGCGGACCGTCACTGGTGGTCCCGCGGGATCGTCTGCTCCCATTTCTTTTCCCGCAGGAGCGCGCCGTCCCTGAGGAGCCGGCGTGTGCCGGTGTAGTAGAAATTCCCGCGGTCGCTGCGCCAGACGACCACGCTCTCCCAGCGCAGGGTGCGGTCCTTCAGCTTGACGGTCGTGCCGTACTCGCCCCGCACCGAGACGGACTCGGGGTGGTTGTCGTCCGCCTCATGGGTGATCGACTCGGTATTGTGCTCCTCTCCCCAGGGGTACCGGCTGCCCCGGGCGCTCGTCGCCACGACCCGGGCCTTCCCCGTTTGCGGGTTCCGCTCGACCGAAGAGATCTCGCCGTAGCCCGACGCCGTGCCCCCGTCGATCGTCCCGAAGCCCGGCAGGCTCTCCTTGTCGGGCTCGATCGGAAGGTAGGACGGCCGCGGGCGATCCTCGCGCGGCACGACCGGCACCAGCAGCCGCGTCCCCTCAGAGCCCAGGTGCAGCGTCGTGGTCATCGCGTACGGGGTGGGCCAGAGCATCGGCCACTGGGCGTTGCTCACCGCGAAGCGCATCCGGTGTCCCTTCGGGAACACCCAGGAGGTGAAGTGCATCTCGATCTCGAGCGGAAACTCCTGCCCCGGCTCGATCGGCTTCGGTTCGCGGGCCGACACGCGGTGCGCGCCGTTCTGCCCGGCGGCTGCGACCAGCGTGACGGTGCCGTCGGGCGCGACGTCGTTCAGCCGGACGAACCAGTCGGCCTGAAGCGCGTCCGCCGACACGCGCAACAGCGCCCGCGGCAAGCCCAGGATCTCGAGGTCGGCGTCGAGCGGAGGAGTGTCGTACACGAGGCTGAACGCGTCGGTCGGACGCTGGTCGGGGGCGACGTCTCCGAACCACATGACCGGCCCGCCGGCCTCGACGCCGGTCGTCGGCACGTAGCGCAGCCGCTCGGCGGAGACGGCCGGCGCGGTCTCGGAGAGCGCGCGGTCGGGACGCGGGTACATCACCCGGTCGTGGATGCGCGCGATCGGCCAGCCCTCTTCGTAGCGCCATCGGCCGGGCGCGGTCTCCAGGTACGGTCCGGGCGGGTGCCAGTCGCGCACGTACACCGCGAGCCGCGGCTCCTGCATGATGCCGGTGTCGCGGCCCTTGAGCCAGTGGTCGAACCAGCGCACGGCCTCGTGCCGGAACTCGAAGCCCGGCTTCGGATACGGCTCGTTGGGAAAGGTGTGGTCCCAGGCGCCGACGATCGCCTTCACCGGCGCCTTCACGTGCTGCAGCATGCGCGGGACGCTGTCGCGGTAGCCGTCGTACCAGCCCCCGACGAGGAAACTCGGGATCGCGAGGGCGTCGTAGCGCGTCTTCAACGCCGTGCGATCCCAGAACGGCCCGTCGCGCTGCTGGCGCTTGTAGGTCAGCATCCACGGAGGGCGGTCGAAGCGCTCGGCGTAGTACTTCTCGTCGATGGTGTAATCCGGCGCCCCCGGCATCGCGTTCGCGAGGTCCTGGCTCATCTCCCAGGAATCGACATGCATGATGCCGTCGATGAAGTGCACGTCGTCCTGGTACAAGTCGTCGGTGGCGTCGACGGCGACGATCGCCTTCAGCGCCGGCGGGTGGCGCATCGCCATGTGGATCGAGTTGAACCCGCCCCACGAGATGCCGAACATGCCGACGTTGCCGTTCGACCACGGCTGCTTCGCGAGCCACGCGATCACGCTGTCGCCGTCGGCGTTCTCGATGTCGCTGTACTCGTAGGGGATGAGCGTGCCTTCGCTGTTGCCGGTGCCGCGGATGTCGACGCGCGCGACGACGAAGCCGCGGCGGACGAAGTAGGCGTACAGGGAGTAGCGGCTTCCGCGCTCCTCGGTCTTGCGATACGGAAGATATTCCAGCAGCACGGGGAAGTGGTCCTTGGCGCCGGCGCCCTTCGGACGCCAGATGTCGGCGGCCAGGCGGACGCCGTCGGCCATCGGGATCCAGGCTTCGTCCATCGTGACCTCGTAGTCGGGGGGCGAGGCCGGCAGCGGGGCCCTGGCCGGCGCGGCGGCGCCGCACATGACGGCGGCAGCGCACGAAAAAAGAACGAGGACGAGGTGCCGGCGTGGACGCGTCACTTCACTCCCAGCATATTCAACAGGAAAGCGTACTCTTCGGCGGTCTCCTTCAGGCCCTCGAATCGCCCCGACCGGCCGCCGTGACCGGCCGACATGTTGATCTTGAACAGCAGCGGGTTCGTGTCGGTCTTGGTGGCGCGCAGCTTCGCGACCCACTTGGCCGGCTCGTAATACTGGACCTGCGAGTCGTTCAGTCCGGTGGTCACGTAGAGCGCAGGGTATTTCTTCGCTCCGACGTTGTCGTAGGGCGAGTACGACAGCATGTAGTCGTAGTACTGCTTCTCCTTCGGGTTCCCCCACTCGTCGAACTCGTTCGAGGTGAGCGGGATGGTGTCGTCGAGCATGGTGGTGACCGCGTCGACGAACGGAACGTGGGCGACGATGGCGCGGTACTTCTCGCCCGCCATGTTGGCGACGGCGCCCATCAGGAGCCCGCCGGCGCTGCCCCCCATGGCGAACGCCTTGTCGGGCGCGGCGTATTTCTCGCGCACCAGGAAATCGGTGACGTCGATGAAATCGGTGAAGCTGTTCTTCTTGTGGAGCAGGTGGCCGTCGTCGTACCAGGCGCGCCCCATCTCCTGGCCGCCGCGAATGTGGGCGAGGGCGTAGACGAAGCCGCGGTCGAGCAGCGACACCGTTTCGATCTCGAGCGAGGGGTCGGAGGAGGCGCCGTAGGCTCCATACGCCGTCTGGTACAGAGGCGCCTTGCCGTCACGCTTGAACCCCTTGCGGTACGCCATGGACACCGGAACCCGCACACCGTCGCGCGCCGTGGCCCAGACGCGCTCGGTGACGTAGTTCGCCGGGTCGTAGCCTCCGAGGACCGGCTGCCGCTTCAGCAACCGGCGCTCGCCCGTGCGCATGTTGGTCTCGTAGATGGTGGTCGGGGTGACCAGCGAGTCGTGCGTGTAGCGCAGCAGCTCGGTGTTCTGTTCCGGATTGATCGACAGCTCCTCCGCGTAATCGACCTCGTCCGAGCGGATGAGGGTCGACTTGTCCAGGCCGGCCCACGGGCGCACGCGCAGACGCAGGAGCCCCTCGCTGCGCTCGTTGATCACCAGATAGTCACGGAACAGCGCGAACGACTCGATGAACACGTCCTTGTCGTATGGCAGAAGCTCGCGCCATTTCTGGGGATCACCGAGGTCCGCGTCGGCGGCGGTCATCATGCGGTAGTTCGGCGCATCGCGGTTGGTGCGGATGATCCAGCGGCCGGCGATGTGATCGGCCTGGTAGAGATGGTCCTTCTGGCGCTGCGCCAGCGCCCGCGGCTCCCCGCCGGGCTCGTCGGCGTCGATCACCAGGGTTTCGGTCGCGACCGTGCTCCGCAGCCGGATCAGGACGAAGCGCTCGTCACCCGACTTGTCGACCCCCAGATAGAAGCTGTGGTCCGCCTCCTCGTACACGACCGCGTCCTCCTTCGGGTCGCTGCCGAGGAGATGCCGCTTCACGCGGGTCGACAGGAGCGTCGTCGGGTCGTTCTCGACGTAGAACAGCGTCTTGTTGTCGTTGGCCCAGACCACGCCGGCGCTCAATCCGCCGATCCGCTCCGGGCGGTCCTTGCCCGTGGCGATGTCGCGAATGCGCAGAGTGAACTGGCGGCGCCCGGCGACGTCCTCGAGAAACGCCAGCAGATCCTGCTTCGGACTGATCGATCGGCGTCCCAGCTGGTAGAACGATTTCCCTTCCGCCTCGCGGTTGGCGTCGATCAGGATCTGCTCCCGATCCGAATCGAGCGGATGGCGGGCGTGGATCGGGTACTCCTTGCCGGTCTCGAAGCGGGTGTAATAGACGTAATCCTTGTACTTGTACGGGACGGTGCTGTCGTCCTGTTTCAGCCGCCCGATGATCTCCCTCGACAGCGTCTCCGTGAGCTTCCGGTACGACGCGCTCTCGGCGTCATAGTAGGCGTTCTCGGCCTTCAGGTAGCCGAGCACGTCGGGCTTCGAGCGCGTGTCGTCGCGCAGCCAGTAGTACGGATCGTCGCGCGTGCCGTTGGGCGACTCGACGGCGTGCGGGCGGCGCTCCGCCACGGGCGGCCGGGGCCCGGCGCTCTGCTGCGTGTCAGCCGCCAAGGCGGGCGCCACCAGTGCGAGCGCCAGGATGGCGGGGGTCAACCGTCGCTGATTCATGAGGAGTCTCCTTGAAAGCAGGGGTGATCCTAGATCAGGTGGGCGATCGCGGGATCCAGGGGAGGCAGCCCGTATCATTATTAGTTGTCCCGGGGTGCGACCCGCCCCCGCTCTATCCGGCGACCGGGTCAGGTGCGCCGTCTGCTGGCAGGTCCGCCTCGGCGAGCGCCCCGCAGACACGCTGTGCAATAATCCCGCCGCGTGGACGGCCTTTCCGCATCGCCAGAGACGATCGCGCCGGCGCCGATCGCCAGCGCCGAGCGCATCACCGCTCTCGACACGGTGCGCGGCTTCGCGGTGCTCGGCATCCTGCTGATCAACATCACCACCTTCGCCATGCACCCCTCCGCGTGGGACGATCCGACCGTGGCCGGGGGCGCCACCGGAATCAACCTCTGGACCTGGCTCGTGTTCCACGTGCTGGCCGAGGGGAAGATGCGCGCTCTGTTCTCGATGGTCTTCGGGGCGAGCGCGATCCTGCTCACCACGCGCCTCGAAAAGCGCGGCGCCAGCAGCGCGGATATCTACTACCGGCGCACGCTCTGGCTCATGCTGTTCGGGATCGTCCACGCTTACCTTCTGTGGTGGGGCGACATCCTCTATTCCTACGCGCTGTGCGGACTCGCGCTCTTCCCCTTTCGCAAGGTGAGGCCCCGTGCGCTCCTCGCGATCGGCATCGCGCTGGCGGTCTTCGATTCGGCGTGGGGGGTTCGCGAGACTCTCAAGACGCGCGCCATGATTGCCGAGGCGAGCACGGCTCGGGAGGCGACCGCACGCGGCAAGCCGCTGACACGTGAGCAGAAGAACGCGCTGAAGGACTGGGAAGACTGGCATACCGAACGTCGCCCGAGCCCCGAGGAGGTCGCGAAGGACGCGTCGGACTGGCGGGGAAGCGTTCCGAGTGTGTTGCGGGCGAGGGCCGAGCTGGTCACCACACTCCACGAGCAACCGTACTATTCGCCCGCGTCGGGGAACACGGACTACTGGAGCATGATGTTCATCGGCATGGCGCTCTTCAAGTGGGGCGTTTTTCGCGCGGAGAAGTCCCGGCGGTTCTACGCCTCGATGGCCGCCATCGGTTTCGGTATCGGCCTGCCGCTGAACGGATATACCGGGTGGGCCATCCTGCGGACAAGATTCGATCCCGTGACGCATGACCTGATCAACTGGGACTATCACGTCGCCCGCTCGAGCATGGCGCTCGGCTATGTCGGACTCATCATGCTGCTCTGCAAGACCGGCGCGGCCCGCCGGCTCACGTCGATTCTCGCCGCGGCCGGACAGATGGCGTTCAGCAACTACATCGCGCAATCGGTGATCTGCTCGTTCGTCTTCACCGGTTACGGCCTCGGTCTCTATGGTCGGCTGGAGCGCTACCAGATTTATTTCGTGGTCGCGGCGGTCTGGCTCGTCCTGTTGATCGGGAGCGCGATCTGGCTACGGAATTTCCGCCTCGGGCCGCTCGAGTGGTGCTGGCGCTCGCTGACCTACTGGAAGCGTCAGCCGATGAGGCTCCAGAGCGCGAGAGCGTGAACGGATGCGCATCGCGACCTGGAACGTCAACGGCCTGCGCGCGCGGCTCGACTTCCTGGTGCTCTGGCTGCGCGAGCGTCGCCCCGATCTGGTCGGCCTCCAGGAAATCAAGCTTTCGGAGGATCAGTTCCCCCATTCCGTCCTCGAGAGCGAGGGCTACCAGGCCGTGGTGCACGGCCAGAAATCGTGGAACGGCGTGGCGATCCTCAGCCGCCAGCCGGTCACGGTCACGCAGAAAGGGCTTCCGGGTCAGGAGGATCTCGGCGCGCGGCTGATGACCGCCGAGGCAGGGGACCTGTCGTTCACGACGGTCTACTGCCCCAACGGGAAGGGCGTCGCTCACTCCGATTTCCCGCGGAAGCTCGCCTGGTTCGAGTCGCTCGCGATCCATGTTCAGAGGCAGCGCGTGCCGGATCGCCCCGCGATCCTGTGCGGCGACTTCAACGTCTGCCCGGCGCCCATCGACAGCTGGAACGAGGAGCTGCTGCGAGGCACCATCTTCCACACGGAGGAGGAGCGTGCCCGCTTCGCCGCGATCGTCGAAGCCGGTTTTGTCGATCTGTTCCGCCGGCTCCGTCCCGAGGCGCGGCGATTCTCCTGGTGGGACTATCGCGCCGGAGCGTTCCATCAGAATCACGGGCTGCGGCTCGACCTGCTCCTCGGGAGCCGGGACGTCGCGGAGCGGCTGCGAGACGTCGAGATCGATCGCGACTACCGGAAGAAGAAGGACGACAAGATCCCCTCGGATCACGCGCCGGTGTTCGCCGACCTGTAGTCGCGCTCGCCCCTCCAGCCTGTGTGCTGTCCCTTTTCTGATACGGACCGTTGTCCCCACCCGTCGGCACTTGTTCTGTACAGTCGGACGTCGAGCCGCGGCGCTCGGTGCCTGCAGGCCGGAGCTGCGCACGGGCTGTCCGCAATGGCACAGATCATGCTTGCTTCATGAGGAAAAACGATCTGCAGCGGGAAGTGACCCGCCGGAGGATTCATGAACCGAAGAGAAACCGGTTTTGTGGTCGTGGCAGTGGTGGCGGTCCTCGGGCTCGCGGGGCTCGGCTGCGCGAGACCCGGGCCAGGCTCGGCGAAGACACCCGACCAGCTGCTGAGCCAGCTCCAGGAGGACAGGTCGGAGATCGACAAGACCTCGGACACGATGATGAAGCGTATCGAGGTGTTCAACGCCTCGCGCAGGCCGGGCGAGCGGACGCTCCAGTTCAGCGAGATCTTCACGCAGGATTTGAACCCCGAGCAGCGGGACGTGCTCAACGCCCTCGTCGAGCAGGAAAAGGACATCTCGTACAAGGCTCTCCTGCAGAAAATCATCGCGGATCGGGACAACATCCGGGAGCTGCAGGAGAAGGTGGCCCACCTCGAGCAGACGCTGCCGGACAAGTTCGTGGTCGCCAAGCGCGGCGACCGGCAGCAGGACCTGGCGATGGCTTATCTCACGGGCGAAGCGAACCTGGACCCCACCAAGGCCAAGGATCTCTTGAAGCAGTCCGACCAGACGGACGAGCTGCTCGCCGGGAACAAGGTGTGGTTCTTCTACGACGCCCAGCAGGATGCCTTCCGCACCTACGTGACCCGGGGAGACGCAGGCCAGACGCCGGTCCAGGTGCGCCGCGCCCAGAAGCACCAGCTCGTCAAGGAGCGCGACGCGTACAAGACCGAGCGCGACACCGCGCAAACGGAAGCGGCGGCTCTCGCGCAGGTCAAGACCCAGCTCGAGAGCGACATCGCCACGCGGCAGAACAGTCTCTACTACCACGCGGCCAACACCAGAAGCCTCCGGGAGCAGGGCGTGTTGAGCCCCGTGCTGAGGCGGTTCCATGACATGAAGGGGCTCACGTTCGACGAGTCGCTCGACCTGAGGGCCGGCACCAGCATCGATCTCGTGCCGCAGAACTACGGTCTCGACCAGATTCGCGCCGTGCGGCTGCTGCCCCCGGTCTATCAGGAGGGCAGAGACTTCGCGGTCGAAACAACCGACGACCACAGCGGCGCCCGCGTGGTCATCCTCGATCCTGAGATCTTCAAGGGGAAGGAAGTCCTGCTCGCAATCGGCGGCTGACCTCCAGCGGCCGGCGGCGCCCGCCCTCTCCCGCTCGCAGGGGGCGGGCGCCCACCGGTGAAGGCCCTCGCTGGGATCGGACGCTACGGCGGAGTGGGACACGGGAGCGGGTTCGGGCGGGGAATTCCCGAGGACGCCGCCCCCAGCGGGCCCTCCCCGCACGGGTTCTCGCCGGTGACGTCGTAGTAGTAGGCGGTGCCCAGTGGCGGCGCCGCGTTGTCGATCGCCGTCGTCGCCCCGTCGCCGTGCGCGTCGTCGCTCTCGAAGCAGACGTGATCGTAGACGCCGCCCGGCAGGCGGCTCCCGAGAAGCTTGGCTGGAATCGTTCCGCGGTACGTGTTCCAGATCGCCGCGTCCGGCGTCGCCGGCCACTGGATCGTCTGGCTGTCACCGAGCCCGAGCCCCGGAACTTCGCGGGGCGCGATCGGCTGGTGAGTGCATGCGCCGGTGGACGGGAGGCACGCGTCCGCGGTGCAGGCGATTCCATCGTCGCAACTGAGCGGCAGGTTCAGGCACTGGCCGGTCGCCGAATCGCAGCTGTCCGTGGTGCAGAGGTTGCCGTCGTCACAGCTGGCCGGCGTTCCGGAGCAGAACACCGGCCCGCCGACGATCTGCCGGCAGACGTCGTTCTGCGTGCACGGGTCCCCGTCGTTGCAGAGCTGGCCGACGAGCGGCGTGAACACGCAGCCGCCCACGCGCGGATCGCAGGAATCGCGCGTGCAGATGTTGCCGTCGTCGCACACCAGGGGCGAGCTGACGCACTGCCCGGTGTTCGGATCGCATACGTCCAGGGTGCAGGGGTTGCCGTCGTTGCAGGATTGCGGCGTCCCCTGGCAGGTGGCGGAAAGCCCGAGCGGATCCGACACGCAGTGATCGCCGGTCGTGCAGGGGTCCCCGTCGTCGCAGATCGCGCCCGAGAGCGGCCGCGTGGCGCACTGGCCGGTGTCCGGATTGCAGTAGTCGGACGTGCAGGCGTTGCCGTCGTTGCAGACGACCGTCTGATGGACGCAGCCGCCGCTGAGCGGATCGCACCAGTCGATGGTGCACGGATTGAAGTCGTTGCAGTCGAGCGGCACTCCGCAGACGCCGTTGCGGCAGATGGTCCCCGTGGTGCACCGGTCCGCGCTCTGGCACGGCGTTCCGTCCGGATCGGGAAGGTGCATGCAGCGGTGCGACGTCGTGTCGCAGACGTCCTGCGTGCACCCGTTGTCATCGTCGCAGTCGGAGTCGGTCATGCAGATCTCCTCCGGCAGCACGAGGACGCCGACGCCGGGGTCGTCGACGCACAGGGTCAGCCCCGTGGCCAGGACGAAGAGCAGGGAGTCGCCGCCCTGCATGGTCGCGTCCCGAGGATTGCGGCTGGACGGACAGGCAGGGAACGGTCCGGGGATGCCGGGCGCCTGGAACATCGCGTTGAACCCCTGGATGATGCTGGACGGCACGCTGCCCGGCACGGTCGAGAGCGTCAGGTCGCACGCGCCCAGGGGCGATTGCTCGACGAGACGGATCGTTCCTCCGAGCGCGCCGCCCGGTGGCGTGCTGAACTTCACCCGCGAGACCAGGATCTGCTTCAGGGCGGTCGCCCCGAGCCCCTCCAGATCGAAGCAGGTTCCCGTGAACTCGCCGGGAAGGCCGCGCAGACCAATCATGATCTGGCCGCCGGCGACGGCCGGCGCGTCGACCGAGAGGACGGTTTGCTGGAACGGGTCCTCCTCCACCCCGACGGCCGGCGGCAGGCCGGCGACCTGGCCCGCGACACCGCTCCCCTGACAGGTCGCGTCGGCATTGATCTGGTCGCGCGCCCGCAGCAGGGTGTCCTGCTTGGACTCCCCCGAGGAATAGGAGACCGGCACCTCGCACAGGACGCGGGTCGATCCGTCGCGGGCCTGCACGCTCGGCAGGACGCTGAAGCGTTTGTCGAGGACCGCGGCCGTCGCCGCGGCCGCCGAAGGCCCGCCCAGGATCTGATCGAGGCCCAGGATGCTCCCCGGCGGGTTGTTCAGCTGCGGGCATCCCAGGACCTTGTCGATCCCGAGCACACCGCCGCATTCCACGAGGACCGTGCTGAGCAGGTCCGGGATGCCGTCGCCGGTCTCGTCGTCGTTGCAGTCCGCGATCGGCACGTTGTTCACGCACAGACCGTTGAAGCAGGCCCACACCACGTCCTGACCCTGGTAGTTGGGGCCGCTGGAGGTGAGCTTGCCGTTCGAGTCCGTCCCGATCGTCCCGCCCCGCGCGTCGATCATCCCCTGGGCGCAGACGGTCCCGTTCGACTGGAGGATCCACACCGTGCAACTCTGGTTCTTCGGGTAGCCGTCTCCGTAGACCGGGACGTCCCAGATGCTGCCGTTGACCCATCCCTCGAAGTTGGTGATGTCCGGCTGCGTCAGGATGAACGCGCCGCGTCCGTGGGTGGCGGCGTACACCTGCCCCAGCACCTTGTTCCCGGGGAGCGGCCGCTCCAGAATCTGCAGCGCGAAGATCGGCACGTTCGGGAGACCGTTGCCGAATTTCGCCCAGCTGTTTCCGCCGTCGGTGCTCTTGTAGACGCTGGTCAGATAGGGCGAGGGAGCCGAGTCGGTGCCGACCCAGACATTCTGGGGCGTGCTCGGCTCGACGGCGACCGTGTTGACCGGGACGTCCGGCAGCATCGTCCCGCCGCTGCCGTTCGCCGCCGTCCAGTTGCCTCCGCCGTTGACGGTCTTGAACAGGTGCGGCCCGCTGAAAAAGCCGGAGAAGGCGGCGTAGGCGGTGTCCGGACTGCTCGGATCGACGGCGATCCAGGTCACCACCGTCTGCGGCAGGCCCTTGCCGCTCCCCCCGACCGAATCCCAGCAGGATTTGTTGTTGCACGGCCAGGTGTTCTTGGTCACCCAGATCTGGCCGTCGTAGTAGCCGACATAGATCCGGTTGTGGTTGCTGGGAGCCACGCCGATCGCCGTGATGACGTTCGTCCGCTGGATGTCGGCGTAGAACTGGTTGCCGCCCAGGACCGGGCTCACGGCGCTGAAGCTCGACGCGTCGGTGGTGCTCTGGTAGAGGCGGTCGGTGCCCAGGTAGAGCGCATGGGGCGCCGTCGGGTCCTGGACCATCGGCGGGTAGAAAGAGGCCTGCTCGTTGGAAGGGATCGTGTACGAGGTCGGCCAGGTCAGGTTGCTGCCGCCGCTCGTCGAGCGCTGCACCAACCGCTCGAGAGTGTAGCCGGCGGTGGTGACGTCGTAGGTCTTGGTCGGCGTATCGAGGTCGATCGCCGTGCTGCACGAATCGCTTCCGGTCTTGTAGGTCCAGGTGCTGCTGCCGCTGAACAGGGAGGTGCCGTTGTCCTGGGTGCCGCCGATGACGACCGGCGTGTCGGGCGAGGCGGAGATCGACTGGAAGCCGGTGATCTGCAGCCCGTCGTTGCGGGCCGAGAATGTGCAGCCACTGTTGGTCGACCGGTAGAACCCGCCGTCGTTGGCGACGTAGATCACGCAATTGTTGCCGCCGAGGTTGCACGCCTGCATCGTGCAGGCTGCTCCGGGATTCGCGAACACGATGTCGTGCGTATCGGGATGAAGCTGGTTTCCTCCGGCCTTCGCCGTGATGTCGTCGTCCCCGGGATTGCCGTCGGAATTGAAATCGGACGCGCTGTCGTAGGAGAGGAAAAGCCCGGTCCCGCCGTAGAGGAGCTTGCTCGGGTCGGTCGGGAAGGTCGTGAGGACGTGCGTGTAACGGCTGTAAGCCATGGGCGCCCCCGCGTTCTTCAGCGTCCAGGTCGTTCCGCCGTCGGCCGATTCGTAGATCGGCGGGCTGCACGCGACGGAGATCGGGTCGATGCAGTTCCCGAACACACCGTACAGGACGGCGCTCCCACCACCCGAGTGGTTGATCGTGATCTCCACGAAGTCGAACGGGCTCGAGCCGGCGTCGGGAAGACCCGTGGCGCCCGGACAGACCGCCCCGCCGGTGCCGGGGTTGAGTGGGCACCAGGTGATCGAATCGGTGATCGGGTTGCGCACCCCCTTGAAGATGCCCTTGCCGAGGAACCCGGCGAACAGCAGGTTGGAGTCCTTCGGGTCCATTTCCAGGTCGGTCGGCTTCGCGCCACCGGTGTTCGGTATGGTCAGGTAGCTCCAGGAGGACCCGTCGCTGTCGGATCGATAGATCCCGAAGCCCATGCCCGGGGCCGGGCCGGTGATGGTCGACTCGGTCGCGGAGGCGGTCACCCCGCTCGAGACCGCGACGTAGAGGCGCTTCGTCGAGCCCGAGGTGGTCGGGTCCAGGATCACGTCGTTGATGGACGCCAGACTGAACTGGCTCTCCCCCTTGGTATCCCAGACCCAGGTCCCGGCGCCCGCGGAAGCCGTTCCAATCATCAGACCGCGCCCGTAGTACGTGTCGCGTCGCAGGCTGTTCTCCCCCGTCCCGACGTAGATCCGCGTGCACCCCTGAGCCGTGCAGTGCGAAGGATCGAGCGTGATGGCGCCGATCGACATCGACGGCATGTTGTCGCCGATCGGCGTCCAGCTCACCCCGCCGTCGAGCGTGTGCCAGACCCCGCCGGTCGCCGCGCCGAGGAAGACCTCGTTCGAGTTCTGCGGGTTGACCGCCAGCACCGCGGCCCGGCCCGAGACCACATCCCCGTAGACGCTGCCGGAGATCGGCGCCGGACCGATCGGGAACCAGGTCTGCCCTTTGATGACCGAGGCGGAGCGGGCCGCCACCGGAAAGAGTGCGAAGACGAGCGTGCAGGACAGCGTGAGAATGAGAGGGCGACGGAGCATGCGGGTCTCCTCCCTCGAGGACGACGTTCGTTGTCGGCGATCGATCGAGCCTGCGATGAATCGCAATATACGGACGCCCGATTCGCAGGTCAACCGTTTTCTTGCGACCGGAGTGGTGCGGGGCGTCCGTTCGATGTAACCTTACGCTCACCTCTGCCGGCATGCAGGAGGGACCTGTCATGCCATTCAAGTTGATCGTGAAC
The DNA here is from genome assembly GCA_964384905.1 of uncultured Acidobacteriota bacterium. GTDB lineage: Bacteria > Acidobacteriota > Polarisedimenticolia > Gp22-AA2 > Gp22-AA2 > Gp22-AA3. Next base: position 13,446 of record CAYLND010000041.1, read on the forward strand.
GGCCGGGCGACGACGGTCGACGCCTCCGCGGACATGCCGCTCCTGTGGGTGATCCGCGATCTCCTCAATCTGAAGGGCACCAAGTACGGGTGCGGCATGTCGGTCTGCGGCATGTGCACCGTGCACGTCGACGGCGAAGCCACGCGGTCGTGCGTGACGCCGGTCTCCAAGGTCGAAGGAAAACGGATCACGACGATCGAAGGGCTCTCCGCCGACGGGTCGCACCCGCTCCAGCGGGCCTGGATCGATGTCGACGTGGCGCAGTGCGGCTACTGCCAGGCCGGCCAGATCATGTCGGCCGCGGCGCTTCTGGCGAAGACTCCGAAGCCCACCGCCGCCCAGATCGAGGACGCCATGGACGGCAACCTCTGCCGCTGCGGGACCTATCTGCGCATCCGCGAGGCGATTCGCAAAGCGGCCGCGGCCCGGGCCTGAGGGATTCCTCATGGAAACGATCCGAGTCGGCCGCCGCGCCTTCCTTCGCGTCAGCGCCCTCGCCGGGGGCGGGATGCTGGTGAGTCTCTATCTCCCGCCCAGGGCGCGCGCGCAGGGCTCCACGGCTCCGGCGTCGCTCGCGCCGGACGCCTTCGTCCGCATCGCGCCCGACGGCACGGTGACCATCATGGCGAAGAACCCGGAGGTCGGTCAGTCGATCAAGACCACCCTGCCGATGCTCATCGCCGAAGAGCTGGACGTCGACTGGAAGGACGTGCGCGTCGTGCAAGCCGACCTCGACGAGGACAAGTACGGCCGGCAGTTCGCCGGCGGCAGCGTGGCGGTCCCGAATCACTGGCTGCCGATGCGGCAGGTCGGCGCCGCCGCCCGGCAGATGCTGGTCGCCGCCGCGGCGCGGGAATGGAAGGTGCCGGAGACGGAATGCTCGACCGCGTCGGGACAGGTGCTGCATCGACCGACGAAGCGGACGCTCGGCTACGGCGCGCTGGCGGCGAAGGCCGCCGCGCTCGCGCCGCCCGACCCGAAGCAGCTGAAGCTGAAGGAGCCGAAGGAGTACACGATCATCGGCAAGTCTCTGTCGGGCGTCGACAACCTCGCCATCGTGACCGGCAAGCCGCTGTTCGGAATCGATTTCACCGTGCCGGGGATGCTCTGGGCCGTCTACGAGAAGTGCCCCGTCTTCGGCGGCAAGCCTGTTTCGGCCAACCTCGACGCGATCAAGTCGATGCCGGGCGTCCGGCACGCCTTCATCCTCGAGGGGGGCACCGATCTGGCCGGTCTTCTCGGAGGCGTCGCCATCGTCGCCGACACCTGGTGGGCGGCCCAGAGCGCCCGCGACAAGCTCGAGGTAAAGTGGGACGAGGGTCCGACGGCCGCGCAGGGCAGCGCGGAGTTCGCGCGCGGCGCCGACGAGCTGTCCCGGACGCCGCCCGCGCGGACGCTGCGCCGGGACGGCGACGTCGAGGCGACGCTGAAGTCGGCCGCCAGGACCGCGGAGGCCTCGTACTCCTACCCCTTCCTGGCGCACGCGTCCCCCGAGGTGATGAACTGCACGGCGCGCTTCGCGGACGGCAGGATGGAGATCTGGGCGCCGAGCCAGACGCCGCAGTCAGGCCTCGAGCTGGTCTCCAAAGCACTCGGCATCGCGCCCGGCGACATCACGATCCACATCCTGCGCATCGGCGGCTGCTTCGGCCGCCGGCTGAACAACGACTACATGGTGGAGGCGGCGTCGATCGCCCGACGCGTCGGTGCTCCGGTCAAGCTGTTGTGGACGCGCGAGGACGACATCCGGCACGACTTCTACCGACCGGCGGGCTTTCACTACCTGAAGGGCGGCGTGGACGGCGCGGGACGCCTCGTCGCCTGGCGTGATCATTTCGTGAGCTTCGGCGACGGCGATCATTTCGTGCGCGGCGCCGGCATGTCGGCCGATGATTTCCCGGCGCGCTTCGTGCCGCATTACGCGCTGAGCGCCTCGGTCATGCCTCTGGGCGTGCCGACGGGCGCGCTGCGCGCTCCGGGCGACAACGGAATCTGTTTCGTCGTGCAGTCGTTCATCGACGAGCTGGCGCACGCCGCCGGTCAGGACCCGCTGCGGTTCCGTCTCGCGATGCTCGACGCCCCCGCCCAGCCCGAATCCGAGGGCGGCAATCCCCTGGCCCGGTTCAACCCGAAGAGGATGCGGGGAGTCTACGAAGCCGCCGCGGCGAAGTCGGGCTGGGGCTCCCGCTCCCTGCCGAAGGGCACCGCGCTGGGCCTGGGCGGTCACTTCTGTCACTACGGCTATTGCGCCGTCGTGGCGGAGGTTCGGGTCGACGCGCAGAACGCCGTGAGGGTGAACACGATCTGGGCGGCCGTGGACGTCGGGCGTCCGATGATCAACCCGAGCGGCGCGACCCAGCAGGTGCAGGGCTCCGTGATCGACGGCCTGAGCCACCTCATGGACTACGAGATCACCTTCGAGCGCGGCCGGGCGGTCCAGAGCAACCTGCACGAGTACACGCCGCTGCGCATCTCACAGGCGCCGGCCGCAATCGAGACGCAGTTCCTGGAGACCGACAATCCGCCGACCGGACTGGGCGAGCCCGCGCTGCCTCCGGTGCTCCCGGCGGTCGCCAACGCGATTTTCAGCGCGACCGGCAAACGGGTCCGAAACCTGCCGCTGTCACGGCAGGGGTACTCCTGGGCCAGCCGGGCCTGACGCGACACCTGCCGACAAAAAAAGTTGATCGCGGTGCTCCACGGTCGTATATGGATTGCGAAAAAGTCTTCCCACGTCCGCATGTTCCTTGCCACACGGTGCCTGCCTCGAGTCCGAGAAGGCGGCAGGAGGAATAAGATGACACCCAGACAATACGTGCGAAATCTTTTGAGCGCGGCCGCGATCGCTGGGCTGTTCGTTCCGGTCCCGGCGCGCGCGGCGGCGGTGTTCCCTCTCCCCGACTACGGACCGGGTGCCCCGGATGCGCCGGATGCGCAGGTCTACCTCGTTTGGGATTTCAACGGTGACGGCCGCAAGGACTTTGTAACCTCGAACACCCATACGACGTTCGACGCCTTCCTGGTGTTGACCGCGGCGGGAGGCGGCTTTCTCCCCCCACAGCGGCTTCCTGTACAAACCGGGTACGTGCCGGTCGTCGCTGGAGACTTCGACGGGGACGGGCGACAGGACATCGGTGTAACAAACGGCCCCGCGTTCGCCATCCTGTTCGCGAACGCCGACGGCACGTTCGCCGCACAGCGTGATGCCGGTCAACAGGTGTCGGGCACTCAGGCGGCAGCCGCCGATTTCAACCGAGATGGCCGACAGGATCTCGCTGCGCTGGGGCCCGGTCAGCTAATTCGAATCCTTCTCAGCAACGGGGACGGCACCTTCACGTCCTCTTCTTTTCAGGCCTTTCCTGCCAACGCCAGCGTTGCCGGGCTGAGAGCAGGGGACTTCAATGGGGACGGATTGACCGACCTTGCGGCCTTGGACATCGAGCCAACGCTCACCCTGCCCCCGAACAACGCCAGTTATCTGCGTTTCTTTCCGGGTCGTGGCGACGGGACGTTCGGGCCGCAGACGAGCACCTTCCTCGGGTTAAGGGGGTTTGAGACGGTCGTTGTCCCGGGACCGACCGGAGACATGAATGGTGACGGCAGGAGCGACTTTACGATCATCGATTACAGTCGCTCGGGCGTCTCGGTGTACCTCGGGCAACCGGATGGGTCGTTCACTCCAATGGCGTTTATCGGCGGTTTGAGCCCGATCAATGTCGTCTTCGGCGATTTCAATGGCGACGGCAGAGCCGACCTGGCGATCTCGGGAAACGACGGACTTCACGTGGCGCTCAACGTCGACAACACCCACTTCGCGTTGGTGCACGGGGCCGATATCGGAGGCGCCGCGGGGGCCGACGATTACGACCTCGACGGGCGCGCCGATCTCCTTCTGAACCAAGGCGCGCTCCTCGAGGGGCGTGGCAACGGTACGTTTGCCGGACCGACTTTCTTCAGCCCCACTGGCTATACAACTTCTTTCGCGTCGGGCGATTTCAATGCTGACGGCAAGCCCGATCTGGCCGTGGCGAGCCTCGAGACGAATCGACTCCAAGTGTTTCTCGGGACCGGAGACGGGCACTTGACGCTCGCCTTCACCGCCACCCCCGGGAGCGCACCAGCGGCGGTCGTCGCCGGCGATCTGGACGGGGATGGCCGGATCGATCTGGCGGTCGCCAACAGCGCCTCGAACGACGTCGCCCTCTTCCAAGGGAACGGGGACGGCACCTTCAGCCCCACCGGCTCGCTCGCGGCGGGAGACGGACCTCGCGCCCTGCCATCGGCGACTGGAACGATGATGGACGATCCGATCTGGCGGCGGCCAATCTCAACTCGGACGACGTTTCGATCTTCACGCAGGGGGCCGGCGGTGTCTTCTCTGCCCAGGTTCGCTATCCACTGGGTGATGGCCCGACCGGACTCGCCGCGGTCGATCTGAACGGGGACAGCCATCTCGATCTGGTCGCATCCGATTCCCTGTCGGACGGCATCTCGGTTCTCCTGGGCGGCGGCGACGGGACCTTCGGCCCCCCGGCCAGCTACGCGGCGGGGGACGGCCCCTCGGCGATTGCGGCGGGCGACTTCGATCGCGACGGTCGTCCCGACGTCGTCGTCGCGAACGAGCTGTCTGCGAACGTCACCATCCTTCGCGGAGGGGGCGACGGGACATTCGTCTCCACCTCCTCCTACCCGGCTGGCAGAGCCCCGGCGGCGGTGGCGGTCGGTGATTTCGCCGCCGCCGGAATCCTGGACATCGTGGTCGCGGACGGCGACCCGCAATCGCTCGATATCTTCTATCTTCGGGGCTCCGGCGATGGCCGCTTCGCCGACGCGTTTCGATTCCAGACCGGCGTGTCTCCTCGATCGATCGGCGTAGCGGACTTCAACGGCGATGGGGTAAAAGACGTCGCGGTCGGAGTCTCTCGAGGGTCGGCGGTCGTGCTGCTCAACAGGTATTCGGACGTCGACAGGGACGGCCTGCTGGATTCGCTCGACAATTGCCCCCTCACGCCGAATCCGGACCAGGCCGACGCGGACGGTGACGGCGTCGGGGACGCTTGCGACAACTGTCCCACCGTCCCCAACCCCGATCAGAAGGACAGCGACGGCGACGGATTGGGAGACGCCTGCGACCTTTGCCCGTACGGCGGCGACCCGCAGGTCGACAGAAACTCGAACGGAATCGCGGATTGCATCGATCCTGCCGTGTTCGATCCGACCATCACGTTCGGCAGCCCCCTCGGCAAGGGCTCCGGGGTGGTCTCCTGGAGCACGACGTTCGAGTTCGATGTGATCGGGTTCAACGTCGTCACGGTCAACTCCCGGGGGAACCTCATCCTGCTCAATACGGCCCTGATTCCCTGCGAGGAGTGCGTCACGCGTCAGGGACACTCCTACAGCTTCCTGGTGCCGAAACACAAGAGCGGGCACAACATCTTCGTCGAAGCGGTCCGCAGCGCCGGACACTTCCTCTACGGGCCGGCGATGAAGAAATGAGGCCTTCCCTGCTCGCAGCGTAGACCGCCATCCGACGCCTCCAGCCATCCTCGTCGGGGTTGGACCTATAATGCGCGCAAAATGGATCTTCGTCCCGGCGCACGGCTGGGTCCGTACGAGATCCTCTCTCCCTGCGGCGCGGGAGGGATGGGAGAGGTGTACCGGGCGAGGGACACGCGTCTCGAGCGGACCGTCGCCATCAAGATCCTCCCCGCCCGCCTGGCGGGCAATGCCGATCTGCGGCAGCGCTTCGAGCGCGAGGCGCGCGCCGTCTCCAGCCTGAATCACGCCCATATCTGCACGCTGCACGACATCGGCCGTCAGGATGGCGTCGGGGCGAGACGCTCTCCGACCGCCTACGCCGGGGCCCGCTGACTCCCGAGCAGTTCTTCCGCATCGCCGGCGAGATTTCGGACGCCCTGGAGCGCGCCCAGGGCGTGATCCACCGCGACGCAGGCGTCGCTGCGTGACGCAGGATGGCCAGCGCTTACTGAGGGCGGGTCTTCCGCGAGCGCGCGGCTACTCGTACCGCAGCGCCTGGGTCGGCTCGATCTTCGAGGCCCGCAGCGCGGGCACGTAGGCCGCCAGCATGGTGACCAGGAGCATCGACGGCACGACGAGGACGTAGGCCGCGACGTCGACTCCGCCGGCGTTGAACAGCATCGCGTTCATGAGCCGCTCGACCGCCAGACCCATCGCCAGCCCGATCGCCGTGCCCGTTCCCGCCAGCGCCAGCCCCTTGCGCATCACCAGACGCAGAATGTCCGACCGTTGCGCGCCGATCGCCATGCGGATGCCGATCTCGCGGGTCCTGCGGCTCACGTTGTACGCCACGAGCCCGTACAGCCCGGCGACGGCCAGCAGGAGGCCCACCGCTCCCAGGGTGCCGACCAGCTTGATCGCGACACCCGGTCCGTCCACGACGTTGTACCGGTACAGGTCCTCGTAGGTCCTCGTCTCCAGGATCGGCAGATTCGGATTGAGCGTCCGGACGACGCCCTGCAACGGCTTGACGAGCTGCAAGGGATCGCCGCTCGTGTGCAGCAGCAGGATCAGGCGCGCGACCGGATGCTGGGCGAGCGGCAGATACACGAAATCGATCGGCTTCTCCATGGTGTGCCGGTACTTGACGGTCTGTGCGACGCCGACGATCTCGACCGGCGGGCCGGTGGGGCCGCCGAGACGGATGCGCTTGCCGACCACGTCGGCGCCCGGCCAGTAATGGTTCGCGAGCTGGGCGTTCACGACGGCGACACGCGGCGCGTCCTCGGTGTCGGACGCCAGGAAACCGCGGCCGCGCAGGATCGGGACTCCCATCGTCTCGAAGTATCCCTCGTCGACGGTGTCCATCGCCGATGTGAAGGCTTCGCGATCGCGCGGCATCTGGAAGCCGTCCGGCACGAAAGCGAGAGCGTCGAAGTCGTTCAATCCGAGGGGTGGGTTCTGCGTGAGCCCCGCGCTCCGCACTCCGGGCAGCCCGCGCGCTCTTTCGGTCAGTTGATCGTAGAAGCGCTGCGTCCGGGCGCCGTCGTATTGCACCAGACGCGGATCGAACCGCGCCATCAGCAGATGCTCCTTCGGGAACCCGGTCACGTCGTCGAGCCCCTGGCGGAAGCCCCGCATCATGAGGAACGCCGCCGTGAGCAGCATCAAGGAGATCGACACCTGCGCCACCACCAGGGCATTGCGGCCCCACAGGTGCCTGCGTCCGGGCAGGTCGACGTCGGCCGTCTTGAGGCCTTTCACGAGATCGACGCGCGTGGTCTGCAGCGCCGGCGCCAGACCGCACAGGAGCGCGCTCAGGACGGAGAGCGCCAGGCTGGCCAGCAGCACGCGCGTGTCCATCCGGAACGGGGTCGTGAGCGGCAGCTCGCTCGGAATGCTGAACTGGCGGAAGACGTCGATGCCCCAGTAGCCCACGAGGACCCCGCCCAGGCCACCCAGGCAGGCGAGCATCAGGCTCTCTGTCAGAAGAAGCCGGATCAGCCGGAAGCGCCCGGCACCCAGCGCCAGCCGCACGGAGATCTCGCGCGTGCGCGAGCGCGCGTGGCTCAACAGGAGACCCGCGACGTTGGTGCAGGCCACCAGCAGGACGGCGAGCGCGAGGACGGTGAAGATCACGCCGAATTTCCAGTTGACGTCGTCGCCGCGGGTCCGCATCTCGAACTGGGTGCGCACCGCGGCGCCGCGACCACGATTGAGCGCCGGATACTCGCGCTCGAAGTTCTGCGCCAGAGCCGCGAGCTCGCTCTGCGCCTGCCGCAGAGTCACGCCCGGCTTCAGGCGCGCCTTCACGCTCAGCTCGCGGTCGTCCCGATCCTCGAGGAAATTCTTGCGCGGGTCGGTCGAGAAGATCGCCGCCATCGCCAGCGGCATATAGACGTCGGGACGGATGAAGACGAACATCCCCGGGAACGTCTCCGGCTCGACGCCGATCACGGTGAAGTCCGTGCCGTTCAGGCGGACCGTCCTGCCGACCACGGACGGGTCGCCGCCGAACTCGTGCTTCCAGAAATCCGGCCCGAGCACCACCACGGCGTCGCGGCCGGGGACCCCGTCCTCGTCCTCCCGGAACCCGCGCCCGAGACGCGGCTCCACGCCCAGCACGCGAAAGTAGTTGCCGGACACCATCATCCCGGTCCTGACCCGCGGCGTCTCTCCGGACTTCGCACTGAAGCCGACGCTCTGGGGGAACCCGTTCGCGACCACGCCGTCGTAGCTTTTCGCTCCGGCGCGGATGTCCAGGTACTCGCGATACGAGAACTGGTCGAAGGGGTTGTCGAGCGTGGTGCTCACCAGGGTGATCACGTTCCTCGAATGGGGCACGGGATACGGCCTGAAGATGAGCGCGTCGACCATGCTGAACGGGATCGCGGTCATCCCGATCCCCACCGCGAGCGTCGTCACCACCAGCGCGGTCAGCCCGGGAGTCCGGCGCAGGCCGCGCAGCGCGTAGCGGACATCGGCGACGAAATCGGTCAGCCATCGCACCCGCAGCATGTCCCGCATCTCCTCCTTCCGTTGATCCAGCCCATCCATCGCGCGCAGGGCCGCGCGGCGCGCCTCGTCCCGCGACAGCCCGCGGCCAATCCCTTCCTCGATCTTGTGCTCCAGGTGGAACTGCAGCTCCTCGTCCAGCTCCCGCTCCACCTGGCCGCCGCGCAGGATCGACCTCAGCCGCAACGGCACCGTGAACCGCCAGTGACTGATCCGCATCAGGGCTCTAGGCCTCGGAGAGCCGGATCACCTGCGAGATGGCGGACGACAGCCGCTGCCAGTTCGCCACCTCCGATTCGAGCTGCTTGCGGCCCAGACGGGTGAGCGAATAGAACTTCGCCCGCCGATTGTTCTCCGTCTGCTTCCATTCCGCCTTGATCCAGCCCTCCTGCTCCAGCTTGTGCAGGGCGGGGTAAAGGGATCCTTCGCTGACCTGAAGGACATCGCCGGAGAAGGACTTCAGGCGGAGGCTGATGGCCCACCCGTGCAAGGGCTCCAGCTCCAGGATCTTCAGGAGGAGAAGATCGAGCGTGCCCTGGACGAGATCGCTCGGCTTGCTCATATCGGTATCCGAGGGGAGTATACGATCACTCCCCTCGGTAAGCAAGGGGAATCTTTCAGCCGGTCCCGGGGGTGGGCGCCTCGTGGCCCCGCACGACGATCTCCTCTTCCAGCGCCCGCCGGTATTCCTCCTCGGTCAGCGCATCCGCGGAGCGCAGCTTCGCGAGCAGGGCGTTCACGAGCTGGCGGAGACCCGGCCCGGGGGTGCCGTGGGCGAACGAGCTCTGGTATTTCACGGGTCCCGGGATGAGCGAAACCAGGAACGCGATCTGGGCCGGCGTCAAATCCCGGGGCTCGCGACCGAAATAGGCGCGGGCGGCCGGACGGAGGCCGAAGAGATCGGGGCCCCACTCGATCACGTTCAGGTAGATCTCCAGGATGCGCTCCTTGCCGAGGGCCGACTCGAGCAGGAGCGCGAACGACAGCTCCTGGAGCTTCCTTCCGAGCTCCTTCTCGCGGGACAGGAACAGGTTCTTGGCGAGCTGCTGGGTGATGGTCGAGGCGCCGCGCGCCGCGCCGCCGCGCGCCCAGTCGGTGATCAGGGCCGCGGGCACCTCTCGGAGATCGATGCCGCGATGCGTGTAGAAACCGGCGTCCTCCCCGAGCAGGAGCGCGCGCAGGAAGAGCGGCGGCACCTCTCCGAGCGGGATGAAGTCGGGGGACGAGGGCGAGACGTCGATCACCCGGCCGGCGCCGGAGCCGACGCCGACCTCGTGGACGAAGGCTCCCCGGAGCCTCTCGATCGCGGGCGGGAGCCGGCGCGGCGGCGTGAAGTCGACCTTCTGGGTCACCACGAACGACGCCGGGTCCGAGACCCGGCCGCGCGCGCTGGCGGCGAGCGCGGCCGAGCCGAGATCGTTTTCGGGACCGGCGATGGTCGTCGCGCCGCCACCCTCCTTCGGCGCCTGGAGGCCCGAGGTGCGCAGCAGGCGCGCGAAGTCGACCCGCTCCACGTCGAGCGCAAGATCGACGAGCGGGTCGGTATCGAGATCGCGAAGAGCGAGCGAGCCCGAGAGCACGGCCCCCTCGACGGTCGCGCTCCAGCGCGGGATGTCCAGGGCCCCTTGCGCCTTCCTCCAGGCGCCGGCGACCTGCACCGCCACCTTCGTCGGCTCCCCGAGCGCAGGAGCCTCCGATTCGTCGCGCCCGAGCGCCGGCAGTCGGGCGGAAAGCGCCGCCAGATCCAGGTCGAAGCCGACCACGTCCCCGCTCGTTTTCAGGGTCAGGGAGCCGCGAACCGTGCCGCTGTCGAGCAGGGGACGGTCGAACTGCCGCACGTCGAGCAGGCGATCGGCCGGCAGGTCCTTCACGTCGACCGTCCAGGTGCTCCCGTCGGGGAGGACACTTCGCCTCAGGATCAGCCCGGGCTGGGGCCGCCGCAGCGTGACCCGCAGGTCGTCGCCCGCAAGTCCGACGATGTCCCAGGTGGTGGATTGCGCCGCGACTGTCAGCCCGGCCGGCCCCTGGAGAACGGCGTGCTTCACGATGAGCTCCGTCCGGGCGGGCCACCAGGCCTCGACGGTGTCCGCGGTCAGGCGCCAGCTCTTCGTGATCTCGACAGCGGCGCCGCTCAGCCGGAGAGGCGGCCAGAGTCCGACGCGCACGTCGTCGATCCGGACCGCGAGGCCGCGCCGCGCGGCCCCGGCCTCGATGCGCGAGCGGATGGACCGCTCGAGGAGCGGTCGGGCCGCGAAGCCTCCGAGACACAGGGCCAGCGCGGCCGCCGCGGCGGCGAGGAGCCGGATGCGTGCTCGCAGGGGATGGGTGGGCACCGTCCAAGGATGCCATAGCTGGCTCCGCCTGCCGACTCCTGGGTGGCCCGAGAGGTTTCAGGGGCAGGCGGGCGTTCCCGCGTCGAGAAGGTCGCGCGGGTCGGGAGTAAGACTGCTGTCGCCGTAGGTTCCCGTGCCGCAGGGATTCGAGCCTCGGACCAGATAGTAGAACGCCTCGCCGGCGGAAGGATCGGGCTGGTCGTCAGGTGCCGGTGTGTCCGCCAGGCGTGACGCCAGGCAGGAGGAATGGGCGAAGCCGTGGTCGGCACGGAGCTGCGACACCGATCCCGAGACGACATCGTAGACCGCCGACTCCCCCACCACCGGATCGAGACTGTCCCAGGACACCTCGGTCCCTCCGGCCGGCGGCAGGCTGACGGACACGTGCTGCACCTCCGGGGGCGACGCGAACGTTCCGGGATCGGGGAGTGCGCAGTCCACGAACCACGGAACCGTCGTCGGATCCGATTTGAAGAAGGACAGGAGCGCGGCGGCCACCTTGTTTCTTCCTGAGGTGGACGGGTGCGTCCCGTCGGTCGTCACGAAATCGGCGCACTCCCAGGTCAGCCCGTCGCTGCGAGGCGTAAGGCCGTCGGCCCACAGGTACGGTCCCCACGAGAGCCACGGCGCCTGCACCGGCCCCCGGGCCGGATCGAAATTCAGGGCGGCGCCTCCCGCCAGCTGCTCTTCGACGAGCCATTTCACTGAAAAGGCGGACTGGTAGGCGTAGGGCTCCGGGTTGAGCGTGCTCGTGGCATACCCTGCGTACGTCCGGCTGCTCAGGTAGACGCTGCGCGTGTTCGGATAGCGCGCCTGGATGATCTGCACGATGGACCGGAGCTGGTCGCGCAGGATCATCGCATCGTTCGGGAAAGCCTCGGTCGGCTGGGCACGCGCCTCCTTGAGCCAGATGGCCTGGACCTGCGCCGGCGTCACGCCCGCCGCCGCCAGCTTCTGATCGACCCCGGTCCAGTAGGCCGCGGCCGGGTTGGAGATCGTGGCCGCGTCCTGTCCTCCCTGGGCCGCGTCGACGATCACCAGACGCGAGTTCTTGAGCGGATCGGCGTCGGCCAGCGGCTTGAAGGTGCTGAACTCCTGCGTCGTGTTCGACATCCCGACCGACATCAGCACGATCCGGCCGCTCGCAGCATCGGGGAGCCCCTGCGCGTCGAGCAGCATGATCCTCCCCACGCGATCGAGGTCGGAGTCGTGCAGGACCGGTCGGAGGTTGACGCCTCCGGGATAGAGCCCCCCCATCTGTCCCTGGTAGGCCGTGGCGCCCAGATCGTCGACGGGAGTCTTGCCGACGGACGTCCCGGCGCAGTTGGAGGCGTCGATGGTCCGGGATGACGCGAGCATCGCCAGGGAGATGGCAAGGGCCGGGGCGAGAGTCTTGTGAAATCCGGCAGGCCGCATGACGGGTCACCCCTGGACGTATCTATACGCCGGGGCGGGCCGGGCGGCAAGCGGCGATCGTAACGCTCAGGGCCGGTTGTGCCGTCGAAAGACTCCAGGAGAGAATGACGCATGCGCGCTCGGAGACTCCTGCGCCGCCCGGGAAGGCGGGCGTGTGCAGCCGCGTCGACCAGGGCACTGCTCGCTCTGGTGTCGGCCCTGGCGGTCGGGCCAGCGCCGGCGCAGGCAGCCCACGACGCCCGCGTCCCCGGCACCACCAGCGTCGCGCCCGCCACGCC
>CAYLND010000042.1:0-11927 GCA_964384905.1 uncultured Acidobacteriota bacterium
CTGCGGAGAGTGGCGCCGGCGCCGGAAGGCACCCCGTCCGTCGCGGCGCGCCAGCGCGCCGCCTCGCGCCGGCGCTGAACCGGGCCCCTGTCGCGCCGGCGGAGCATCTGCGATAATGCCGGAGGCGGCCTGCCGGAGGAGACTGGCCGACCGCCGGCGGGACCTGCCTCATGAAAACAGTCCTCAACAAGACCTACCGGCCGCTCAAGATCACCTTCGCGGGCGGCAAGGTCCTGCATCTCGGCCCCGGCAAGACCGGTCAGGTCCCCGACTCGGCGCTGGAGGAGAAATCCCTGCAGGCCCTTCTCAAGGGCAGCGCGATCGAGATCCTGGACGGTGGCGCGACCCATGCCCAGGACTCCTCCGGATCCGGCGCCGCCCCGCGCGAGGTCACGCGCGGCCACCGGCCCGAGATGACGGGGACGACCAAGGGCAAGCGCGGAGCCTGAGCGACGGTTCAGCGCCCCAGCCACGCCGGCAGCGCGGTCGTCAGGGCGGGCACGTAGGTGATGACCAGGACCGCGAACAGCAGCACCAGCAGCATCGGCACGACCGACCGGTAGACCTCCATCAGCGGCTTGTCGAACCGATACGAGGCCAGGAACAGGTTCATCCCGACCGGCGGCGTCAGATAGCCGAGCTCCATGTTGGCCAGGAAGACGATACCGAGGTGGACCGGATCGATGCCGAACGCCTGACCCATCGGCGCGATCAGGGGCACGACCACGACGATGGCCGAGAAGATGTCCATCAGGCACCCGACGATCAGGAGGAAGACGTTCAGCAGGAACAGGAAGACCAGCGGCGACGAGACGGCGCCCCTCACCCAGGCGACGCCGCGCGCCGGCACCTCGGCGTCGATCAGGTACGACGTGAACCCGAGCGCGACGCCGAGGATCAGGAGGACCCCGCCGACCAGGATGCCGCACTCGGTCATCGTGTGCAGGAGATCGCTGCCGGGCTTCAGGTCGCGGTAGACGTACGTTTCGACCACGAACGCGTACAGCGCGGTCAGGGCCGCCGCCTCGACCAGCGTCGCGAAGCCGCCGTACAGACCGATCAGAACGACGATCGGCAGGAGAAGCTCCCACTTCGCCTCCTTGATCGCCGCCCAGGCCTCGGCCGGATCGAACCGGCGCGCGGGCTCCTCCGAGGCGATCGCCTGACGGCTTCCCCACCAGCAGGCGAACCCCAGCATCAGCATCCCGGGCAGGAACCCTCCCAGGAACATCCGGTCGATCGGCGTGTGCGCCACGATGCCGTACAGGATGACCGGCAGGCTCGGCGGAAAGAGAAGCCCGAGCGAGCCGCCGGTCGTGAGGAGACCGAGCGAGTTCTTCTCCGAGTAGCGCGCCGCCACGAGCACCGGCATCAGCAGGCCGCCCAGCGCCAGGATGGTCACCCCCGATGCCCCCGTGAACGAGGTGAAGAAGGCGCACACCAGAACGGTCGCGATGGCGGGCCCGCCGCGCACCCAGCCCGCCAGGGCCTGGAACACGCGCACCAGCCGCTTCGACGCGCCCCCTTCGGCGAAGAAGTACCCGGCCAGAGTGAACAGGGGGATGGTCGGCAGCGTCGGAGACACCACCAGACGGTAGGTCTCGACGGGGATCGAGGCGATCGGGACGCTCTCTCCCCAGAACAGGATCAGTGCGGCCCCGCCCAGCGCCGTGAAGACGGGGGCCCCGAGCGCCGTGGCGACGAGCAGCAGGACGAACGCCGGCACCACGAGGTGGCCCGGCGGCAGTGGCGGGCGTGCGACGATCGCGAGGACGAGCGCCACCAGGACCACCGAGACCGCCCGTCCTTTGCCGCTGTAGGAAGCGTGGCGCAGCAGACGATAGGCCACCATGCCGAAACCGATCGGCAGCATCGTCTCGACCAGCCACAACGGGATGTCGCCCACGAGCGTCTGCCCGCCCTGCCGCTCGGACAGGACGAACTGCACGCTGGCGACGCAGAGAAGAGCCGCGACGGCGGCTGCCGCCGAGCCGCTGAACACCCGCGCCACCGACCGCAGCCGGCCGGTCAGGAGCGTCGCGCCGGTCGACAGCGACAGCAGGCGCGCCTCGCGCGCCGCCACCGCCCCGCCGAGCATCCCCACCGCGAGAGTGAGATGCTGCACGACGCTGCTCGAGCCGGGAATGCCGAAGCCGAGCGTGGATCGGAGGACGATCTCGGCGATCGGGATGACGGCCATCGCTCCGAGCAGGATCGCCAGGAGCGAGTTCTCGAGGGTGAGAAGGGCGCGCCGCCACCCGAGCCGGCGACGCTCCCGCACGCGCCGGACCCCGGTGCCGTGGAGGATCTCCGGGGTGGTGACCCGTGGCGTCTGGCGGCTGTGGTCCGCGTCCTGCAACGCGGGCTCTCCTGTGGCGCGTTCTACCTAGCCGCGCCGGCGCGGTATTCGTCGCGCAGACGCCGGACCTCGTCGAACATGGCGGTCGGAACGATCGGCCCGCGGATTCTGGGGTACGCCCCCTCCGCCGCCTTCCGCCAGGCGGTCTCCACGTCCGGCGTCAGGGGAACGATCGTCAGCCCGCGTTTCTTCATCGCCTCGATCGCCTGATCGTTGGCCGAGCGGATGTCGTCCCGCAGGCCCATCCCCGCGGCGGCCGCGGCCTCGAGCAGGGACGGCCGGGCCTGCTCCGGCACACGCTCCCAGGCCGCGCGCGTCACCACCGTCGCGCCGACCAGCGGCGCCCACTTCAGGTCGAGCATGTAGGGCGCCAGGCCGAACCACTGCGATGCCAGCGCCAGGAGCGGCGTCGTGTCGAACGCATTGATGAGACCCGACTGCAGACCCGGCAGGATGTCGGTCGCCGCCAGCGGGACCGGATGGAAGCCGGACGCTTTCCAGACTTCGACCGCGTCGTTGTCGCCGGCCCAGACGAACAGCTTCATCTTCTTCAGATCATCGGGGCCCGAGAAGCGCTCCTTGGCGAAGAACATCACCCATCCCGCGTCGCCCCAGTTCAGGACGACGAACCCCTTGTCGGCCAGCCGCTTCTCCAGAATCGGCCGCAGCTTGCCGCGCACGTAGTCCAGCTCGTCGTACGACCGGCACATCATCGGGATCTGCAGCGCCGCGACCGAGGGGTCGATGTTCGAAAGGCCGACCGCCGTCAGCGCGGCGGCCTGGATCTGACCGACGCGCATCTTGCGCACCAGATCCGGCTCGTCGCCCAGGACGCCGCCGGGATAGATGCGCAGGGTCACGCCGCCGCCCGGCGCCTGCTTCCACTTCTCCCCCATCTCCTTGATGATCTGATGCCACGAGGAGCCTTCGGGCGCCGACGTGCCCATCTTGATGACGATGACCGGGTCGGCTCGTGCCCCCGTCGCGAACGACGCGCACGCGGCCAGCGCGACGGCGCACAGACCGAGGCGTCCGCCGCCGCGGCGGCCGGCGACCCGCGTGACCTCCCCCGCGGCGCGCGGTGACGGCCTCATTCCGCGAACAGCTCGTCGGCGCGCCCGAGGAGCCAGCGCGCCCGGCGCTGCATGATCAGATTCGACAGCCGCCACTCCGGGCGCGCGTCGGGGTCGACCCGAAGAGCCCGACGGAGCATCGCCTCGAACTCCTTCCGGTTCTGGCTGCGCACCGACACGCTCTCGGCCAGCTCGACCAGGGGCGCGGCCCGCTGACCCCCGGACAGACGCATGGCGTCCTCGAAATGCCGGCGCGCGCGCTCGACCGATCCCCCCATCGACTCGGATCGTCCCCCTTCGAACGAGATCAGGAACTCGTGGATCGAACCGTGGTCGAAGTCGGGATCGAGCGCGAAGCCTCGCTCGATGAGCGACGTCACGATCGGCAGGTCGGCGAGGAGATCCGGATCGCTCTTCTTCATCGCGATGGCCGCCGCCCACGACGCGGACGTCCAGTAGAGCAAGGCGACGTCGTCCCTCGTCATCTCCTCCAGGGCGGCGCCGCGGGAGGTGCGCAACCGGGAGGTGAATCCCGCGTGCGCGGCCTCGAGACCGCGCAGCCCGTAATCGCGCGCCCTCGCGTACAGCTTGCGGGCGCGCTCGCGCAGCGCGGCCGACGCCTTCGCGTCCTTGTCCCCGGCCTCATCCGCGTCCTCCTGCACGAAGGCGTAGGTGTACTGTGTGAATCCGCTCGCGGCCGCGAGCAGCAGACCGCGGTGGCCGGGCGCCTGGTCCAGGAGACTCTCGATCAGCTTCAGTGCGAACGGCAGCGCATCCCGCACCAGCGCCGGATCGTCGTCGGAGGCGTAGGTCCCGCCGCTCTCCGCCAGCGCGTCCCCCAGCCGGCTCACCGCCATCTTCCTGATCGAGCAGCCGGAATCGGTGAACTGCAGCGCGCCGGCGGCCGCCAGCACGACGGCGGTGGCGCGCAGGGGGTTCGTCCGGACCGCAGGCCTCGAGGCCGGAATGATCATGGTGCTCCGCGCAGCGTATAGTCGATCCTTCGCCCGCGCGTCAACCCGCCGATCCGGTCGTCCCGGCGTGAGGCGCGATCCACGGCAGACCCGCCGGCCTTGACGCCGCAATCCATATTCCGGTAGTTTGCGGGCTCGTCGGAAAAACCCGGCTGACCACTCACGAGGTGACCATGCTCGCCCCGTCCTTCCTGCGCCCGCTCCGGCTTGCCGTCGTTCCGGCCGTCGTACTCGCCCTGTCCTCGTCTCCGGCGCCGCGCGCCGTCGCGGCCGCGCCACCCGCGGGCGGCCAGCCGAGCGTCGCGGAGGCGAAGACGTTCATCGAGCAGGCGGAGCAGCGCCTCGAAGAATTGTCGATCAAGAGCGATCGGGCCGACTGGGTGCAGCAGAACTTCATCACCGAGGACACCGAGAAGATCGCCTCCGACGCCCGGGAGGCTCTCATCGCGGCGGTCACCGGGTACGCCCTCGAGGCGCGCCGCTTCGAGGCGCTCAAGCTGCCCGCCGACGTGGCGCGCAAGTTCGAGCTCCTGAGGCTGTCGATCGAGCTGCCCGCGCCGAACAACGCGAAGGAGCGCGGCGAGCTGACGGACATCAGCGCCTGGCTGGAGGGCGCCTACGGCAAGGGCAAATACTGCCCGAAGGGCGCCGGGAGCGCCGTGGGCGGAGCGCAGGCCGCGGGCGGGGACCCGGGGCATGACTGCCTCGACATCAACGACATCACCCGCGTCATGGCGGAGAGCCGCGACCCGCAGCGTCTCCTCGAGGTGTGGCGCGGCTGGCACACCATCTCCCCGCCGATGCGCCCGAAATATCAGCGCTTCGCCGAGCTGGCCAACAGGGGGGCGCGCGAGATGGGCTTCAAGGATCTCGGGGCCATGTGGCGTTCGAACTACGACATGACCCCGGAGGCGTTCAGCGCCGAGGTCGAGCGTCTCTGGAATCAGGTCGCGCCGCTCTACTGGTCGCTGCACGCTTACGTGCGCTCGCAGCTCGTCAAGCAGTATGGCGCCCGGGTCGTGCCGCCGGACGGGCCTATCCCGGCCCACCTGCTCGGCAACATCTGGGCGCAGGAGTGGGTCAACATCGAGCCGCTGGTCGCCCCGCCGGGGGGCGGCGTCGGCTACGACCTCACGAAGGTCCTGCGCGATCACAAGGTCGACGAGAGGCAGATGGTGCGGTACGGCGAGGGCTTCTTCACCTCGCTGGGCTTCGACCCGCTCCCCCCGACCTTCTGGGAGCGCTCGCTGTTCACGAAGCCGGCCGACCGCGACGTCGTCTGCCACGCCAGCGCCTGGGACATCGATTCGCAGCAGGACCTGCGCGTCAAGCTGTGCATCGAGATCAACGACGTCGACTTCCGGACGATCCACCACGAGCTCGGCCACAACATCTACCAGCGCGCCTACAGGAGCCAGCCCCCGCTGTTCCGCGCCGGCGCCAACGGCGCCTTCCACGAGGCGATCGGCGACACCATCGCCCTTTCGGTCACACCCGCCTACCTGAAGCGCATCGGCCTGCTCGACGCCGTTCCACCCACGACCGGCGACATCGGCTACCTGATGAGAATGGCGCTCGACAAGGTCGCCTTCCTGCCGTTCGGTCTTCTGGTCGATCAGTGGCGCTGGAAGGTGTTCTCGGGCGAGGTCACCCCCGCCGATTACAACCGCGCCTGGTGGGACCTGCGTCTCAAGTACCAGGGCGTCGCCCCGCCGGTGGCGCGCAGCGAGGCCGACTTCGACCCCGGGGCCAAGTACCACGTCCCCGCCAACGTCTCCTACACCCGCTACTTCCTGGCGCACATCCTGCAGTTCCAGTTCCAGCGCGCCCTGTGCCGCGAGGCCGGCTTCACCGGCCCGCTCTACCAGTGCTCCATCTACGATAACAAGGCCGCCGGCGCGAAGCTCAGGGCGATGCTCGAGATGGGCCAGAGCCGTCCCTGGCCCGAGGAGCTTTACGCCCTCACCGGCGAGAGGCAGATGGATGCCACCGCGATTCTCGATTACTTCGCTCCCCTGAAGGCGTGGCTGGACGAGCAGAACAAGGGGAAGAAGGTCGGGCTGTAGGGCGCTACCTCCGCCCCATCCGCTCCAGGAGCGCCCTGAAGCGGGGATCGCCGCGCAGCGAATTGAGATCGGTGTCGTGCTCGATCCACTCTTTTTGGGCGAAACCGTTGTGGAGCGCCCGTTCGAGCAGAGCAATCGCCTGATCGCGCCGCCCTCCGAGGGCGTACATACAGGCGATGTTGTACAGCGTGGAGGTGTCGTTCGGATCGGCGGCCAGGGCACGGTCCGCCCACTTGAGACCCTCCTCCTGGCGTCCGATCACGACCAGCGCCCCCGCCCCCATGTAGATCGCGCGCACGTCGTCCGGCTCCGATTCGAGGTGCCGCTGGATGATCCCGAGGGCCCGCGCCGCCGCCGCCCGGGAGTCGGCGGCGCGCCCGAGCCCGGCGTAGACGCTCGCCAGGAGGGCGACCGACTGGTAATCGTCCGGTCGCAGCTCCGACGCCCGCTCGAACTGCCGCCTCGCTTCCTCGAGCTTCCCCTGGGCCCACAACGAGCGGGCGTAGAAGTAAGGCGCCTCGAACAGCTTCGGGTCGAAACGGATGGCGGTCTCGAACTCCCGGTCCGCCTCGGCGTACTCCTTGCCCAGCATCAGCGCCTCGCCACGCGAGGCGTGGGCCTCGGCGAGCTCGGGCGCCAGGACGAGCGCCTTCGCACTGGCCTCGCGGGCCTGCTCGAGGTTCGATTCCGCGGGCTCGGCATACATGTAGAGAAAGGCGGAGACGTCGGCGATCCCGGCATGCGCGAGGGCGTACTTCGGATCGATCTCGATGGCGCGCGAGAACATCTGCCGGGCGGCCTCCCAGTTCCTGCGGCCGCCGAGATGGAACTGCTTCAGGCCACGAAGATAGTAGTCGTAGGCCCGGGGGTCGCTGGTCGGCGTCTTCTGCATGGCGCGCTCTTCGCGGGGATCGAGCGTGACTTGAAGGGCCTTCACGATGTTCTGCGTGATTTCGTCCTGGATGGCGAACACGTCCTTGATCTTCCGATCGTAGCTCTCCGACCAGAGATGGTAGCCGTCGCCGACGTTGATCAGCTGGGCGGTGATCCGCAGCGTCTCGCCCGACTTGCGCACGCTCCCCTCGAGCACCGTGTCGACCCCGAGCGTCCGGCCGATCTCCTGCACGCTCATCGGTCTTCCCTTCAGCGCGAACACCGACGTGCGCGACGGCACCTTCAGGCTCCGCAGCTTGGCCAGCGCGTTGATCAGCTCCTCTGTGATGCCGTCGCTGAAGTACTCGTTCTCCTTGTCGTCGCTCATGTTCACGAACGGCAGGATGGCGACCGACGCCGCCGAGACCCGCGCGGCCGCTCCGGGCTGCATGGCGGAAGACGCGGACGGCGCGCCGGTCTCCCGCCCTCCGGTGCGGAGCAGCGCGATCCCGAAGGCGCCCGCGACCAGGAGCGCCGCGACGCCCCCCGCGATCCATCGGGCCCGCGGGCCACGCCGACCCCACGCGGCGTCGCGCGCGTCCGCCGTCCGCCCAGGAGTCTCGGGGAACGAGGCCCCGCGCGGGTCGCGCGGACCGAGGGCCTCGTCGCGCAGCTCCTCGAGCTCGTTGCGGACGTCGAGCATCGACTGGTACCGCCGCGTGGGGTCCTTCTCCAGGCAGCGCCGGACCACGCGGCCGAGCAGGTGGGGCAGGTCGCGCCGCAGCTCGACCACCGGCGCCGGAGTGTCCCGCAGGATCGACGAGGTGATCTCGACCGCGCTGTCCCCCTTGAACGGCCGCACGCCCGTCGCCATCTCGTACAGGATGATCCCGATCGCGAAGACGTCCGCCCGCTGATCGACCTCGCGACCCTGCAGCTGCTCGGGTGACATGTAGGGAGGGGTCCCGGCGATCCCCGACCCGCGACTCACCGTCCGCGTCGGCGCCGCGCCCGTCTCGACCCCGGGCTCCTCCTTCCACAGCTTCGCGAGGCCGAAATCGAGCACCTTCACTCTCCCGTCGTTCGTCACCATCACGTTCGCCGGCTTCAGGTCCCGGTGCACGATGCCCCGCTCGTGCGCCGCGGCCAGAGCCTCCGTCAGCGGCACCGAGACGTCGAACAGGGCCGCCGGCTCCATCCCGCCCCTCGGGATCAAGGCGTCGAGCGTCCGGCCTTCGACCAGCTCCATGGTGAGGAAATGGACCCCGCCCGCCTCCTCCACCGAGTGGATCGTGAC
The DNA here is from genome assembly GCA_964384905.1 of uncultured Acidobacteriota bacterium. GTDB lineage: Bacteria > Acidobacteriota > Polarisedimenticolia > Gp22-AA2 > Gp22-AA2 > Gp22-AA3. The sequence continues at coordinate 8,643 of CAYLND010000042.1, forward strand.
GATGCTGGGATGATTGAGCGCCGCGACCGCCCGCGCCTCCTGCTGGAACCTGCGCAGGCGCTCCGCGTCGCCCGCCAGGCTGTCGGGCAGGGTCTTGAGCGCCACGTGGCGCCCCAGGCTCTCGTCCAGGGCCTTGTACACGACCCCCATCCCGCCCTGGCCGATCTCCTCGACGATGCGGTAGTGGGACAGCGTCTGTCCGGGCTTCGGGGTCGTCATCGATGGTTGTACGCGGCGTCGCGTCGGTCCGGGCGCACGACGGGAACGGCAGTATGCGCGACGGCGGAGCGGAGTGTCAACGCGCGGCCGGGTTCAGCGGCAGTTGGCGTCGGCGCCGTCCACCCGACCGTCGCAGTTGTTGTCGGCGAGGTCGGAGCAGGTGGGAGCGCCCGGCGGCCCCTCGTTGGCCGCGGGATTGATCGAGGCGTTCAGATCGTTGCAGTCGGCGGGGTCCGACGACACGATGCGGATCTGATCGACCGACAGCGTGTCGAGCGTGTTGCCGCTCGTCCGGTTCGTGTCCCGCACGCGGACGAAGACCGTCCCGCGCACGAACGGGGGCAGGGTGTAGTACTGCGCGAGATCGTCGTCCGCCGTCTTGTGCACCACGAACATGTCGGTGTAGTTCGTCCCGTCGGTCGAATACGAGAACTGGAAGTTGTCCCCGTCGGTGCTGACGCTCTGGAACGCTTCGACGTAGACGACCGCCAGGTGTCCCGCCGCCACGTTGAAGGTCCACTGGATCTCGAGGAGACTGATGTTGCCGGTCTTGATCTCCCGCAGCGCCTCGTAGACGTTGTCCGATGTCTGCATCGACGCCAGAGTGCCCGTCTGCGTCCCCTGCGACAGCGTCTCGCTCAATGCCACGACCTGGATCGGGCTCCCCGTCGCGAACGAGTTGTAGCCGTCGCCGTCCGCGTCGCTGTCACAGGCGTCGCCCCGTCCGTCCCCGTCCAGATCGGCCTGGCTCGGGTTGAAGACCAGCGGGCAGTTGTCCGAGGCGTCGGGGACGCCGTCGTTGTCGTCGTCCGGGTCGACGCAGTCGGCCAGGCCGTCGCCGTCGGTGTCCAGGAAGCCCTCGTCCGTCGCCCCGTTACAGTTGTCGTCGATCCCGTTGCAGACCTCGATTGTCGGGCTGCCCGGGATGCATGGCTGCGTCTGGCCGCCGACGCAGGTCGCCACCGTGCGCGCGCAGGCCCCGATGCCGCACGTGGTGTTCCCCAGGCCTTCGTCAATCGACCCGTTGCAGTTGTCGTCGACCCCGTTGCAGACCTCGGTGCCCGGCGTGCCCGGCGTGCAGGTCTGCGGGACCCCGCCGGAGCAGTTGTTCACCGTCCGCGTGCAGGCGCCGACACCGCACGTGGTGCTCCCCAGGCCCTCGTCGATCGACCCGTCGCAGTCGTCGTCGACCCCGTTGCAGACCTCGGTGCCCGGCGTGCCCGGCGCGCAGGTCTGCGGGACCCCGCCGGAGCAGTTGTTCACCGTCCGCGTGCAGGCGCCGACACCGCACGTGGTGCTCCCCAGGCCCTCGTCGATCGACCCGTCGCAATCGTCGTCGACCCCGTTGCAGACCTCGGTGCCCGGCGTGCCCGGCGTGCAGATCTGCACGACCCCGCCGGAGCAGTTGTTCACCGTCCGCGTGCAGGCGCCGACACCGCACGTCGTCGTGCCGAATCCGTCGTCGACCAGGCCGTTGCAGTCGTCGTCGCGCCCGTTGCACTGCTCCGTCGCGCCCGGGTGGATCGCCGGGTTCTGATCGTCGCAATCCTGGCTGGCCGGATACCCATCGTGGTCGAGATCCTGGCAGGCATCGCCGATGCCGTTGGCGTCGGCATCCTCCTGTCCGGGGTTCGACAGGTCGGGGCAGTCGTCGCAGACGTCCCCGCGACCGTCGTGGTCGCGGTCGGCCTGCGCGGCGTTCGCCTGCATCGGGCAGTCGTCGTCGATATCGCGCACCGCGTCGCCATCCGTGTCCATCCATAGGAAAGCGCATGGCGTGGGGAGCACGAGCGGCTGGCCGTTCGTCCCGTTGCCCGCCGGGCCCTCCGCGCATCGGTTCACCCCCGTGATGACGTAGTAGAACGCCGAACCGACCGGCGGATTGGCGGCCTCGAAGAAATTGGGTCTGGGCGATTCCGAGATCAGGCAGACGAAGCTGGCGCTCAGCGAGCCGGTCACGTGGTTCCAGGCACCGCGATAGACATTGTGGACGTTCGCCTGGGCGATCGGCGTCCAGTTGAAGGTTCCCTTCGGGGCGCCGGCGGTCGCGCGCAGCGTCGGTCCGACCTCGCCGGGAGAGGCGCTGACGCTGTTGACGAGAGGAGCACAGTCGGCTCCGTCGGGGACGAGATCGTTGTCGTCGTCCGGATCGACGCAGTCGGCCATGCCATCGCCGTCGCTGTCGGGGAACCCTTCGTCGACGACCAGGTTGCAGTTGTCGTCCACGCCGTTGCACAGCTCCGGAGCGCCCGGATGGATGGCGGCCACCGCGTCGTTGCAGTCCCCCCCGCAGGTGGTGAAACCGTCATGATCGGCATCGAAGTCCTCATCGATCAGGCCGTCGCAATCATTGTCCTTGCCGTCGCAGCGCTCCGGCGCGCCGGGGTAGATCGTCGGATCGTTGTCGTTGCAGTCGCCGGCGCACAGCGACACCGGGTCGTTGTCGCGGTTGATCGGAACGTGCGTGATCGTTCCGGTCTGGGGATCGCAGAAGTCATCGGTGCACGCCTGGCCGTCGTCGATCCTCGGGTCGCGGACCGCGACGCAGCCGACCCCAGGCTTGCATGAATCGATCGTGCAGGCGTCATGATCGTCGCAGATGACAGGGGCTCCCTGACAGATCCCCTGGGCGGTGCAGGCGTCCCCCGCGGTGCACACATCACCGTCGTTGCAGGCCACCCCCGGCGTCGGCGTGTGCGCGCAGCCGCTCCCCGGCGAGCAGCTGTCCGCCGTGCACGCGTTCCCGTCGTCGCAGCTGATCGTCTGTCCGACGCACTGTCCCTGCGCGTTGCAGATGTCCTGGGTGGTGCAGGCGTTGTTGTCGCTGCAGGCCACCCCCGGCGTCGGCGTGTGCGCGCAGCCGCTCCCCGGCGAGCAGCTGTCCGCCGTGCACGCGTTCCCGTCGTCGCAGCTGATCGTCTGTCCGGTGCACTGCCCCTGCGCGTTGCAGGTGTCCTGGGTGGTGCAGGCGTTGTTGTCGCTGCACGCCGCCCCCGGCGTCGGCGTGTGCGCGCAGCCGCTCCCCGGCGAGCAAGTGTCGGCCGTGCACGCGTTCCCGTCGTCGCA
>CAYLND010000042.1:12027-25888 GCA_964384905.1 uncultured Acidobacteriota bacterium
GTCGCAGCTGATCGCCTGCCCGACGCACTGCCCCTGCCCGTTGCAGGTGTCCTGGCTGGTGCAGGCGTTGTTGTCGTTGCAGGCCACACCGGGGGTCGGCGTGTGCGTGCAGGAGCCATCCGGAGCGCATCGATCGTCGGTGCAGGGGTTGCCGTCGTCGCAGGCCTGCGTCGTTCCCGCCTGGCAGGCCCCGTTGGCGCAGACATCGCCCAACGTGCAGGGATCCCCGTCGTTGCATGGGGTGCTCTGCGGCGCCGGCGGGCCGCCGACGCACACCCCGCTGTCGTTGCAGACGTCCTGGGTCGTGCAGACATTTCCGTCGCTGCAGGGCGTGCCGGACGAGGCGTTGGCACCGGGCTGGCACGTGCCGGAGCCGTCGCAGACGTCACCGATCGTGCAGTCGTTCCCGTCGCTGCACACGGTTCCCTGGGCGGCGGGCGGCCCGGCGAGACAGGCCCCCGCGCCGTCGCACTGATCCTGCGTCGTGCAGGCATCCTTGTCGTCGCAGGCCGTGCCGACAGGGGCCGGCGTTCCGCCGACGCACGAGCCGCTGGCGTCGCACGTGTCGTTCACGGTGCATGGATTGCCGTCGTCGCACGCCGCGCCCGCGTCCGGTCCGCCCCCGACGCAGACACCCGACCCGTCGCAATGATCCTGCCGGGTGCACGGATTCCGATCGTCGCACGTGACACCGGTCGCGGACGGATGGCCCGCGGCGGGATCGCACGCCCCGCCCGCGTTGCATTTCTCGTCCGTCGTGCACGGATTGCCGTCGTCGCACGACGAGCCGGCCGGGAGCGCCTGCCCGCCTGTGCACACACCCGATCCATCGCACTGGTCACCCTGCGTGCAGGAGTTCCCGTCGTCGCAGGCGACTCCCGCCTGCACGTCGGTGTGCGTGCATCCCTGGTTCGGGATCTCCACGTCGTCGGTGCAGGGGTTGCCGTCGTCGCAGGAGTCCCGGAGGGCGATGCCTGCCGGGACGATCGCGCCCGGGGCGACTGAAGCTCCAGCGGCCGCTGACGGCCGCTCGATCGGAGCCGGCCTCCCCTGGGTGGAGTGGGAGGCGAAGATCACGGCGGTGAGGACGACCCCCGCGATCAGGAAGATGGACCAGCGCAAACCCCAGCGCCGCACGCCCCCCCCGACACCTCAGATTGTCGATCGTGGAACGGCAGATGGGTCGAATAGTACGCAGGTCGTTTGGGGGCGTCAAGGAAAAATACCGCGCGACCGTTGATTTCAGTATCTGTTGGCGGTGTACTCCTTGAACCCGTCGCCCCGCAGCGGGGTCGAGGCAACCCACTGGCCTGTCTGGTCTTTCTCCCAGAGCATGCCGTCGTAGCGGGCGGTCTGCTCGTAGACGATGACGTCCGGAATGGGCGCCGGCAGGCCGGCGCGCAGCGGCTCGGTGGCGATCGTCCGGATGGTCGCGAAGACCCGGCGGGTGTCATCGCCCGCCACCAGCAGGGTCTCGGTCGGATACCAGACGCCGTTCCTGCCATCCAGTCCCCAGCGCGTGTGCAGGAGCCAGTACTGTCCCTTCGTGAAGACCGTCCGCCGGCCGTCGAAGTCGACGCTGACCGCGCCCGTCGGTCGTCCGATGAAATCCCCCATCTCCAGAGCCACCCTGGCGTCGGAAAACTGCGCCCAGTTCCAGAGCGCGTCGGGCGGGAACCACTCACCCCAGTTGTGATCGTGGTAGCCGGGGGCGTCGATCTCAAAGGACCGCCCGTCGACCGTCAAACGACCGGTGACCCGCGCGCGCGGCATGTACACGAGCCAGCTCATCCGCTCCCACGGCATGCTGCCGATCGCCGCACGATCGGCGGCGAGCCACGGCTCCACGTCCGCGGCGTAGATCAGGTCCCAGGACAGCCTCCCGTCCCGGCTCGCCCCCGAGACCCGGTACGCGCCGTCGTCGCCGAGCCGCATCAAGGCTTCCCCGATCGTCACGTCGGCCTGTTGCGAGCCGGCCGAGAACGCCCCCGGGGCGTAGAGATCCGTCTCGCTCACGACACCCTGGGCGGTGTACGCCACGGCCACGAGCTGCGCCCGCTGGCGGCCACCGAGGTTCGCCGGGTTCGTGACGAAATAGGAGACGATCGCCTGCACGCCCGAGCGCGCGTCGAAGAAGTTGAAGTACCACCACTCCGTGTAAGTCGCGTCGTACGTCCCGCCGGACCAGGACGCATAGTGAAAGGCGTCGTCCACCGGGGAGACGCCGTCCGATTGCGCCCGTGCGGCAGGCCCCGCCGCGGATCCCGCCAGAAGAGCCAGCGACAGAGCGGAGGCGTACCACCATCGGGAGCGCCTGTGGGCCCACCGGCCGCGGCGCGGCGTCCGCTCGAAGACCGTGGTCAAGGACTCTCCTCCGATGGGTGCGTCGCCGGTATTCTAGCCCGCGATCGCGCCGACCGCGCATCGATCGAGCACCCGCCGCGTGCCTCGGGCCCGCCGGGTGATACGGCGGGCGCCGACGGGGTTACAATCATCGTCTCATGAATCCGGAACGGTTCGTCGCGCTGCTCGGCGAGGCGCGGGCCTCGGCGATTCTCAGGTGTCCTGAGCGCGAGGCGGCGCGCTCCGCCATGGAGGCGGCCGTGCGCGGCGGTTTCCGGATCGTCGAGTTCACGCTGACGATACCGGGAGCGCTCGATCTGGTGGACGAGTTCGCGCGCCGGCCGGAGCTGATGGTCGGCGCAGGCACCGTCCTGACGGTCGACGAAGCGCGCTCGGCGGTCGGCCGCGGAGCGCAGTTCCTGGTGTCCCCGGTCATCGACGCCGAGGTGATCGGAGCCGGCCGGTCTCTCGGAGTCGCCGTCATTCCCGGCTGCCAGACACCGACGGAGATGCTCGCGGCCCATCGCGCCGGGGCGCCGCTCCAGAAGCTGTTCCCTGCTCCCGGGATCGGACCGGCCTATATCCGCGCCTGTCTCGGTCCGCTGCCGTTCCTGAAGATCGTCCCGACCCACGCCATCGACGCCTCCAACGCCCGCGCCTGGCTCGACGCCGGCGCCCACGCCGTCGGCTTCACCCAGTCGCTGTTCGACGCCGCAGAGATCAAGGCGCGCCGGTTCGATCTCGTCGAGGAACGCGCCCGCGCCCTGCTGGCCGCGGTGCGCTGACCCGACCGGCCGCATCACGGCGGCCTGTGCACGCCGAATCGTAATTCCCGTCAGTATTTTGTCGGCACCCCGGCGTGACGCGCCTTTCCCGCGCACCTATATTGCCTCGCGGGGCCCGTCTCTTCGGACGGGACGCAGTGGGGAAAATCCAAGCGGGAGGAGCATGTAATGAAGACGAGATTCTGGGGGCTGGGGATCGTCCTGGTCGTCTCTCTGGCCGCGATCGCCTGCGTCACGTACGGCTATCAGACCGTGCCGGTCCGATCGGCGCCGACCGAAGTCGCCTCTCCACGGGAGGACGGGTCCGATCAGCCGTTCTACGATGACCTTGCACCCTACGGCCGCTGGGTCAATGTCTCCGGTCCGGGGTGGGTCTGGTCGCCCTACGGCGTGCAGGCGACCTGGCGGCCTTACCTCCTCGGCCACTGGGTGTTCACCGATTACGGATGGACCTGGGCCTCCGACGAGTCCTGGGGGTGGGCGGTCTACCACTACGGCCGCTGGCACCAGGATGCGAGCTACGGCTGGGTCTGGGTGCCCGGCACCGAGTGGGGCCCCGCCTGGGTCGCCTGGCATGAAGGCGGCGGCTACGTCGGCTGGGCGCCACTCCCCTGGCAGGTGCGCGTGCAGGCCGGCGTCGGCATCGACTGGGCCGGCGTCAACGTCTCGCTCCAGACGTCCTCGTGGTGCTTCGTCAGCTCGCGCAACCTGGTCGATCCCGGGCTGCGCAACTACGTCGTGCCCCCCGCACGCAACGTCAATCTGATCCGTGTCACGCAGAACGTCACCAACTACACCTACATCGACAACCGCGTGGTGAACCAGGGCGTGCGCGTGGAGTCGATCGGCCGCGCCGTCGGCCACACCATACCGCGCTACCGTATCGCCGACACGGAGTCGCCCGAGACCACGCGCGGCGGCGGCGTGCGCGGCCAGGATTTCGTCGTCTACCGGCCCGACCCGCGAGGCGGTCGTCATTCGCAGGGTCGCACCGATCCGCCGGGGCACGAGCGCAGGGAGGGGCCGCGGGACGGGCGCGGACGCTGGCAGCAGTCGGAGCCGGCGAACACCGGTACGCAGCAGGCGCCTCCGGCCCAGCCTCCACCCGCGCAGCCGCCCGCCACGACCGAGCCGCCGCAGGACAATCGCGGGCAGGACGTGCAGAACCACGGTCGCGACGCGCATCAGAGCCGGGGCCGGAGGTTCACCGATGTGCCCGCGGGCCAGCAGCCGCCGGCCTCGCCGCAGAACGGCGCGACGCCGCCGGCGCCGCCGCAGAACCCGCCTCCCAACGCCCCGAGTGCGCAGTCGTCCGGCAACAATAAACCTCCCGCGGACGCGCGGCCGGGGAACCCGGCCCCGGGCAATCCGCCCGGCGCCACGACGCCTCCCGGCAGGCCTCCGCAGGCGAACGGCCAGAACGCGAGGCCGAACGAAAGAGGCAAGAAGAACAACCCGCCCAAGGACGAGAAGCAGAAGCAGGACAAGCCGAAGCAGGAGGACGCCGACAAGTCGAAGGGGCAGAACGCCAGCTCCGACCACTGAGGCGTCCATCGTCCGAAGCGGGAACGAATCCGAGGCCGGCCGGCAGTCCCGCGGCCGGCCTCGCGCGTCCGGGGTCGCCGCGACCTGACCGCGCCCGCCTCAGCCTTCCTGACCTCATGGCAGAAAACGTGGGAACATTGTCATTGTCTCACGGCCCGCGTGAGCGCATGCTCTCCCCATGTCGAGACGAGCGCCAGGCGTTCAGGGACCCAGGACTCGAGCGGCCGGTCGAGGGACGCTGGCGGTCGCCATGCTCGCCTACCCGGGATTCCAGATGCTCGACGTCATGGGGCCGCTCGAGGTCTTCTCGCGCACCTCGCGCTGGCTGAAGGACAACGGCCGGCGGAGCGACGACGCCTACCGCCTCGAGATCCTCGGGCTGAAGCGCGGTCCCTTCCGCGCCTCGTCGGGGCTGCGCGTCTATGCCGATCGCGGCTTCGAGGAGGCCGGCCGCGGGATCGACACGCTCCTCGTGGCGGGCGGCATGGGGGCGGAGCGCTATTGCACCCATCCGCCGATCCAGCGCTGGCTGTGGAGGCAGGCCGGCCGGGTGAGACGTCTCGCCTCGGTCTGCACGGGAGCCCTGCTGCTGGCGGAGGCGGGTCTCCTGAAGGGACGCCGGGCCACCACGCATTGGGGATGGTGCGCCCGCCTGGCGCGCGACTATCCGGACGTGCGTGTCGAGCCGGACGCGATCTTCGTGCGGGAGGGCTCGATCTACACCTCCGCCGGCGTGACCGCCGGCATGGACCTGGCCCTCGCGATGGTGGAGGAGGACCTCGGGCGCGAGGTCGCGCTCGCGGTGGCGCGCGAGCTCGTCATGTTCCTGCGGCGACCGGGCGGTCAGGCGCAGTTCAGCACCCAGCTCGCCATGCAGTTCGCCGAGCGCGAGCCGCTCAACGATGTGCAGGGCTATATCCTCGATCATCCGCGCGAGGATCTCTCGGTCGAGACGCTGGCCCGTCGCGCCGCGATGAGCCCGCGCAATTTCGCGCGTGTCTTCACCCGCGAGGTCGGGACGACCCCGGCGCGCTTCGTCGCCTCGGCGCGAGTCGAGACCGCACGGAGGCTCCTCGAGGAGTCGTCGCACGACCTCTCGACGGTGTGCTCCCTGAGCGGTCTCGGCACGCTGGAGTCGATGCGGCGCGCCTTCCTGCGTCTCGTCGGAGCCCCGCCGGGCCAGTACCGTGCTCGCTTCAACCGCCAGCATCAAGCGGGAAACGGCTCCAGGCCGTGACTCCCGCAGCGAGGAGGCTCTGATGACGACCCTGTCCCGCGTCCTGGTGTTCGTGGCGCTCGGCTCCTGCCTGATCGCCGGCGCCGTCGCGCCCGTCGCGCGCTCGGCGGAAAGCGACAAGCCGAAGCATTACGTGTGCGATCCGTGCGGCATGCCCTGCGACAAGACGGTCTACGACGCGCCCGGCACCTGCCCCGTGTGCGGCGCGAGACTGGTGGATCAGAAGGCGGCGGAGGCAGCGATGAAGCGGCCACGATCGAGCCGGAAAGTCGGCATCCTGATCTTCAACGGCGTCGAGATCATCGACTACACCGGTCCCTGGGAGGTGTTCGGGACCGCGGACTACGACGTCTACACGGTCGCCGAGACGAAGGCCCCGGTGACCACCGCGATGGGCATGACCGTGGTCCCGAAGTACACCTTCGCCGAAGCCCCTCCGCCCGACGTGCTCCTGGTGCCGGGCGGCGACGTGAGCGGCCCGCGTGCCAGCGCGGCCACCTTGAAATGGATCACCGACGTCTCCGCGCGCGCGCAGCACACCCTGTCGGTGTGCAACGGCGCGTTCATCCTGGCGGGCGCCGGTCTGCTCGACGGTCTCGGCGCCACCACGACGTATCACCTTCTCGACAAGCTGGCGGCCGAGTTTCCGAAGACCCGGGTGGTCCGCGACCAGCGTTTCGTCGACAACGGCCGGATCATCACCGCCGGCGGCCTCTCGTCCGGCATCGACGGCGCCCTGCACGTGGTCTCCCGGATGCTCGGCGATGGCATCGCCCAGGAGGTCGCCCTCGCCATGGAGTACGACTGGCATCCGCGCGCCGGCTTCGCCCGCGGCGCGCTCGCCGACAGGCTCATCCCCGATCTCGATCTGGACGACCTGGGCACCTGGACCCTGCTCGGCACCGAGGGCGGGACCGACCGCTGGGAGCTGACGGCCCGCGGCACCTCCGATCTGAGCGCCCCGGTGCTCAGCGACCGCCTCGGCCGGCTCCTGGCGACGCGCGGTCAGTGGACGAGCGCGAAGAGCGCCGCCGGCTCCGCTTCGTCGCTCATCAGCGCCTGGACGTTCAACGACCGTGACGGGACGCCCTGGGCCGGGACCCTGACGGTCCAGGCCGTCCCCGGCGAGACCGGCCAGTACACGGCGAAGCTGTTCATCGCGCGCGGCGGCGCGGACCGCCAGCGCTCGGCGCGAGGGTCACTCTAGCCATCCCGCCGCGCGGGGCTCACATCGGCCGTTCGGTCGAGCGGTCGCGCAGACAGAGACGCACGAAGTTGTCGAGGATGCGGCGTGCCGGACGCGGGTCGTGCCGCTCGAGGCGTGCGAGCAGGCGGTCGACGTGCCCCTCCGCCGGCCGGCCGCGCGCGCGCGCGTCGATCTCGAGACGCTCCCGGCGCAGCGCGATCAGCTCGCGCAGGATGTCGGCGGTCGCCTCCGGGTGGAACTGCACGCCCCAGACGCTGTCGCCGACGCGGAACGCCTGAATCGGGGCGCTGTCGTTGCCGGCCAGCAGGATGCCGCCCGGCGGCAGGGTCTCGACCCGATCCTCGTGGGTCGCCAGGACCCGGAGCGGCGACGGCAACCCCTCGAACAGCGAGTCGAGACGGCCCGCCGCGGTCAACTCCACCTCGACCGCGCCGATCTCCCAGCCCGACGGGCTGAGGACGACGCGGCCGCCGCGCGCCCGGGCGAGCATCTGGCATCCGAAGCAGACGCACAGGAACGGCACCCCCAGATGCTCCGCCCTCAGGAGCAGCGTGCCGAGACCGTCCATCCACGGCTCGGGGTGCCGCACGGACTTGACCGAGCCGGTGACGATGACGCCCGCGTGCGACGCCGGCTCCGGGATCGCCGAGACGGTGGCGTCGCACAGATCGAAGGCCAGGTCGTGCGCCGCCAGGGCGTCCCTGAACCAGCGGTCGTAATCACCGTGGTGGCGCTGCACCTCGCGCGCGGTCGAGCCGGTCCGTACGATCAGGATACGAGGCAGCGCGCCCAGGAGCGTCGGCGGGGCGCCGCGCCCCGAGGCGGTCTGCGGTCCCGTCGCTTCGATCGGCGGGGCGTCGGCCAGCTCGAGAGGTCGGCGCCGGCGTGCGCCGTGGCCGGCCCGGCCTACCATGAGCGGATGACGGCCCTGTTGAAGGCCCCGCGCAGGCGCAGCTGGTATCCCGGGGCGCGTCCCGGGCCGCCGGCCGGAGCCCCTTCGGGGTGGCCCGCCGGCCCGGCCCGCACGCCGACGCTCCGCTCGTCCACCACGTTCAGGAACCCTTTGGGGTCGACGCGCACCGGCGTCGCCCCGGGGACTTCGATGACGACCTGGTTGAACGCGCCCTCGATGTCCAGACGGACTTCGGCCGATGGCTCGCCCAGACGCAGGCTCAGATCGTTGAGCGCGCCGTCGACCGCGACGCGCGCCACCGGCGCCGCGGCGACGTCGATCCGCGTCGCTGTCAGCGCCAGGTCGAGATCGAGGGTGAGCGGCAGGGAGGTCGTCACCCCCACGTCGCAGCGGGCCCGGCGCGCGCCCGGCACCATGAAGTACGACCGATCGTTCCAGGAGTTGGTCAGCCGGACGACGCCGGGCGAGGCGCCCTGAGACACCCGCACGGAGCCGCGCCCGATCTCCTCCGATCGTCCTTCCAGGAGCGCGCCGCGCGGCAGACGGCGCGAGGCGACGTCGAGATGCGCGAGCGCCAGTCGGCCCTCGAGCGTCCAGGCCGCCAGACTCTCCGGGCGCTCCGCCCGGATCGGGATGCTCTCGGCCACCGCCTCGTTCGGGGCGGGTGCGCGCAGGGCCACGTACATCATCGTGCCCAGGAGCAGGCCCGGGCCGAGCAGGACCAGCCAGGGCGCCGGGCCGCGCTCGAACACCAGGCGGATGCCGAGGGCTACGAGAATCACCGGCCAGTACGCCAGCGCCTCGCTCCAGAACGACCACGGCAGGATCTGCTGCGTGGTGAGCAGCAGGAAGGTCCCGAAACCGAGCAGGTACAGACCCCTGGACACCCGCACCCAGCGCAGCCCGTCGTCGGTCACGCGGCGCTCGCGCTCACGGCCCGCTGCTGCGGCGGCCGCGCGCCGCCTCGAGGATGAGCGACGCGCCGATCACGATGATGATGATCGGCCACAGGTTGGCCAGCCGGGCCCAGCGCGGCCAGGACCACCAGGACAGACGATCGAGGAGGCACAGGACGCCGAGCAGGATCAGGATCGTCCCGGCGACGACCCGGCTCCTTCCCGCGCCCGCCGGCAGGCGCTGAAACTCGTCCGCCACGCGCTCGCCCGCCTCGCGGACCTTTTCGACGATGCGGTCGACGGGCGCCGTCCCGTCGTCGGTCCGGTCGGCGCCGCCGGCGGCCTCCTCCGCGCGCGGCATGATGACCCACGCGACCGCGTAGGCGACGAGGCCGAACCCGTTCAGGAACGTCAGCAGGATGAACACCAGCCGCACCAGCACCGGGTCGAGCCCGAGGTAGCTCCCGAACCCGGCCGCCACGCCGCCAAGGACGGCGTTTTTCTTGTCCCGCAGCAGGCGTCGCGTCGTCATGCGTCACCTCCCTCGCGCCGGCACCTCCGCCCGCATCCTGGCAGGAGGCAGCATACGCCAGAGTGGCGCCCCCGATCCCGGCCTCGAACGCGCCCGGCGCCCGTCGTCTTGACGGGCGTCGCCGGCCTGGCATAACGTCCGGCCTTTGGTGCGGAGGACTCCATGCGGCTCGTCCGCTGTCCGGGCCTTCTCGCTTTGGTGATGCTGACGCTGTCGTGCACCGACACCAAGCCTGCGGGCGTCTCCTTCACCGCGCCTCCATCCGTGGTCGTGAACGGCAAGACCGTCCGCCTCGACGCGTCGCTGGCGAACAAGAAAGGGGAGCCGCTTCCCGGCATGTCCGTGACCTACTCGGCATCGCCGGCGGACGTCCTGGAGATCGTCGCCGGCGGCGGGATCCGCTGTCTGAAAACGGGAGACGCCACGGTCACGCTGGCCGGTGGAGGTCTGAGCCAGCCGGTGGTGGTCAAGTGCCGCCTTCCGACGGAGGTCGTCGTGCCGCCCGACCTGCGTCTCGTTCTCGGGAGCGCCCCGTCCTCGCTGCACGAGCGCGTCCAGGGAGAGGGCGGTGTCGAGCTGAGAGACGTCCCTGTCCAGCTGAGCTCGTCCGACGCGTCGGTCGTGGCGGTCGAGGGCAACCGGATGAAACCGGTCGCCGTCGGGCGCGCCCGGCTGCGCGCCGCGGTCGAGGAGATCGCCGGTGTCACCTCCGTCGAGGTGGTCGAGCGGATCGTCTCCGAGCCGCTGCGCCTGGCGGACGGAGCGAGCCGCTCGTTCAAGCTGGAGCCGGGAGAGTACGAAGTCACTGTCGAGGTGAAGGCCGATTTCCACGCTCCGCAGGGGGTGACCGTTTCCTGGGAGGGGGCCGCCTGCGAGTCTCAGCCCGAGCGCCAGTCGCACAAGGTCCTCTGCCGGGTCAACGAGCCGGCGACCGTGACGGTGGCCAACCCGAAGCAGCTGGGTCTCGGCGCCGGCATGAACGGGACGGTCGCGATCTACCGCGTCCCGTCGCCCTGATCCGGATTCGCGCGATTGACACGCGCGGCCGGCCTGCATAGAGTGTCGGCAGGATGCCCGCGTTCTTCCCGCCGCCCGGCGAGCGCGGGAGGGACGGCGCCGGACCGGCCGTACCCGCCCACCCTTCGAGGAGGTGCTCCATGCGCAGGTCCATGTTCCTGGTGTCGCTCGCGGTGCTCATGCTCGTTCCGATCGCGGCGCAGGCGTCGCTCGACGTCGAGAGCACCTTCATGCGGCTGCTCACGCCGGGCGGCCCGACCGGCAACGAGCGTATCCTGTGGTCCGGCAAGTTCTCGATCAACCTGTCCGACACCAACGGCATCAGCCCCGGCACCGAGGACCTCGTCTTCACGCTCGAGAGCTTCGTCGCCGACCCGGAGAGCCCCGACGGCGGCTCCTTCGCCACGCAGTACTCCATTGTCGTCCCCGCCGGAGGCCTGCGTTCGACCGACGGCGGCGTGACCTGGTCGCTGGCGCCCGACTCCGGCACGGTCCTCGAGACGCTGGACGTGACCGCCGTTCCGGGGGGCGGGTTCATGGTGGACCTCCTCGATCGCCACGCCACGCTGGCCGACGTCGATTACGGGAAGGTGCGCGTCACTCTGGCGATCGGCGACGACGCCGGCTCGGCCGAATCCGCGCTCGTGCGGAACGGGAATCAGTGGCTGCCGGCACCGAGCGCGCCCGCGCCGCCGCAGCCGGCGGACGCTCCGAACCCGTCGGAATAAAAGAGGACGGATGCCTCCGCTGGCCGGCTCGAAGGAGGGTCGATCGAGCCGATCGGGGCTGCGCTGCCTCCCCCTCACGCCGGCGCGCTGGCGCCGGCTCGCGGCTCTGTTCGGCCGCCGCGGCGCCTGCGGCGGCTGCTGGTGCATGTTCTGGCGTCTGCCGCGGTCGCGATTCGAGGCGCAGAAAGGAACCGCCAACCGGCGGGCCCTCAAACGGCTCGTCGATTCGGGCGCCGCAACCGGGATCCTCGCCTTCCTGGACGGCGAGCCGATCGGCTGGTGCGCCTTCGGCCCGCGCCACGCCTACCCGGTCCTGGGCCGCTCACGCATCCTGAAGCCGGTGGACGGGCGTCCGGTCTGGTCGGTCACCTGTCTGTTCGTGGCGCGCCCGCACCGGCGTCGGGGGGTGACCGTCGAGCTCCTGCGCGCCGCGGCGGAGCACGCCGCCCGGCGCGGGGCCTCGATCCTGGAGGGTTACCCGGTCGAGCCGCGCAGCGGGCGCCTGCCGGATGCCTTCGCGTGGACCGGTCTGCCCTCGGCGTTCCGGAAGGCGGGATTCGAGGAGGTGGCGCGCCGATCGCCGACGCGGCCGATCATGCGGGTGGCGCTGCAACCCTCGCGCCCGCGGCGCTCGCGCCGGGCCGCGCCGCCGGCCCCCCTCTAAAACACGAGCGCGGGCCCGGCGTAAACCGAACCCGCGCTCGCGAACTGCGACTCGGTCGTCTAGCCCTGGGCGGCCTTGATCGCGCTGACCCCCATGTGCTCACCCTTGTCGTTGTCGGTGCAGGTCAGAGTGACCTTGTCACCGGCCTTGATCGTCTTGAGATCATCGACGGCTTTGCCCATCACCGGCGCCGTCTTCTGTTCGCCCTTGTCGTCCTTGAAGGTGAGCTGCTTGTTCTCGACGTCGATCGAGACGATCGTCGCCGTCACGTCGTGGGTCTTGCCGGCCGCCAGGGCCGGCGACACCACGCTCAGGACCAGCCCCACGACGAACACCGCACAGACCCAAAGTGCGTGCTTCTTCATGGCTCCTCCTTTCTGGTACGAAGGGTGTTTTGGAACGAAAGCATTATAGGGGCAATCGACGAACCCGCCCACCCGCGGACCCGGAAGAACGTCCCGAGGCGCCAGCCCGTGGACCAGAGGCACCGGGCCGGTGCCGCGTCGGCGGTTCGGGAATCCGGTAGAATCGCCGTCCCATGCCTGCACCGCGCCCGCCCAAGTGGCCGCTGGAGCCCGCCTCCGCGGAGCTGCGACGGCTGATCGATGCCTGCGCCGAGTTCGTGGTCGAGCAGATCGAGATTCTCCCGACGCTGCCGTCCTGCGACGTCGAGGGCGCTGAGCCGGTCGCCGCGGCATTCGTCGAGCCGCCGCCCGAGGACGGCCACGCGATCGCTGCCATCCTGGAGCGACTGCGCCCGGCCGTGGCCAAGTCGTTCAACACCGCCGGTCCCGGCTACCTCGCCTTCATCCCCGGCGGCGGCATCCCCGCGGCGGCCCTCGCCGATTTTGTGGCGTGCGCCATCAATCGCTTCGTCGGCGTGGTGGCGGCCGCGCCGGCCCTGGCGCGGATCGAGGCCCAGGTCATCGCCTGGCTGGCGTCGCTCATGGGGTACCCGAAGGAGTCCGGCGGCATCCTGACGACCGGCGGCTCGCTGTCGAATCTCACCGCGCTGGTGGCGGCCCGGGCCGACCGTCTGCCCGAGGACTTCCTGAGCGGCACGATCTACCTCTCCGAGGAGACGCATCTTTCGATGATCAAGGCGGCGCGCATCGCGGGCTTTCCGGACCGCGGCGTGCGCGCCGTCCCCGTGGACCGCCGCTGCCGGATGCGGCCCGATGTCCTCGAAGCGATGATCCGGGAGGATCGGTCGAAGGGCCTGCGGCCGTTCCTGGTCGTCGCCAACGCCGGCACCACGAACACCGGGGCGATCGACCCGCTGCCCGAGATTCGCGACATCGCCCGGCGCCACGCGCTCTGGGCGCACGCCGACGCCGCCTATGGCGGCTTCTTCCGTCTGGTGCCTGAGGGGGCGGCGCGCCTCGGCGGCATCGAGGCGTACGACTCGATCACCCTCGATCCGCACAAGGGCCTGTTCCTGCCGTACGGCACCGGCTGTCTCCTGGTGCGCGACCCGGAGACGCTCCGTCGCGCGCACGCCGGCCGGGCGGGCTACCTGCAGGACGTCGGTCTCGGAGGCGGGGCGCCGAACTTCACCGATCTCTCCCCCGAGCTGTCGCGTGATTTCCGCGGCCTGCGGCTGTGGCTTCCGATCCAGCTGCACGGTCTGCGCGCCTTCCGCATGCAGATCCAGGAAAAGCTCGATCTGGCCCGCGACGCCCACACCGGTCTGCGGAACGAGCCGCTCCTCGAAATGCTCGACGAGCCCCAGCTCTCCATCGTCGCCTTCGCCGCCCGTCCGGACGACCGCGGCCCGGAGCTTCTGCGGCGCGTCAACGCCCGCGGCCGCGTGTTTCTCTCCAGCACCACGCTCGGCGGCCGCTATGTCCTGCGCCTCTGCGTCCTGAGCTTCCGCACGCACGCCGACCGGGTCCGGGACGCGGTCGTCGCCGTCAAGGAGGAGGTGCGCCGCCTGCCGCGCGGCTGAGGCCGGCAGGCGCGCCGCGTCACGTCCGCCGGCGCCGGGCCCGGCG
>CAYLND010000043.1:0-25716 GCA_964384905.1 uncultured Acidobacteriota bacterium
AAGTCGGGGCGGGGCTGCTATGTCTATCCCGGCGGCGCCGAGGAGGGTGACGGCTCCCCGGCCGGCGGTCGCGGCCGGCGCGGCCCGGAGGGGCCGCCCCGCGAGGTCAACGAGGCGGCCTACGCGCTGATCTCGCCGCGCCCGCGCACCCCGATCGACCCCGGGCCGACCGAGACGCGCCTGGTGCTGCCGATGATCAACGAAGCGGCGCGCTGCCTCGAAGCCGGGATCGTCGCCAGCCCGGCCCGCGTCGACCTGGCGATGGTCCTCGGGACCGGCTTCCCGCCCTTCCGCGGCGGGTTGCTGCGCCACGCCGACAGTCTGGGGCTGATGGCGATCGTGCAGGGGCTCGGGGCGCTGGCCGGGCGACACGGCCCGCGCTTCCTGGCCGCCCGCCTGCTCCTGGAGATGGCGCGCGAAGAGAAGACGTTCTTCGACAAGGACTGAGACCCACCGCATCGCAAGGAGAGCGACCGTGCCGACATCGACCTCGACCGCCAAGAGCAAACCCGCCCCCCGGAGCGCCGCGCTACCCGGCAGCTTCATGAAGTCGCTGTTCGCCGGCTCGCTGCCCGCGGAGATGGTCTTCCCGTATCCGCGTCTGGACGCGGACGCCCGCGAGACCCTGAGTCTCGTGCTCGAGTCGTTCCGCGGCTGGGCGCGCGAGCGTCTGGACGGGGGCGCCATCGACCGGGCTGCGGCGTTTCCGGAGGCGCAGGTGCGCGAGCTGAAGGAGCTCGGAATGCTCGGCCTGACCGTCCCCGAGGAGTACGGCGGCGCAGGCCTGTCGATCACCGCCTACTGCCGGCTGATGGAGGAGATCGGCCACCACTGCGCCGCCATCGCCACCATCGTCGGCGCGCATCTCGGCATCGGCAGCAAAGGGATCCTGCTGTACGGCAGCGAGGCGCAGAAGAAGCGCTGGCTCCCTGGAGTGGCGAAGGGAGACCCCCTGTGCGCCTACGCCCTGACCGAGGCCGGGTCGGGGTCCGATGCGGCGTCGCTGAAGACGCGCGCCGTCTGGGACGAGAAGCGCCAGGCGTGGATCATGAACGGAGGCAAGCGCTTCATCACCAACGGCGGTCACGCCGGCCTGTTCACCGTCTTCGCGCGCGCCGAGGTCGGCGGCGAGGACAGGATCAGCGCCTTCGTCGTGACCCGCGACCTCCCCGGCGTCTCCACCGGCAAGGAGGAGGACAAGCTCGGACTGAAGGGCTCGTCCACGACCGATCTCTATCTCGAGAACGTGCTGGTGCCGAAGGACAACCTGCTCGGCGAGCCGGGACGCGGCTTCAAGTACGCCATGGAGATCCTGAACGACGGCCGCGTGTCGCTCGCCGCCGGCGCCGTCGGCGGCGCCAAGGAGATGATCGACCGCTCGGTCGAGTACGCCAAGCAGCGCCGCCAGTTCGGCCGCCCGATCGCCGAGTTCGAGATGATCCGCGACAAGGTCTCACGGATGATGGCCGACACTTATGCGGCCGAGAGCATGGTCTATCTCACCACCGGTCTCGCCGAGCGCGGCGACGTCGATTACTCGATCGAGTCGGCCCTGTGCAAGATCTTCTCGTCCGAGAACGCCTGGCGAGTCGTCAACCACGCGGTGCAGATCGCCGGCGGCAACGGCTTCATCAAGGAGTACCCGTACGAGCGCTTCCTGCGCGATTGCCGCATCAACATGATCTTCGAAGGGACCAACGAGATCCTGCGCCTGTTCGTCAGCCTCGCCGGCGTGCAGACGCTGGGAGAAGAATTGAAGAAGGTCGGCCGCGCCCTGCGCGATCCGATCTCCGAAATCGGCGTGCTCTCGGACTTCGCGCTCAGGAAGATTCGCCAGGCGATCACCGACGAGCAGTTCCCCGACATCGACCCTCTCTTGAAGCCCACCGCCGTGCGCGCCGCCCATTACGCCGAGACGCTCTCCACCACCGCCGAGCGCGCCCTGCGCGCCCACGGCAAGGAGATCCTCGAGCGCGAGTTCGTCCAGGAGCGTCTCTCCGAGGCCGCCGGCGATCTCTACGCCCTCATCGCCTGCCTGTCGCGCGCCAATACCCGCATCCGCGACGAGGGCGCCGCCAAGGCGAAGCGCGACATCCTCCTGACCCGTACCTTCGGCAACGCCGCCTGGCGCCGCATCCGCCGCCGCTTGAGCCAGGTCGAGAAGAACCAGGACGCGAACCTGGTGCGCGTCAGCGACCTTGCGTACGAGCAAGGCGGGTTCGGAGAGAACCTGATTTCCTGATTGAATCAGGGTGCCGGAAAAGCGAACCTTCCCCCTCATAACCTGCGCGGCTCGCTGCGCCAGTAGTCGGATTCCTTGTGGTCAACTCCGCGGTTGACGCGTAATCGCCTGAAACGCTAGCATGCCCGCCGTCCCTGACAGGGCGCGGCGTTTCACGAGGCGGGCGGCCGGGTGGCTGGCCGGCGGCCGGCCGAGGAGATCAGAGAAAGCACAGGGGAGGCGGAGCGTGCGGATCGTGGTCCTGGGAGGAGCGGGCATCATCGGGCGCGCCATCGCGCGCGATCTGGCGGACGATCGGGAGGTCAAGGAGATCGTCATCGCCGATCTCGACCTCGAGGGCGGCCGGAAGGTGGCCGAAAGCCTGAAGCGGCCGGGCGCGACGGCGGTGAAGGCCGACGTGAGCGACCACGCCGGGCTGGTGGCGCTGCTGCGCGGCGCAGGGGCCGTCGTCAACTCGGTGCAGTATTACTTCAACCTCCCGGTCATGAAGGCCTGTCTCGAGGCGAAGACGCATTACATCGATCTCGGCGGGCTGTTCCACACGACGCGCAAGCAGCTCGAGCTGCACGACGAATTCAGGAAGGCGGGTCTTCTGGCGGTGCTCGGTCTCGGGTCGTGCCCCGGCATCGCCAACGTGCAGGCGCGCGCGGTGGCCGACGGCTTCGACGGGGTCGAGTCGGTGCGCATCTACAACGGCGCGACGCCGGACATGGGCGACTCGCTCGCCTGGGCCTACTCGATCCAGACGATCTTCGACGAGATCACCCAGCCGCCGGTGGTGTTCCGCGACGGCAAGTTCCAGGAGACCGCTCCGCTCGGCGAGGAGGAGCTGTTCCGGTTCCAGGACCCGATCGGCGTCTCGAAGGTGCACCTGTCGCTGCACTCGGAGGTCGCCACGCTCCCGCTGACCTACGGTGCGAAGGGGATCAAGGAGTGCTTCTTCAAGATTTCCTTCTTCGGGTACTCGGAGAAGGCGCTGCGCCAGCTCCAGTTCCTGGCCCAGGTCGGCATGGCCGGGACCGAGCCGGTCGAGGTCCGGGGCGCGAAGGTCCGGCCGCGCGACGTGCTGGTCGAGGTCCTGAAGCGGGCGCCGCAGATCGAGCGCACCGGCAGCCTCGGCTTCAAGGACATCGTCACCGAGGTGCGCGGGTCGTGCCACGGAAAACCGGTGGTGGGGAAGGTCGAGACGACGTGCTGGCCGCACAAATCCTGGGGGATTTCCGGCGGAACGGTCCTGGTCGCCTCGCCTCCCGCGATCGTCGCCCGCTGGCTCGCGAAGGGACAGGTCAAGCAATCCGGCGTCCTGCCGCCCGAGCAGGCGGTCGACGCGTCCGCCTTCTTCCGCGACCTCGAGGCGCGCGGCGCGCGCACGACCGTCGCCGTCGCCGAGCCGTTCCCGGCGTAGAGGTCAGGCGGGGCGGCGTCGAGCGCGCCGGGTTCGCGTCAATTCAATCCGTCCAGGAACCGCTGCACGGCCCCCCACAGCTCGGCGGTGTGCCGCGGCATCAGATCGTTGTGACCGCCGCCGCGGATCGCGACGAATTCCTTTCTCCCTGGCGCCAGGTCGTACAACCTCCGGCCCAGAACGAACGGCGCGATCTCGTCGTCCGTTCCATGGATGACCAGAAGCGGCGCGCTCACCCGGCCGATGCGGGCCGCCGAATCGAAGCGATACGAGCCGAGCCCGCTCGCCGCGTAGAGAATCCAGTGTCCGCCCGCCCTCAGCAGATCCGGAGCGGAGGTGAAGCCCGATTCCAGGATGACACCGGCGAGCGTCGGCGCCCGCTCGCCGGACGGCAGCCCGTCCGGCGCCGCCGGCGTCGGGCCGCCTCCCTCGGCAGCGTCGGCGGCCGCCAGTCGAATCGCCACGGCGGCGCCGATCGACCGGCCCCAGAGGACGATCCGCGACGCATCCACCCCCGGCCGCCCGCGCAGATAGCGCAGCGCCGCCTCGCCATCGCGGTACAGTCCGGCCTCGGACGGCTGACCGTCGCTCTGCCCATAGCCACGATAGTCGACGAGCAGGAGGTCGTGCCCGGCGGCCCGCGTGAGCGCGGCGACGTCGAGACAGCCTCCGACGTTCTCGGCGTTGCCGTGGAAGAACAGGAGAGTGATGGGCAGGCGGCCGGGCGCCCGCTCCGCGGCCGGGATGAACCAGGCGTGGAGCCGCACCCGGTCGCTCGCTTGAAGGAAGACGTCATCGAACGGGAGGCCCGCCGTCACCGGAGTCTCGAAGTACGAGCGCACCGGGTAGAACGCCAGCCGCGGCTCCAGGACGAGGATCGCGATCTTGAGCGCCAGGACCGTCGCGACGACGATGCCGCCCGCGGTCAGGAGGGTACGGGCGATCGTGAACACGGATGCCGAGGGGCTCACCAGAGACTAGACGGCCTTGGCGATATCGGCGAACAGCGTGTGATCGTCGTCGAGGGTGACGTCCTTCGGCTCCGTGGGCGACAGGATCTTGATGTCCTGCTCCATCTGCACGACCGGCTTGTACTGAGGGATCGTCTTGTCCTTGAAGTGGATGTGGATCGGCATGAGCACGCGCTTCATATGGTTCTTGTCGGACTGCGCGACGTGCACCGTGATCAGATACTTGCCATCGGGCTGACGGTCCGAGCGCCATGAGTAGCGGAACTTCGGGATCCCGATGTCCCAGAACCATTGATCGAAGAAGTAGGTGTAATCCGAGCCGGTGACCCGATTGATCTCCCGCACGAGCATCTCCGTCGAGATATTCTGGTTCTGGTACGTTTCTTGAACGGAACGCATCACTTTGGTGTAGGTCTCGTCATCGAGCTGCACCCGGAGCATGTGCAGGACGTACGGTCCCTTGTCATAGAGCAACGCGGTCCGGTGCATGCTGGCGTTCGGACCGTTCAGCATGTTCGCGGCGGCGATGGGAGCCTCCGGGTCGCCGACCTTGGCGAGCTTCTTCCACTCCTCCAGAGTCCGCTGGAAACGCTTGGCGCCCTGGTACTCCTTGACGAAGATGCCGGAGGCGTATTCCGCGAACGACTCGCTCAGCCAGGTGTCATCGTCGTTCGCTCCGTCGACCTGGTGTCCCCACCACTGATGTGCGAATTCGTGCGCGACGAACCCGTGGACGAAGTCGCTCTCCAATCGGGCCTGGGAGAGAAAGGCGGCGCCGGTCAACTGCACGAATCCCTGGGGTGATTGACCGAAGTCGAGCTGTGGCCCCATCTGGGCGATATGCAATTCGTCATAGGGGTACGGTCCGTAGATCTTCTCGTAGAGCTTCAGGACCTCCTTCCATTCGTTGAAGAAGCTCTTCACCTTGTCCGCGGGAGCCGACAGATTGGCCGTAATGGGCGTGGAAGCTCCCAGGATCTCGAGCAGCTTCGAATCGGTGATCGTCGCGGTCATCGTCGGGAAGGAGTGAATCGTCAGGGGTACGGTCTTCTTCGATTCCTCCCCGACGTAGGTCGAAGAGTCCTTCTGAAAGCGCCCAAAGATGATCCACGGGAACTCGACAGGCTTCTCGCACTCCGTCTCGATGGCGTTGAGGCCGTTCTCTTCGAACTCGCGGACGATTCTCCCCGATCCGGTAATCAAGTACGGCTTGGGCACCCGCACGACCCAATGGAACGACCCCCGGCCTCCCTGGTATCCGTACTTCGGATACCAGTCATCTTCCAGGAGCCCGAACGATTCGGCCGTGAGCTGGAAGATGACCTCCGCCTTCCCGCGTACGGAAAGCGAGAACGGGGTTCCCACCCTCAAGGGATGGTTCATCAGCACGATCAGCTTGTCCTTCTTGTGGAGATACTCGAGCGGCTGACCGGTCTCGTCGGTCACCGCGAGCGTCTTGACAGGTCGATAATCTTCGTACCAACGGCTCGAGTATTCGGCATTGTTGTCGAGGTCGAATGCGATGGCCTTCAGGTCGTCGACGAGCGGCTGGAGGCGCATCGTGATGTTCCACTCCACTTCCTTCGTGGTCGGCAGGTTGAGGGTCATGTCATGGTGCTCGATGCGGATGAGTCGTGATCCATCGTGATCGGGCACCAAGACGTAGTGTCCCGCCGCGTCGTAGTCGCCTTGCTTGTGCCAGAGGCACCAGGGCACGAGGTACCGGCGTCCCTTGGCCCCCATCGATTCGCTGCTCGTCAGCAGGTTCTCCTTGATGGCGGCGGGATCGTACAGATAAGTCAGCCAGTCGTGCTTGACGGTGTGCAGGTCGGCGAGGAAGAAGTCCCGGTCCTTCAGTCGCGAGAGCCGATTTTCGAGGAAGCGCATCTCCAGCTGCAGGGAGCGGGTTCCATCGATCCATTGATTCCGGTCCTTGAAGAAGGAGACGGCTTGCGCGACGCTCGCGCCGGCTGCCGGGGCGCTCTTGCCCAGAGCACGGATCGTGCGGTCGGTCCCGTCGCCGAACCGGAACACCGCCTCGGTGAAAGGCTCCTTCAAGGTCTCCGCGCCGGAGTACTTGTTCAGCATAAAGCGCTGCGTCCGGTTGGGCGGTGTCATCGAGGCCTCGCCATCGCCGACGAAAGCCGCCCCGGTGATCTCGCCGCCGATCGGTTGCATCAGGAGGACGATTCCCTGCTTCAGCAGAATCGTCATGGTGTCCTTCTTGATTGACACATTGGTGACCGAGTAGCCGGTGGAGGTGTCGAGACCGGTCTGGTAGAAGGCGTTGAAGACGTCATCGCGATGGGCCGCGAAGTCGAAGCCGGCCGGACCCGCCGGAGCGCTTGGGGTGGGCGCGGGCGTCGCGGAGCCCGTTTCGGCAGCGGGTGGCGGCTCGGGCGGGGGAGCGGCCTGGGCCGCGGTCGAAAGCACGCGGGGCAGGCCGGTCGAGGGCGAGGCACCGGGCGCCCCGGTCACGACGATCAGGAGTGCCACGACAAGAGCACCGGGCCGGATGGGCGAAGAGAACGAGGTCGACATCTCAACCTCCTGGGACCGCCGTGAGCTGGATTCGTAGGCGGACGCGCCGCCAAAGTCCGACGATCTTATCACCCTGGGCGGATGACGATCGCCCCCGTGGTGATTTGCGGCGCGAAAGTTCGGCCTGCCGGCACCCTTCAGGCGATGAGGCGGGCGATTGCCTTGAGCGGGTCGGCCTTCTGGTCGACGACGGCGGCGATCCCCTCCAGAAGCGGCAGACGGAGACGATGGCGCGCCGCCAGCTCGCGGGCCAGTCGGACCGATCCGATCCCCTCGACCACGCCCGGGATGGATGCCAGCGCCTCGTCGGCCGGACGCCGGCGCGCCAGCTCCTCGCCCATGCGGCGGTTGCGGCTGTGGCCGCTCAGGCCCGTGCCGACGAGATCCCCGAGACCGGCCAGACCGTAAAAGGTGGCGCGCCGGCCTCCGAGCGCGACCCCGAGACGGGCCAGCTCGGGGAGGGCGCGCGCCAGGAGCGCCGCCTTGGTGTTCAGACCGAGACCGAGCCCGTCGCACAGGCCGAAGGCGAGGGCATAGGCGTTCTTCAGGACGCCGCCCAGCTCGACACCGGCCACGTCGCGGCTGATCTGCATGCGCAGGACCGGCGTCTGCAAGTCGCGCCGGACGGCGCGCGCCAGTCGCGGGTCGCGACACGCCAGCACCACCGCCGTCGGCGTGCCCCGGCTGAGCTCGTGCGCGATCGACGGGCCGGAGACGGCCAGGATGCGCGCCGAGAAGGCCGGCGGGATCTCCGAGGCGATCACCTCGCTCATGCGCAGGTAGGTGGCGGGCTCGAGGCCTTTCGAGGCGCTGACGATGACGGGCGCGTCCATCCCGGCGGATGGCGTCGCGCGACCGGTGCCGTCCCCGAGCGTCCGGCCGATCGGGCGGGCCACCTCGCGCACGACTTTCGATGGGACCGTCACGACGATCACGCCGGCGCCCGCCAGCGCCTCCTGCAGATCCGTCGTGACGCGCAGCGCGCGCGGCAGCGGCACCTCGGGAAGATACTTGGTGTTCAGGCGGCGGTCGCGGATTTCGGCCGCGACGTCGGTCTCGATCGTCCAGGCCACGACATCGCGGCTCTTGCCGGCGCGGATCCCCGGGACGCCTCCCGACAGCACGATGCCGAGCGTGGTTCCGAGGTTCCCCGCGCCCAGGATTGCGACCTTCACGCTCGCCATCGCACCTCCGAGACGCCGGATCGACGCGGCCGGCGGCGTACTCTAGCATAGGGGCGATGCTATAATTTGCGCCGGACGCCACCCGGGAGCGGCATGGAATACGAACCGGTCATCGGCCTCGAAGTGCACTGTCAGCTCCTCACCGAATCGAAGATCTTCTGCGGCTGCTCGACGCGCTTCGGCGCGCCGCCGAACACGAACGTCTGCCCGGTCTGCCTCGGTATGCCCGGCACGCTGCCGGTGCTGAACCGGCGGGCGGTGGAGTTCGCCCTGCGCGCCGCCCTGGCGCTCGATTGCGACATCCACGCCGGCTCGATCTTCGCCCGCAAGAACTACTTCTACCCCGATCTGCCGAAGGGATATCAGATCTCGATGTACGACCGGCCCCTGGCGGTCGGCGGCCACCTCGACATCGACGCCGGCGGCGGCACGCGGCGCATCGGCATCACCCGCATCCACATGGAGGAGGACGCCGGCAAGCTGCTGCACGAGGGGTTTCCCGATTCCGAGACCAAGTCCTACGTCGACTTCAACCGCTCGGGCGTGCCGCTGATCGAGATCGTCAGCGAGCCCGATCTGCGCTCGCCCGGAGAGGCGCACGCCTACTACTCCAGCCTGCGCAGCGCCCTCGTCTACATCGGCGTGACCGACGGCAACATGGAAGAGGGGTCGCTGCGCTGCGACGCCAACGTGTCGCTGCGGCCGCGCGGCCAGACCGCGCTCGGCACCAAGGCCGAGCTGAAGAACCTGAACTCGTTCAAGTTCGTGCAGCACGCCCTGGAGCACGAGATCCGCCGTCAGACCGACCTGCTGTCGCGCGGCGACAGGGTGGTCCAGGAGACGCGCCTGTACGACCCGGCGGAAGACCGGACGTACCCGATGCGCTCCAAGGAAGAAGCGCACGACTACCGCTACTTCCCGGAGCCCGACCTGCCGCCGCTTCGCGTCGAAACAGGATGGATCGACGAGGTCCGCCGCGATCTGCCCGAGCTCCCTGCGGCGCGCCGGCAGCGGTTCGTCAAGGAGTGGGGGCTCAAGGAGCAGAGCGCCCACGTTCTGACGGCCAGCCGGGCGATCGCCGACTACTTCGAGGCGACCGCGACCGCCGCCGGGGACGGCCAGGCGGCCGCCAACTGGATCGAGACCGAGGTGCTCCGGAAGGTCAAGGAAGGCCGGGCCGAGATCCAGGCGGCCGGGGACATCCCGCTCGGTCCGGACAGGCTCGGAAAGCTCGTCGCGATGATCAGGGACGGCACGATCTCCGGCAAGATCGCCAAGGAGGTGTTCGAGGCGATCTACGACACCGGCGACGATCCGGCCGAGGTGGTGCGCGCGCGCGGTCTGGGCCAGGTGACCGACGAGGGTCCGATTCGCGCGGCGATCGCGCGGGTGCTCGCGGAGAACCCGGACCAGCTCGCCAAGTACCGGGCCGGCAAGACGGCGCTCCTCGGATTTTTCGTCGGCCAGGTGCTCAAGGCGACGGGCGGCAAGGCCAACCCGGCGCTGGTCAACCGCCTTCTCAAAGAGAGCCTGGACAGGCCTTGAGGCGGCAGCCCGGTCCGGCGGCCACGGCGCGGGCATGATCCAGTTCTTTCACGTCACCAAGAAGTACCCGCAGGGCTCGCAGGCCCTCTCCGACGTGAGCGCGCACATCGAGAAGGGGGAGTTCGTCTTCCTGACCGGTCCGAGCGGCGCCGGCAAGACGACTTTCCTCAAGATGATCTTCCGCCAGGACGTGCCGACGTCCGGTCAGGTGATCGTCCACAACGAGGACGTGGCGACCATGCCGGCGCGCCGGATCCCGCACCTGCGGCGCCGGATCGGCGTCGTGTTTCAGGACTTCAAGCTGCTGCCGCGCAAGACCGTGTTCGAGAACGTCGCCTTCGCCACGCAGGTCATCGGCCTGCCGCGCAAGGAGCAGCGCGCCCGCACCTTCCAGGTGCTCGAGATGCTCGGTCTGAACCACCGGCTGCACAACTACCCCGAGCAGGTCTCGGGCGGCGAGCAGCAGCGCATGGCGATCGCCCGCGCCCTGGTGAACCGGCCGCTCATCCTGCTGGCCGACGAGCCGACCGGCAATCTCGACCCCGACCTGGCGAAGGAGATCATGAGCCTGTTCAAGGACATCAACTCGCACGGCACCACGGTCATCATCGCGACCCACGACCGCGATCTGATCCGCCGCATGAGCCGCCGCGTGATCGCCCTGGACCACGGCCGCCTGGTGGCGGCGGCGGTGGCCTGATGCGCCGGCCGCGCGGGGTGGCCTGAGATGCCGCGCCTGCTGCAGGCGCTGCGGCACTGCCTGCGCGAGGCGTGGGACGGTCTGTGGCGCAACCCGGCGCTCAGCATCCTGTCCGCCGCGTCGATCGGCATCTCGCTCTATGTCCTGGGGCTGTTCCTTCTGCTGGCGTTCAACCTCAACGTCTTCGTGGAGACCCTCGCGAAGGAGATGCAGGTGCAGGTGTATCTCAAGGAGGAGGTCACCCCCGCCGACCTGAAGACGCTGCGGGCGGAGTTCTCCTCCGACCCGGCCATCGAGGTCGTGCGCTACGTGTCGAAGATCGACGCCCGCCTGCGCTTCGAGCGCGATTTCCCGTCGCTGCGCGATCTGCCCGAGCGCGTCGGCGGGAATCCGTTCCCCGCCTCGTTCGACCTGGAGATCCGCGACGAGGACCGGAACCCCGGGGCGCTCGACCGGATCGCCAAGACGTACGAGAAGGCGCCCGGTGTCGAGGAGGTGCGCTACGACCGGGGCTGGACCGAGCGTCTGGTCGGGCTCGTCAATCTGGCCAGGCGCGGCGGTCTCGGTCTCGGCGTCCTCCTGCTGTGCGCCGCGCTGGTGACGGTCGGCGCCGTGGTCCAGCTGACCGTGCTGGCGCGCCGCGAGGAGATCGAGATCATGAAGCTGGTCGGGGCGACCGCGGCGTTCATCCGCGGGCCGTTCCTCCTGGGCGCCGCCGCCCAGGGGCTGGCCGGGGGTGCCTGCGCGCTGGCCGGTCTCTACGTCACGCACCGCATGGTCGAACGGACGGTGGTGTTCACCACCAATCCGTTCATGACGATCGTGGCCGGCCGGTTTCTGCCGGCCCAGGCGTCGGCGGCGCTCGCCGCCGGCGGCGCGGCGCTCGGGATCGTCGCCGCCATCCTGTCGCTCCGACGAGCCGGGACGTTCTGAACCGCCACACAAGGAGGCCTACCGATGCCGCGACAGAGCAGTCGTCTCCCCGGGAGCATGGCCGCGACCCTGGGGGTGATCATCATGGCGGCGGCCGGGCTCGCCGTCGGCGTGGTGTCGTGGGCCACGAGCGCCGCCGCGGAGGGAGAGGCGACGAAAAAGGTCGTGTTCCAGAACGAGCGCGTCCGGGCCCAGTCGAACTACTACCCCGCCGGCGCGTCGACCCCCGAGCACGAGCACGCCTCGCCCCGCGTCGTGGTCGTCATCGAGGGCGGCACGCTCGAAGTGCGCGACGCGTCCGGCAAGGTGTCGACCCTGTCGCTGAAGAACGGCGACATCGTCTGGAGGGCCCCCGAGAAGCACTCCATCACGAACGTCGGCTCGACCCCCGTGCGCCTGGTGGAGATCGACGTGCTCGACTGCCCCAGGCGCTAGAGCGCTAGAACTCGCGCGCGATGTAGAACTGGGACACCGTGCCGCCCTTGCGGAAGGGATCGTCGATCCGCTCGACGGTGCACGGATTGGTGACGTAGCAGTCTCCCGGGACGGTCGGGTCGCATGTCGTGTTGCACGCCTCGATCGTGTTCGAGAACTGCTTCGCGAACGACCAGGTGAGCTGGAAGGGACCGAGGTAGAACCCCCATCCGAAGCCGTACGAGGCGCGTCCGTCCCCGAGCTGCCCGTTCTTGGAGTCCCAGAACTTGTAGTGCCGGTTCACCGGGTTGCCGGAGGAGTCGACGATGACGGTGGCCGGGTCGAGGTTGCCGTTGATCGCGCCGGTCAGCTGGAATCCCAGACGCGGGTCGTAGAACTGGTAGCCGCCGAACCAGGCGGAGCCGACGTCGAGGAACAGGAAGCCGCGCAGATCGCGGATGACGCCGAACGGGAAGGCGAGGGCGTCGACGAGCGGGAAGCGGTACTCCAGGTTCAAAAACGAGATGCGGTTGCCGAAGAACTCGCGGAAATCGTAGCCGCGCAGCTGGTTCAGCCCGCCCATCGAATAGATGCTGTAGCCGTTGCCGTTGCTCACGGCGCCGGCCAGACGGAGCGCCAGGAGCGAGCGCGAGGTCACCCGGCGGTAGAGCCGGTAGTCGAGAATGGTGTTCACGAACGTGCCGCTGTTGAAGAGGTTGGTGTCGCCGCTGGCGCTCAGGGTCGGAGCCCAGTCCTGGTCGAGCTCGAAGCGCTGGCCGTGGTAGGCGCCGAACTCCTTGAAGCGCGTCGTGTCGCCGCTGATGCTCCAGCCGACCTGCGGGAACTTCTCGGACAGCGTGGCGAATTCGGTCTCGAACGTGACCGGGTTGACTCCGAACGGCCGGTCGATGCTGCGGTCGAAATAGCCGACCGACGTGCCGATCCGATAGTAGCGGTTGAGCGGATAGCTGATCTCGACGCCGCCCCCGGTGTAGCGGCTGAACTGACGGCTGCGGGCCGTGGCCCCGGTGACGGCGGACTGGACGAAATAGAAATCCCGGTAGTCCGTGACGAAGGTGCTCCAGTTCCACCGGTGCTTCAGGTTGAAGTAGGAGTAGTAGAAGTTCGAGAACGTGGAGACCGACTGGAAGCTGAAGAACATCCGGTGGTCTCCGAGCAGATCGGACATCAGGACCTGCGCGTTGCTGAGAACGGTGCCGTCGTCCGCCACGCCGACCAGGACGGACGGCGCGTTCTCGACGTGGTACCGGATCTTCTCGTACTTCGACCGCTTGTCGTCGTCGAGGGTGAGCTGCAGCGGCGGCTGGAACGGCTGGATCTCGGCGGGCTCCCGCGCCTGCTCCGCCGGGCGGATGATCGACTCGGGCTCGCCCGGCGCGGTGCGGAACAGGCGGAAGCGCCCGCCGCCGTAGTAGGTGTAGACCAGCGCCGTCTTGCCGTTCTCGTCGGGCAGCTCGAGCGGTGTGAAGACGCCCCCCAGGATGTCCGTCTGCCGCCGGATCTCCCCGGACGACAGGTCGATCGAGTAGAGGTTGAAGATGCCGCCGCTCGCGTCGGAGGAATACCAGACCTTCTTGCCGTCGCGGGAGAAGGACGGCTGGATGTCGCTGCTGTCGCCGAAGGTCAGCTGGACCTTGCGGGAGGGGTCGTTCGCGTCGACCAGGAAGATCTTCTCCGAGGAGTTGATCCTCCGGTTGTAGAGGATCTGGGTGCCGTCCGGCGACCAGGCGGGATTGCCGTCGTAGAACTCGTCCTGCGTCAGGTTCTTGACCTCCGCGGTGTCGAGGTCGTAGGTGAACAGATCCACCTGGCCGCCCCGGTTCCCCTCGAAGGCGATCTTCTTGCCGTCCGGGCTCCAGGCGGGCGACAGCTCGTCGTCCACGGTGGGGATGCTGATCATCCTGTCCAGATCGCCGCGCACGGCGTCGTAGATCAGAAGCGCGCGCTCGTTCTCGCGGCGCGCGAAGAAGGCCACGCGGTCCCCCTCCGGCGACCAGGTCAAATCCTTCTTGCCCTGGAAGGCGCCGTAGACCGGGTACTCGAACTGGTTCGTGAACCCCTTGGTCAGATTGCGGAAGATCTTGCCGTCTTTGGCCGATAGGATGACCACGTCGAGGTCCTCGTAGCGCGTGGTCATCGCCGCGATCAGCTCGCCCGAGGGCGACAGGGCCGGGGAGAAGGTCACGTACTCCTCGTCGTAATCGCCCCGCTTCTTGGCGGCGATCTCCTTGCCGTAGTCCTCGGCCTCCTTCTTGTCGAGCAGGGCCGGCAGGTATTTCTTCTGCAGGAACTTCTTGAACTGCCGATCGAACTCGTCCGCCTCCAGCCCGAAAGCGTCCTTGATCGGCTTGGCGATGTTGTTGGCGAGCAGGCTCTTGCGGAACTCCCACAGGAGGTTGCGGATCCCCTCCGAGCCGTAGCGCTCCTCGATGAAATCGAACGCCGCCTGGCCGTAGCGGTAGGTCAGGAAGTTGAGGGTCTGCAGCCGGTGGATCGGAGGGATGAGACCGTTGACGACGGCGTCGCGGATGATCATGCGGTCGAGATTGTCCTCGTCGCGCCCCAGGTGGCTGGCCAGCCCCTCCATGATCCAGGAGGGGACGTTGGCCCGGAAGGCGCGCGACAGCGATTCCTGGTACAGGATGCTGAACTCGAAGACGTGCGTCAGCTCGTGGCCGATGAGGGAGTACTTCTTGTCGGGGGGCACGTCCATCGGCAGGACCATCCGGTTCTCGATCGGCTCGGCGAAGGCTCCGACGAACTCGGGGATGAAATCGAGCACGATGTTGGTCTGCTCGAACTCCCCGTGCGTCTTGTAGTAGATGAGCGGGATGCGGAACTTGATCTCGTGGTCCAGCATCTGCGACAGGCGCATGTACTGGCTCTCGGCGTCGGAGACCACCTCCTGCAGCAGCGCCTCCTCCTCGGGATAGTAGTAGACGTCGAAATGCGGGGACCGGTAGATGCGCCAGTCGAAGTTCTGGTAGGCGATCTTGTTCTTGCCGAAGCCCAGGACCTGTTCGGGGACGGCGAGCGACGCGAGCGCCAGCACGATGACGGCGGACGGAGCCAGACGTCTCACGGAGTCTCCTACTCGTTGAAGATGAAGCGCTGCGCCGTCCGCGGCTTCGGCACGACGATCGACAGGACGTCCTCCTCGAACTGCTCGAACAACGTATACAGCGCGGTCAGGCGGTCGGTGCCGTGGCCGTTCACGGTGTTGTCCCCGGTGAACTGGTCCTCGTACAGCAGCCGCCCGGTGGCGCCCTCCAGGAAGAAGAGGCTCAGGGCGAGCGTGAATCCTTCGCGCTCGACGAAACGGGTGCGGCGCACGCGCTGCCCGGTGACCGGCGAGATTTCGTCCATGGTCACGAACCCCGATCGATCGGCGGCGTCGTACGACACCTTCCCGGAGATGATCAGGTCGGCCCCGAACGTGTCCGCCAGGCGCCGCCAGAATCCGCTGTTGGCCAGGAGATCCTTCAGCGGCTGCTCCGGCAGGGGGGGAGGGTCCACGTCCAGGATGTTGAGGTTCGTCTTCTTGCGCAGCTCACGGCGCAGCAGCTTCACCATCTCCTTGTTGACGTCGACCCCCGGAAGCTCCTTGTCCACGAGCATGCTGGTCACGAGGATCTTCTTCATCCCCCCCATATCGATGCGCGACGGCATCGGGGTGGCGATGATCACCCGGGTGGTGCCCGCGATCGTCGCGGCGGGCCAGCCGAGACCGAGCCCCGCGAAGACGATCCAGGCCACCCAGCCGATCGGCCGCCGCACGGCGACTAGGCTCCACCCGGGGCGGCCGGCGGCGTCGATGCGGGCGTCGGCTCCGGGGTGGCTGACGGCTCCGGCGCGGCCGACCCATCGGGTCCGGGCGAAGGACCTGGGGCGGGCGTCGTTCCGGGTCCGGGCGAAGACTGTGGAGCCGGTGTCGGGGCCGGCTCGCCGCCGCAGCCCTTGACCGTCTTGCAGAGATCCTGGAACGACTGCCAGTTGTCGCGGATCTCCTTGCTCTCTGGATCGAGACGGCGAGCCTCCTCGTACTCCTTGCGGGCCTTCTCGAACTGTCCGAGGCTTTCGTAAGCGACACCCAGATTGTTGTGGAGATGGGCGCTGTCGGAATGGTCCTTGAGAATCCTCTCCCAGCGGAAGGCCGCCTCACGCCACAGCCCCTGCTGCGCCGCCTGCGCGCCGAAGCGCATCTCGTCCTTGAAACTATCACGCCCGCCGGCTTCCGCATAGGCGGTCGCGACGATGATCAGGCAGGCCGCACGAAGTATCCGCTTTCCCATCGTCGGGCCCCGGGCCTTCCGTCCGGACTGTCGGCCCGGCTCGGACCGAGCGATCGGGAAGGGGAGGACCGCAGGAGTATAGAGCAATGATCGAGCCATTTTCAATGCGCGAACGGGTTGACAACCTTTGCCGACTCAATAGATTATCCATTGATGCCTCGCGTAACCAAGGACTGCTTCGGCACGGTCATCGCCAGCCTGAAGAAGATGAAGGAGTGCGTCCGCTGCGAGCTCCTGGCGGAATGTCGGGCGATCAACTGGCAGGGGCAGGAGGAGACCGGGTCCCACCCGGTCGTGGTGCGCAAGACCCCGAAGAACGGGGACAGCTCGAACACGACTCCGGCCTGACGGGCGCCTACTCTTCGATCGGCTCGAGCAGGAACCGGAGCGCCGGCGCGCGTCGTGACAGCGTCTCGCGGAGCGCTGCCCCAGTGCGCCCCGGGAGCGCGAAGCAGGCGATCCAGGCGGCCCCTGCGAGCATGACCAGACAGCCCAGGCGGTGGGTCGCCGCGGAGACCGTGCGGACGCTGTCCTCCCCCAGCAGACCGAAGCGGTAGAACAGCTCGTTCCAGTCGTGGTCGCCGCCGCCGACCAGCGGCAGGGCGAGATCGCGCGCGTCGGCCATGTAGACCGAGACGTTGATCAGGTTCTCGCCGACCCACCAGGCACAGCAGGCCGCCCCGAGCGGGCGCGACGGACGCGTGACGAGGAAGTAGATCGCAAGAGCGAGCGGCACGGCCAGCTGTCCCAAGGTGCCCCCGAGATAATGCAGGGTCGATCCGAACGGCGCGAGGAACAGGTGCCCGGCCTCGTGGAACGCGAGGTTGACGAGATCGAGGAGGCAGCCGTCCTGGAAGCCCGAGGCCAGGCGCGCCGTCCAGAAGCCGAGGAGCGCCAGCAGCAGGCCGGCGAGCCACGCCTCGCCCTGCCTCCCCCGGGCCATCGGCGCGGTCGCGGCGCCGTTCACGGTCGCTTCGGCGGCGCGGACGCGTAGCAGCTGGTGCGCGCCTGCACCATGTGGCCGGGCGCCCGCGCCAGGAGAGCGACCGTCCGCCACCCGGATCGCTCGGGGGAGGCGGGCGCGTAGCTGACCAGGTATTGATGCCGGAGCGACTCGGAGATCCGGCGGCAGGCGGTCTCCGCCTCGTCTTGCGAGGCGACCACCTGGAACTCGCCGCCGGTCTCCGCGGCGGCCTTGCGCAGCAGCGGCAGGGGAGGATCATCCGCGGTCCCCAGGACCACGACGTTCAGCGTGGAGCCCGATTTGCGGACGGCGTCCAGGGTCTCGACCAGCGTCTCGTCGAGCGTGAGGTCCGGTGGCGCCGGCGGTCCCGCCAGCTCGGGCCCCCCGTACACGAGCGCCAGGATCACTCGCCCTCGCGGGCGCCTGACGAGGCCGCGCTGCGCCTCCTGGAGCGCCTCGGCGAGCGTCGCGGAGCTCGGATCGGTCCCCGAGCCGATCGCCGACAGCCGCTCCTCGAACGCCCCCCGGTCGTAGGAGAACTCGAGCGCGGGGCCGGTGGGCTCGGCGGCGGCATCGGTCGCGTCCTTGCCCTTCGCCTCCGGCTTCTCCGGCTTGCGACTCCCCTGGGTGACGGCCGGCCGTCCCGCGGCCGGGCTCGCCCGCAGGGCGCCGACCTTGGCGATCCCCAGAGAGTCGAAGGACAGCAGGGACTCGGTGAAGGCCAGCGCGCCACGCACGAGGGCGCCGCGCGCCGCCTCGGACGCGGGGGACTGGACCACGATGGCGATCGTCTGCGGGACCGGCTCGTTGTCGAGATGCAGGATCGACTGGCGTGTGCCGTTCTCGGTCAGGACGAAGTCGCCCACCGACAGCCCTTCGACGAAGCGGCCGCCGGAGTCCCGCACGATCGCCGGGATCATGGCGAGCGGCGTCACCGCATCGCCGGCCAGGTCGGCGGCGCGGGAGATGAAGGAGACCTTGGCGCGCCGCCCGCCCGCGGTGAGGGCCGTGACGACGATCGTGTGCCGCTGGATCTCCGACCCGAAGTCGATCTCCGTGGCGTAGGGCGCCTTGCGATCGGTCGACACCAGCCTCCCATCGACGAAGAAGTCCACGCCCGCGACGGTGTCTCCCGGCGGGAGCGTCGGGTCGATGACGATGCGCGTGACGCCGACCAGGTACGGCTCGTTCGGCTCGGTCATCGTCATCGAGAAGCCGCCGTCGTCGCCGCTGCGCTGCGCGGCGCCGCGGGGCTGTTGCGGTCGCGGCCGTGGCGCCGGCTGGGCGCCTCGGAGAAACGTCCCCAGCCCGAAGAACAGGGCGGAGCACGTCAGCAGGCTGAGGACGAGAACGAGGCGGCCTTTGCGGAGGACCACGCGGCGACTCCCCGGGTGTTGGACTGCAACGGGAGGGAAAAGATAAGGGCGGGGGGCGCGCGCGTCAAGCGATCTCGATCTCGTGTACGATGCGACCGGCGGGACGTTGAGCGGACCGGGGGACCTTTCGATGCAGCCCGATCGCCCGATCAGGACCGTGCGCAGAGCACAGGGACGACTGGACGCCCCGGCGTCCAAGAGCGCCACGCAGCGGGCGCTCGTCGCCGCCGCTCTCGCGCCGGGGCGATCGCAGCTTCGTCATCCGCTCCTTTCCGACGATTCACGTCACCTCGTCGCCGCTCTCGGCGCGGTCGGCATCGCCACGCGCGTCACCGGGACCGACGTCAATGCCGCCATCGAGGTCGATGGGCGCGGCGGCGAGATACCGGCCATGCAGGCCGAGGTCTCGGTCGGAAACGCCGGGACGGCGATGCGCTTTTTGACCGCCCTCCTGGCGCTCGGGCGCGGCGCCTATACCATCGACGGCGACGCCCGGATGCGGCAGCGGCCGATCGAAGATCTGCTCGCGGCCCTGCGCGCGCTCGGGGCGACGGCCGAGTCGCTGCGCGGCAACGGCTGCCCGCCCGTGCGGGTCGGCGGCGGGCTCCGGGGCGGATCGACCCGTCTTCGCGGCGGCACCAGCAGCCAGTTCCTCTCCGCCGTTCTCCTGGCCGCGCCCGCCGCGCCGCAAGGCATCCGCGTGGAGATGGAGGGGCCGATGGTGTCGCGCCCCTACGTCCGCCTGACCATCGACGTAATGCGCCGTTTCGGGGCCGACGTCCAGACCGTCTCCGGAGAAACGGAGGTGTTCTTGGTGCCGCCCGGTCGAGGCTACCGGGCAGTCGATGTCGAGATCGAGGGTGACTACTCGTCGGCGTCCTACTTTTTCGCGGCGGCGGCCGTCACCGGCGGGCGCGTGCGTGTCGATCGGCTCGAACCGAAGTCGTCCCAGGGCGACGCCAGGTTCCCGGCTCTCCTGGAGCGCATGGGGTGCCGCGTCGAGACCGGCGCCGGCTGGGTC
The DNA here is from genome assembly GCA_964384905.1 of uncultured Acidobacteriota bacterium. Taxonomy (GTDB): domain Bacteria; phylum Acidobacteriota; class Polarisedimenticolia; order Gp22-AA2; family Gp22-AA2; genus Gp22-AA3. The sequence goes on from CAYLND010000043.1 coordinate 19,610, forward strand.
GCGGTCGAGGGGCCGGAGACGCTGCGCGCCGTCGACGCGGACTGCGGGGACATGCCCGACATCGTTCCGACGCTCGCCGTCGTCGCGCTGTTCGCACGCGAGGCGAGCCGGATCACCGGCGTGCCCCACCTCAAGGTGAAGGAGAGCGACCGTATCGCCGCCCTGGCGACTGAAATCGCCCGTCTCGGAGGCGCAGCCACGCCGCTGCCCGACGGCCTGACTATCACGCCGCGCCCGCTCCGCGGAGCGCGGGTCGAGACCTACTCGGACCACCGGATGGCGATGGCGTTCGCCGTCGCCGGTCTGCGTATCCCGGGGGTGGTCATCGCCGACCCCGGCTGCGTCTCGAAGTCGTTCCCCGATTTCTGGGACCGCTTCGAGCAGATCACCGGCGAACCGGCTTGATCGATCCGTACCCGGACACAAAAAAGCCCCCGCGGGCGAACCCGCGGGGGCTTCGATTTCTGAGACGCGCAGAAACCTAGAAGCGCAGCCTGGCTCTGCCGTAAATCCGCGTCACAGAGTCGTTCGGCGTTGCTCCGCCGGCGGTCAGCGCGTCATCCGGGCTGAATTGCGACACAGCGGCCGTGAACGTCAGGTTCTTGCTGAAGTTGTAACCGTACCAGACGTCGGTCTCCGTCCCCATCTTATCGTTGCCGGCCAGGTTCTTCTTGTCTGTCGAGAACGTCCAGTACTCCGCACCGACCTCGTGCTTGTCGCCAAACATCCCGTTCCAGCCGACGCCGAGCCCCTTGATCCCTAGGTTGGCAACGGAATTGGGACCGAGAGAGGTGGAAGTCCCCGCGAGCTGGAAGAAATCTCCGTGGCCAAGCCGGTTGTGGAAATCGCCGAACATCGGGATGAAGGCCTTGTCGTCCTTGTCGGCCCCGTTATTGTCGCCGCTGGCCATTCCGTAACGCGCATAGAAACGGTGATTGTTCTTGCCCGCCTTCATGTTCCAGCCGATCCATCCTTCCGCCACGTTGCCCTTGGCCTTGTTGTTGGTGGCGGCGTTGCTGGCATCACCCGACTGCGTTGCGTATTCCGCATTCCAGAAGAGACCGGTCTTGTTGACCATGTCCCTGCCCCAGCGGACGCCGATGGTCGTGACGTCCTCTCCTCCAGCGTGGAAATTCGAGAGGTTCATGGCGTAAGCGTCGAGATTGCCGAGGGGCAGAGTCCAGTTCGTATACACGCCGCCGAAGTTGGCGTTGTCGACCGCGCCGGTCCCGATCTGGTCGGGCGGGAGGAATCCAGCGCCCGTGAAGACGTTGGCCTTGTTTTCGTTGACCCTGCTGTAGAAGACCATGATGCTGCCCTTCTTCAGCTTGAAATCCCCGGTCATGCCGTCGAACGTCTGTCCCTGGTAGAAATCCAGGTCACCGAGCAGCAGCTCGGTCCCCTCGACGATCTCCTGGCGGCCGATCCTGGCGCTGAAATTCTTCCACCAGATCTTGTCGAGGGTGATATTCCCCTGGTACAGCTCGGCGTCGTTCCCGGTGAAGTTCAAGTCGGACCCATCGCGCGCCGGCTGTGACAGGCTTCCGAACACTCCGCCGTTCTGGAACTCGATCCAGGCGGTGACGCCCTTGGTGAACTTTCCCTCGGCGGCAATGCGCACGCGGTACGGCCAGTAGTTGAACTGGTCCGCGTTGTTGCTCTTGTCGAAGTCCTGCGTGTTGGCGTGATACTCGTAGCCGGACCGGAGCTCGCCGTGCAGGGTGAACGGCTTCTCTTCCTGCGCCATCGCCGGCGGAGCCATCAGGACGACGACGCCGACTGCGAGCAGCGCGACATAGAAAAGCTTCTTCATTGACCGGAACCTCCTCCGAATGGGTTGGAACGATCTGGAGCGTCCTGCGACTTTGGACCTTACAATCAGCGGGCCGATCAGAGTTGCGAACCAGGATGGGGACGGGTACCCCCTGTCGGCTGCGGCCCTGATGCACGATTCCCCCTGTTCACCTCCTTCGATGTTGTCTTCGTCCGGTCAGAATGCGATTGGACAGACAAACACAGCCGGAAAATGTGTGTGCAATGTGGCTGCCAAGACGACGATCGATCGGCTGATACTAGTTCAAATGAAACAGGTGATTGATTTTCTGGAGATATCCACAGGGTGACGACCCGGTCACATAAGAGCCTTTCCGAGCCTGTTTATCCATTGTTTTGGATGAAATTGTTCAAGGTTATGGATTCCAGGAAGAACGGTGGCACATGCCGGACCGACCAAGTGCGTTGTAGTGCGATCGCCAAATCGCTAGAATGGATCCAGGAGGCTCGGTGGCGGCCATGTCGGCGACAAGGCTCTCGAGGCGGTTGGTGATCGCACCTCTGGCGCTGGTGACGTCCGTTCTCGCCGGTTGCGCGCAGTCCTCGGGACCGGAGTCCGCGAAGGAGCCATCGACTGGAGCGGGAGGTTTCGTGGCCGATACCAAGCCGGTGCCGGCGGCCCGCTGGCTGGATGCGACGGTCCCCAGGGGCGCCACGATCAAGCTCACCATGATCGACACCCTCAGCCCGCAGACGAGCCACCAGGGCGACATGTTCCGCGCCCTGGTCACCGAGGCCCTGATGGTCAAGGGGATGGTCGTGGTGCCGTCGGGATCGAACGTTCTCGGAACCGTGATCGAGGTTGCGCCGGAAACCCTGAAGCTGCGATTCGACCGGATCGATACTCCGACCGGGGCCACCGCGCCGATCGGGGCAAGACTGCTGCACGGAACACCGGGGCCGGTGATGCGCTCCAACTCGGCGTTGACGATCGTTCTCGAAGAGCCGCTCGAGATCAAAGTCAAGCAGTAGGCGCGATCCGTAGTGGCGCCCGATCGACGCCCGCACTATTATGATATCCGTCATCCATGAGGTGCTTGCGGGGGCACCGAGGCCCCCGACCGCGAGAGGAGGGTCATGACACGCAAATGGATTGTCCTGCTGGTTCTTGCGGCTGTTCCCCTGCTCCTCGTCTGCACGATCGCGTGCTCGAGCCAGAGCACCGATACCCCGGAGAACGCCGAGCAGGCTCCGCCGCCCCCGAGCGATACCACCGTCGCGGGCAGCACGCCCCCTGAGACCGAACAGGCGCCGCCGCCCGAGCAGAAACCGGCTCGACCGACCCGCCCGCAGCGGACGCACCCAACATCGAAGAGCACCGGCACCATCCCGGAGGAGCGGACGCAGAACGAGATGCCTCAGCAGCCGGCGGCGCCGCCGCCGGTCGTCGTAACGCTTCCGGCCGGCACGGCACTGGCGGTCACGATTTCGGACGCGATCTCCTCTGCGACCGCCCAGTCCGGAGACCGGATCAGCGCCACACTGAAGAGCCCGGTCATTTCGGGCGATCGCGTCGCGTTCCCGGCGGGCAGTCGCGTCGAGGGCCGGATCACCGACGTCAAGTCGGCCAAAAAGGGCTTCAAGGACACCGGCGGGGCGCTCTCGATCTCGTTCAACCGGGTCGTTGCGCCCGACGGTCACTCTGCGACCATCGAAGCCGGGTTCACCCGTCTGGCCACCGGCAGCGCCGGGAAGAAGGCCGGGATCATCGGCGGCAGCGCCGCCGGCGCCGCTATCCTCGGAAAGATGCTCGGCAAGGATCCCAAAGGAGCGGCGTTGCTCGGGGGAGCGATCGGCACCGCGGTCGCCGGCAGCACCAAGGGCAAGGAGGCGGTGATCGAGGCGGGCGAAGAGCTGACCGTCAATCTGCAGAGCTCGGCGGACACCACTCTGCATCCCTAGAGCCGAGCCGCAAAAAAACACCCGGCGCACCGGGCCGATTCGTCATCGGACCCGGGTGCGCCGGGCTGCTTCGCCGCCGCGACGGCGGCCATGGGGCGTCAGCCCCTACGCCGGCTCGCGGCCGGCGCCATTCCTCAGTCGCTCAGGTGTACGTCCACCTTGCACGCCTCGGCGTTCCAGTTGCCGCTGCCATCGTCCGCGTTGACGTTCATGTTGAAATGGCCGTTGGCCACCGAGCTGTTGCCGCTCTTCTTCACCGAGTCGAACACGAACGTCAGCTCGACGCCGTTCTCGATGCGCTTGCCGGCGATGACGTGACCGGAGACGCCCGGAGGCGTGAAGCCGCTGCCCCGCATGCCGAAGCTCATGACCGGCCCGCAATTGCCGGTGCAGCTATAGGTCATGGTGAACGTGATCGGCGTGCCCATGACGTAATTCTTCACGTTGAAGCCGCAGTCATAGGTCAGCTTGTTCGTGCCGGACATTTCCGTGCACTGCGAATCCCGCGTCACCGCCTGGGCCCAGACAGGGTGGGCCACGGCCAGCATCGCCAGGACGACCGCCGCACACATCAGAGCGCGTTTCATCTCGCTGCCTCCTGAGACGCGCCCACGCTACCCGGGCCACGTCGCGCTCCCTGTGAGGAGCAAGCCCGATACCATGTCGCGCTTCTGTACGCCCGATGTCGTGACATACGCTAAGGTCCCGTAGCGGGCGCAGTTCCAGTGCACCAGAAAAGCCACGTCTGCCGCGGTTCTGGACAGATCACGGTTGAGTCAGACACTTGTCGACGCCCGGGCGACTTCGATTGTCAGTCGTGGGAGACGGAAACGTTACGGCTGCGGCTGGAGGAGCGACTGGAAGACGGGGTCCTGACGGATCCTGGCGAAATCGGGGTCTTCCCGCATCTGCTCGGCCGGCAGGTAGCCTGCCTGGCGGGCGCGCTCGAGGCTCTTGAAGGCGGGCTCGCGCTGCTGGGCCAGGGACTGCGCCCGCGCCAGCCGGTAGTGCACGGCACCGATGTCGCTCGCGGCGGCGCGCTCCCCGGCCAGGGCCAGGGCGCGCGCGGCCGGGGAATCCTCGGCCAGCCGCCGGGTGCCGCCCGCAGTGCGCAGCCGCGCCATTTTCAGGGCCGACTCGGACAGCTCCAGAGCGTCCTCGAGCGGGTCGCTTCCGAGAATTGCCTTCTCCAGAACGGAAGCCGCCTCGCCGGTCTCCTTCCTGGCCTCGAGATCCTGGGCCAGAGAGCGGGCCAGCCGGGTGGGCGCCAGGGGCCGCTGGCACGCGGCGCGCAGGAGCGCGGTCACCTTGCGCTCGTGGCCGTGCGCCCGAAAATGGGTGATCAGGTGGTCGTAGGCATCGAACAGAAGGTCACGGCCGCGCGCCGGACCGTCATAATCCGCGGGCACGCGCTCGATCAGGGTGCTGAAGAAATACTCCGCCTCCGCATCCCTCCCGAGGCGGGTCAGGCAATACCCCTTCCCGTACAGGGCCAGGATGGCGGGGAGGGGGGTGCCCTCCGGAATGCTGAGTCCGTTGTAGAGATCGAGCGCCCCCTCGTAGTCCTGCAGCGTAATCTTCAAGGCCGCGGCCCCGAGCCGGACCCGGTTCTCGCCGTAATTCCAGCTCTGCGTCAGGAGGTTGTAGAGCGCGCTGGCGTGCGGCAGGTTCCCCGCCTTCAGAAGGGTGGCCGCGGCGCCGAGCTGCGGGGCGATCGCCTCCTGGTCGAGGTCAATGGCCTGGCCGAACATCTCCATCGCCGGCCCCGGCTGACCCGCCTCTCTCAGGGCCTCACCGAGGGCGGTCAGGACACGCGAGTCATCGGGCGCGATCTCCGCGGCGCGCCGGCACGCCGTGAGAGCGCCTTCGGTGTCCAGGCGCAGACGAAGCACGCTTCCGAGGGCGACCTGGGCTTCCGCCGAGCGGGGGTCGAGGGCGGCGGCACGGCGCGCCTCGGCGAGAGCGGGCGTCAGATGGTCGGCCGCCGCGAGCGCCACGGCGTGGATCGCCGCCGCCCGGGCGTTGTTCGGTGACAGCGCCACCGCCCGTCCGGACTCGTCCAGCGCCGTCTGCAGGCGCTCCGGAGATTCGTCGAGCCCGAGCCCGTAAACGTAGGTCGAGACCCGCGCCAGCCCGGCATGAGCGTCGATCTGATCCGGATCGAGCGCCAGGGCCTTGCGGAACAGGCGCTCGGCTTCCGTCTGGTCCTCGGGGCGGGGCCGTGCCGCGTACTCGTTCCCGCGGGCGGCATAAGCGTCGGCGCTCAGACGGCCCGCGTCCCGGGCGCTCGTGGGTGGGTCGTCGGGGGAGGAGACGAGGGGCTGAGCGACGACGGCCGGCGCCAGCAGCGTCGCCAGCAGGACGAGCGCCCG
>CAYLND010000044.1:0-25563 GCA_964384905.1 uncultured Acidobacteriota bacterium
TCCTGAGAGCCTGAGCGTCCTCGAGGGTCATGACCCCCTCGAGAACAGAATAGGCGCTCCCGAGATCGATCTGGTTGGCTTCGGCGAACTCCTTGGCCCGCCTGTAGCGCTCCTGATCGTCAGCTCCACGCTGGCGATCAGCCGCGAAGCGGTAGCGCCGCCCGCAGCCGGAGCAGGTGGTCACGATCGGGGCGGACATCCGGGCGGGGATCTGCACCTGGGTCAGAGCACGGCACTGGGCGCAGCGAAAGCGCATCGAGACCTCGTGACCCCGGCCACGAACGACCCATCCCGGACCGACGGGTCGAGGGTTGACGGGCTGAATCTAGGGCCCTAAGTTAGTCGTGTCAAACCGGATCGGGTCGATCCGTCCGGAGGAGGGCGCGGCGTTGCCCAACGTCTTCGAGAACCGGGTCATCCGGCCGGTCCGGGTCGTCACCGATCAGCTGACGTTCGATGGACTCCTGAACATCAGCCTGGGCGCGCGCACGCTCGACGAGCTGAACCTGACGGCGCGCGCCTTCCTGACGCTTTCCAGTCCGCATCTCGTCGCCGGTACATGGCCCCTGGACGACGCGCCCTTGATCGTCAACAAGGCCTACGTCCTGTGCGTCCTGGAGATCCCGGAAATCGGCGTGACCCTGCGGCGCGGCGAGGAGGACCCCGAGCTGCGGCGTTTCGCGCGCGCCGCCGTGCGCTTGAGGCTGCGGGACTACGCCGTGGAAGGGTACGTCCATACCGGACCAGGTGGCAGCGCCCTGATGCGTCTGAATCAGTCGGCCCACCCGTTCCTGGCGCTGCAATCTGCGACGGTGACCGGCCCGCAGGTGGACTTCAGCACACCCTTCCTGGCCGTCAACCGGACGCACATTCTTTCGGCGCAGGAGCTGTTCAGCGTCAACGCCGTCTCCGAAGAGGTTGCCGCCGCCTCGGAGCACTCCGCCTCCTGACGCATCGCGAGCGCCGGCGGAGCCAAGACCCCTTCTCAGCGCTCCCGGAATCCGACCAGCACGAACGGAAACTCGTCCTGAACCGAGGAGATGTCCGAGGAGCAGTAGCGCGTGTCGCCGGTGCCTCCCCCGGAGTTGTTGTAGGTTGCCTGTGCCGCCCCGTCGTCGGCGTTCCCCAGAATCCCGTCCGGGCCGGAGCAATCGTCGGAAGTCCACATCGTCCCGTCCGGACCGGCGATGTTTGCGACGAAGTTGGCCCCCGAGATCACCCCGTTGCCGCCGCCGCTGCGCTGAAAGTTTCCCTTGCCGACCGTGAAGATGGTGCCGGTCCACGCGGCGTTGCCGTTGAAGGTCAGCGTGCCGGTGACCCACAGCAGGCCGGCCCCGTTGACCCCGCCCCCGACGGTGTAGTCCCCTTCGATGTACACGATGCGTGGCGCGACGGTGGTCCCCAGCGAGCCGTTGGACGTCGATGAGGTCCCCACGACGTCCGCTGCGGCCCGCACCTTGCGGGCCAGGTCGTGCAGGTAGCCGCAGTCTTTCCAGGACGGATCGATGCTGGAGTTGATGTTGGTGACTGTGTTGACGCCGGTCTGCCCGCCGGAGGTATAGGTGTCCGGCTTCTTCACTCCTGCTTCCGCGCTGGCCTCGGCGGCGCTGCCGATGACGCCGATGACCGGCACGTAGAGGCCCGGCACGCCGGCGGCGCAGTCGTCCCCGATGTACTTCTTGGCCGCACTGTTGCCGCCGTCGAAGTTCGGAGTGGGGCCGATCATCGTGATGGTCGCCGGCATCGAGGGGAAGCTCTGCCGCTCCACGATCGCCTGGACGACTTCGCTGCTGTAGTTCGAGCCGGTCCCGATGGCGGTGATCATGACGCGTTCGTTCGAATCGGTCACATTGGCGCGCCCGTCGACGGCGTCGTTGGTCAGGAAGGCGGCGTACTTGCCGGCGCCAAAAGACGTCATCCCCTTGAGCGGAACGTCGTCGCCGTAGCCGGTGAAGCCGGTGCAGTTGCCGTTCGAGTCGAACACGGGCTTGAGGGTCGCGGGGTCGAAATTGATGACGCCGTTCGGCCCGGCCGCCGCCGACAGCTCGTCGTTGAAGGAGTTTCTCAGCGCCGCGGTCGCGCCCGCCAGATTGACCACGCGCAGCGTCTCGCGCGCGTCCTCGAGACCCGCCTCCGAGACATAGAAGACGCTCTTCGAGCGCAGATCGACCTGTCCGGTCTTCATCTCGTTCTCGCTGACGAACAGGAGAGCCGACCCCATGGCTGTCAGGAGCGCCAGGACGAACACGGCCATCACCAGAGCCGAGCCGCGCTCGTCGGGCGCCGAGGCGCGGGGCGGGCCGCCGTCGCCTGCACGGTGCCGTCTCACAGCGTCTTCCTGAGCACGACTTCGCTCGAGACCGTGTATCGGATGAGCTGCTTCGTCCGCGGGTCCGCGACCGGCGAGCAGGCGGTGAGCCGCACGGTGATGCGGGTCGGGTGCGACATGGAATCGGCGACGAACATCTCCTCTGGCGTGCCGTCGCCGTCGGCGTCGTTGCAGATCGAATCCGCGAGGGTGACATACGGCTGTGTGGTGTCGCTGGTGGTGCGCCATTCGATGTGATCCGACGTCCAGCGGATGGTGACGTCCTCGCCGGCATCGTTCGTATCGCCGTCCTCGTTCAGGTCGGCGAACACCTCGATGTAGTTCGTGGTGTTGGTCGGTGACGGATCGAGCCCCACGGCGGCGAAGCCGGCGTTCTTCGGGTCCCAGCCCGCCGTGCGCAGCACCTGCACGATCATCGACAGGCAGTTGCGCGCGTTCGATTGCACCTCGGCGCTCATCTGCTCGGCCCGGTTGATCTGCGAGTTCTGGATCATCAGTCCCGCGATCCCCCCGAACACCATGGTCAGGAGAGCCAGGCTGACCAGCATCTCCATCAGGGTGAAGCCGTCTTCCCCGGAGCCGCGGCTCATCGCGACCTCAGGCTCGACAGGGTGACCTCTTTCGCCAGTCCGATCGCCGTGCGTGTGGCGATCGCCCGGACGCTGATCGTCTTCTCGGTCGCCGGGGCGGCGTTGTCGACGACCTGCCAGCGGACCGTCACCTTCGCGTTCGACGTGTCCGAGTAGCCGGAGACGTTGGAGGACAGCCCTCCGCCGGCGGCGAGCGAGTAGAAATCGGTGGAGCGCAGGAGCTCCATCCGGTCGACGGCGGCGGCCCCGACCGTGCCGATGTCGGCGCCGGCGGCGGTCTCCTTCATGGCGTAGATGAACATCGGCGCGGCGGCCACGATGCCGATGAACATCAGTGCCAGGGCCAGGAGCACCTCGACCAGGGTGAATCCGGGCACTGCACGCTTCATCGTCAGGACCCCAGCACCCACGTCGAGCCGTTCCAGCGCTCGACGCGCACCCCGCCCGCGGCGTAAAGGTTGATGCGATAGTTCCCGTCCCCTCCCTGCACGGCGATGAGGCCGGCCCCCGAGGAGACGGCGCCATTGGCCCCGAACGTCGCCTGATAGAGACTGCCCGAGACGACCGCCAGGGTGACCGCCGAGCCGCCGTCGGGCCGGGCGAAGGAGATTTTCGACGACAGGGTCAGGGTGGCGAGCGTGATGTCGTCCGTGGAGGTGGACGGATCGTTGAGATCGACGACGCTGACGGTGCGACCGGCGGTGTCGATTCGGAACTGGCAGTCGCGGTTGCGGGTGATCGCCTGGGCGCGCGCCAGCTGCATCGACTGCTGCACCTGGTAGATCGCGGCGCGCATGTCCTCCCTGCCGAGCCACGGGATGGAGTAGGTCGCCGCCGCGACCACCACGATCGACATCAGCACCATCACCACGACGATTTCGGCGAGACTCGTTCCCGCCTCGCTGCGCATGGCGTGACCCCTCAGAGCACGGCAGAATTTAAGGTCCGACGACGCATAAGTCAAAGAGCGCATTGTGTTAGCGCGCTCAGCCCTTCAGAGGCGTGGACGGAAGATGCAGGTCCTCGGGCCGGATCGGATTGCCGTCGCCGAGGATGAGGGCGCGCTCGATGGTGTTCTCCAGCTCACGGACGTTTCCGGGCCAGGCATAGGCGCACAGCGCCCGGATGGTCTCCGGGGACACCGTGACCGGCCCGCGCTTCTTCTGCTCGGCGGAGAACTTCTTCAGGAAGTGCCGGGCGAGAATCGGGATGTCGTCGACCCGTTCGCGCAGCGGCGGCACCGTGATCGGAAAAACCGACAGCCGGAAGTAGAGATCCTGGCGGAAGGCCCCCTGGGCGACCAGCGACTTGAGGTCCTTGTTGGTGGCGGCCACCAGGCGGATGTCGACGCTGCGGGTCTCGGTGCCGCCGACGCGCTCGAACTGTCGCTGCTCGATGACCCGCAGGACCTTCCCCTGCAGGGCGAGCGTCAGGTCGCCGATTTCGTCCAGGAACATCGTTCCCTTGTCGGCGATCTCGAACTTCCCCTTCTTGGTGCCCGCGGCGCCTGTGAACGCCCCCTTCTCGTAGCCGAACAGCTCGCTCTCCAGCAGATTCTCCGGGATGGCGGCGCAGTTGATCGGGAAGAACGAGTGGGTCTTGCGGCCGCTCAGATGGTGCACCGCCCGCGCGAACAGCTCCTTCCCCGAGCCGCTCTCCCCCAGGAGCAGGACGGTAGCGTCGGTGGGCGCGACCTTGCGCACCTGATCGAGTGAGCGATTGAGCGCCGGGCTGTCGCCGAGGATCTCCGGGATCTCCAGCTCGCGCGAGAAGCGCTCCTTGAGCAGCGTGTTCTCGTGCCGCAGGCTGCGATGGTCGAGGGCTCTTTTGACCAGGGCGAGCAGGTGGTCGGTGTCGACCGGCTTCTCGAGGTAATCGTAGGCGCCGGCCTTCATGGCGCTCACCGCGTCGCGGATCGTCCCGTAGGCGGTCATCAGGATGACCGGCACCTCGGGGTCGGCCGCCACGGCCGCCTTCAGAACCTCGTGGCCCGAGGCGGACGGAAGACGCAGATCGGTCAGCACCACGGCGAACCGGTCGCGCCGGATCTTCTCCAGGGCGGCCCCGCCGTCCGGCGCCTCGTCCACCCCGAACCCCTCGGCCTCCAGCGTCTTCCTCAGGACGGACCGGAGGCTTTCCTTGTCCTCGACCAGGAGGATGCGATCGGCGGCCTTCACCGGGATTGCGATTCCTGCGCGAAGCGCGTCTCGACCGAGGCGAGCTGGGCCTGCGCCTCCTCCTGTTCTTCTTTCACGGCCTTGATCTCCTCGTCGACCTTCTCCATGAGCTCCTTGGGACGCATGGTGGCCTCTCCCTGCGTGTCGGCTCCCTCGGGCGGCTTCGGCATGACGCTCAGCGGATTGAGGATCGCCTGTCTCTTCGCCTGCAGGTAGTCGAGACGCGCCTGGAGCTGCGCCAGACGGTCGCGCAGTCCCTGGATTTGCTGGCTGCGGAATTTCTCCTTCGCCTCGCGGTCGCGGAACGGCCGGAGCGGGTCGTCCTCGCTGGCCTGCGGCGCCGCCGGACGCTTCACCGCTGGCGCGCGAGCGCCGGTCGTTCTGCCATCCGGCGCCTTGGCCGGCGCACCGTGCGGCGTCTGCGCGGCAGGGGCTGCGGGTGCTCCCGGGACGCCGGGTGACGCCTGCGTCGCCGGCGGGCTCGCGGCTTCTTCGTCATCCCCGGACTCCTCGGCCGCCGGCTTGGGCTTGTGGTACTTCTGGAGGTCGAAATCGGAAAAGCTCAGTGCCGGCCCCGGCCCGCTCGCCGCCTTCGGCGTCGGGCTGGGAGCGGATGGTTTCGCCTGGGTCGGCGGCTTCGTCGCCGGAGTCGAGCGCGGCGTCGGAGTCGCTTTCGGAGCGGGTGTGGGGGTCGGTTGCGGCGCCGGCTGCTCTTCGCCGGCCGCCAGCCTGACCGCGGCCGGCGCGAATCCAACCAAGAGGACCGCCAGGACGGTCCCAAGCAGGGTCGATGGACGCGCTCCGCTGCGCGCGTGCGCCGGGTGCTGACGGGTCTGGGCCGGGTTCGGTTCCATCACCTCTCTCCGGTGACGGAAATGTAGTGTCCGCGATCGCCGCGAGCAAGCCCGCCGGGGATCCGTCGCTACATCCCGGTCTCCCACGACGAGATGATGACTCGTGGCATGTTCATCCCCTTGCGCGGCCAGCCCCCCTTGACCAGGCTCTCGTCGAAATAGAACGCCGGGTTTCCGGCCCCGTCCAGGACGCCCTGCTGGGCGACCATGGAGCCGAAGTAAACGGCGTTCCCGCTCGCCGTGAAGGTGCCGCTGTTGTACATGACGCCGTCGAGCACGGTGTCGGTCTGGAACGGCAGACCGACGTCGTCTTTCACGGGGGTGGCGCTGGCAGTCCAGGAGGCGGCGGTGCAGGTGGTGGCATCGACGCAGTAACGGATGCCGGTGGTCGGATCGAGGAACGACGCCGGGGCGGCGGCGCCGACGCCGAGCGCCGTGCACTCGGCGCTGCCGCCGCAGCCACGGTCAGTGTACGTGCCGGTGAGGGTCCCGGGATACTGGAGATTGACAAATCCCGTCGTATCACCCGGCTCGCCCGGAGGAAACATCGTACGGGTGGCGCCGATGCTGCCCACTCCGGTCGTCTGGAACGTGGCGGAGTTGAGATAGGCGAAGCCGGTCAGCCCCCCCCAGCCGCTCGCGGAGGCGATGCTGATACCCGGCGTCAGGTTGGTCGTCGGGAACGTGTCGGTGTAGAGACCCCGCGGCGGCAGGGCGTCCTGCGTGTCGAAGAAGAAGATCCCGCTCTTGCCGGTGGTGGCGTTGGCGAAAGTGACGGCAGATCCCTGGCCGTCCAGCTTGAAGGTGTCGGCGCTGGCCCAGGTGTAGTAGTAGTTTCCGCGGTTGCCGCCCTGGGCGATCGACTTCCAGAGGTTGTAGTCGAACGCCGGGCAGTTGATGACCGTGTTCTGGAAGATATTGGTGTGATAGGTCGTGCCGTTCCCGGGATAGGGGTAGGTGCCGGCCGGGAAGGTCATCGGGTACGGCTGCGGGTTCGAGTTCGGCATGCCGGCGATCGATCCCCCCGCGATGAATTTGAACCAGGGGTCCTCGATGGCGGCTCCGCTGGCGTCGTGCGCCCAGGTCGCCAGGTCGTGCGGCGTGGCGTCCGTGTAATAGGTGTTCGGGTCGTTCAGGGCGTACGGCAGGGAGGTCGGCACCTTGTTGTCGAGGTTGCCGGGGATGGTCGCGCCGGCCAGGGCGGAGCCCGTTCCCCAATGGATTTCGAAGCTGCCGGTGTACGACAGGTCGGAGCACGACTGCAGCGGGCCGACCGGGCCCGGCACGGGAATCTCGTTGATCACAGCCTTCACCACCCGCGTGGCGATCTGGCGCTCGTCGGCGGTCCCCGGAAAGATGAACACGCCGGCGGTGACCTTGACGGTGGCGATCCCGAGGCGGGTGGTGACGCCGCCGATGGTCGCGCTCGGCGGGGCGTAGATCTCGATGCGGGTGACCCGGGCGCGCAGGTCGGTCTTCGGAAAGTTGGGGAACAGGGCGTTGTTGATCGTCGTCAGGTGCGCGGCGCCAACCAGGAGATCCGGCCCGGCGTTCGGGAACCCGGCGTCGGCTCCGGTCTCGACACCCAGATAGGTGTTGGCCAGGTCGGCGCGGAACGGCCGGTCGAGGATCGGGCTGGTGGTGCAGACGGCGTCCTTGTAAAGGGGACGCGTGCAGTCGCCGGCGACCGCCTGGACACGGGCGGTTCCCGGGTTGTTGTCGTGGTCGAACACCCTCAGCGTCCGGTCGACCTGGCCGCTCGTCGGAACGAGATAGCCGGTCGCTGACGGATCGTTGAACCAGTTGACCGCCAGCCGCGCCCCCGCCTCGGCCACGTACAGGGCGGTCGCCGAGTTCCGCTCGTTCTCGGCGATGGTGTTCTCGGTCTGGGCCATCATCAGGTAGGACAGGCCGAGAAGAGCCAGGATCACGGTCACCAGGGTGGCGATGATCAGGGCGGAGCCCTGCTCACCCTTGTCGCCGAAGCCCGTAGGAGCTGTCATGCTCGTTGCCTCCATGATCATCTCCCCCTTACGGGCAGGCACCGGTGGTCGAGATGGTGATCCCCATGCTCGAGTTGACGCAGATGGTGCACGTCCCGGTAATGCCGCTGGTGTCGGTGAAGTCGTACGTCAGGGTAAACGACTGGGCCGCGACCGAGGCGTTCCAGATGAACTGGTTGCCGGCGGTCGACGTGGCATTGATGATCGGCGGCACGCCGAACAGCTGCGTGCAGGCGGTCGGGTTGGCCCCGCCCGGCAGACAGTAGGTCGTCATCGGCGAAGTCGGCAGATCGACCTCATTGAGCGTGCTCGCGCCGCCCGTCCAGCCCGTCGTGATCTTGTTGATGGTCAGGTTCTTCGAATAGGTGTTGGTCAGCGTCAGGTTCAGCTTGTTGTTCTTCGGGTTGCCCGACGACGGCGACAGCGCCGCGCCCGCCGCCGTCAGCTTGCACGGCAGCGTGTTGGTCCGGGTGTAGGTGGTCGTCGCGCTGGCGATGCATCCCTTGTCGTTCTCGACCTCCCAGTAGATCGTGTAGACGCCGGTGTCGTTCGTCGTCGCCGGCCAGGTGACGGTGCTCGGCGACCCGTTCGTCGGCGGATAGAAGCTGTAGTCCGACGGGCCGTAGCCGTCGGTGTTGCGCGTGATGTGCGTGTACCCCTGATAGCTCGGGTCGCTTCCGCCCACGACCGACATCGACAGGACGACGTCGCCGCCCCCGGAGGTGCCCGTCGGCGGGCTGACGACCAGACTGCCGCTGAAGGTGCAGGTTGCCCGCGCCCCGTTCGAACGCACGCTCTCGTTCGGGCAGTAGTCGACCGCGCTCAGCTGGTAGTAGGCCGCCTGCGTCTTGAGGTTGTTCTTGATCGACGTGATGTTGTCGTCGAAGGTGGGCGGGTTGGTCGACACGATGGCGTCGGAAATGTACGAGTAGCTGAGCGAGGGGTCGCTCGGGCTCAGGCTGGGGTCGCCCAGCGCACGATACACCTTGTACTTGTCGACGGCGATCGTCTGCGCCGGCGTGGCGGTGTTGGTCGTGACCGCGGTCCACTGTAGATGAATGTTGTTCTGGGTGTTGCGGGCGGCGCTGAGGCCGGTCGGCGCCACCGGACTGTACACGGTGTTCGCCCGCCCCGTCGCCAGACCGCTCATGGTCCCTTCCACGCCGCACAGATCCACGGCCGCGACCTTGTAGAAATAGTCCCTGCAGGCCGGGACCGCGTCGGTCGTGCTCATGACGCCTACCGGCACGTCGGTCGGAGTCTTGACGGCCACGGGAGCGGAGAAGGTCGAGGTGACGTCGCGGTAGACCTTGTATCCCGCCAGGTCGCGCAGGATGGTGGCGCCGCTGATCGAGTTCGGGTCGCCCGCGAGCGAGGTGGCGACCGTGTTGACCTTCAGCTCGTCCCAGCTCAGCTGGATCTTGCCGTCCATCGTCGCCGGCATGCCGGTCGAGGTGCTGTAATAGCTCGCCGTCGGGTTCTGCGGGTTCGACGGCGTCGTCGTGTTGGTGACCACGGCGCACGGCTGGGCCGTCGGAGGCGCCCAGGCGCTCTGGTTCCCCGCCAGGTCGCGCGCCTGCACCTGGAAGCAGTAGTTGGAGCCCATCGTCAGCCCCGACACGAAACCGTGGCCCAGATAATCGAGCACGCCGTAGTCCAGGTGTGGATAGGTGAAGCTGCGGGTCGAAAAGGCGTTCGGCGAGCCGTTCGGGTAGTACTTGACGACGTACGAGGTCACGCCCGACGTCGGGGCCGGCTGGTCCCACTTCACCAGGATCCCCTGGCAGTGCCCCGCCACGACCGAGATGTTGCTCGGCGTGGGCGGCGGCGTGATATCGATGTCCTTGACGCCGGTCTTGCCGAGGTTCTCCGGGTTGACGTCCGACAGGAGGTCGAACTTGCGGTAGTGGCTCGTGGCGGTAGCGTCGGTCGGGTCGGTGTAATCCTGATCCGGGTCGGGCGTCATGCCGACCAGGCTGACGGCGATGCGGCGCACCTTGCTGCGCGTCGTGGTGTTGGCGTCGGCGCCGCCGATGTCGTCCGCCGGGTTGGCCGGCGTGTTGGGGTTCAGGAGATTGCCCCCGTCGTCGTAATACAGGAAGGTCATGCTGCGCAGGTTGTCCGCCACCGGCTCGTAGATGAAGTTGCTCGCCGCCTGGGGCGACGCCGGGAACGGACCGGCGACGTCGGCCAAGGTCACGCGGTACAGGGTGTAGGGTGGGTTGTTCTGCACCACCACGACGTTCGGGATCGTGATGGTCGACAGGCTCTTGGAGCGCGGCTTGTCGGCGTCGAGACGCAGCGTCAGGGTATCGGGGCCGAC
The DNA here is from genome assembly GCA_964384905.1 of uncultured Acidobacteriota bacterium. GTDB lineage: Bacteria > Acidobacteriota > Polarisedimenticolia > Gp22-AA2 > Gp22-AA2 > Gp22-AA3. The sequence goes on from CAYLND010000044.1 coordinate 10,277, forward strand.
CGGTCCCGGCTTCGCCAGGACGTAGGTGACGATCTCGTCGTTGCCGGTCGAGACCACGTTGTACTGGATGCCGGCCAGGGCGGCCTCGGGCGTCGTGTTCGCCGCCGGGTCCTCGAAATCGAAGTCGCCCCGGATGGTGATGGCGGTGTCCCACGCTCCTTCCACCTGCTCGTCGACGCGGCTGGCGTCACCGTCGGGGTTGGTGTTGAAGCCGGCCAGGCGGATGTCGGAGACCATGCGGTCGAACGCCACGCGGGTCGCCTGCTGCTGGTCGGTGAAGTTCTCGCCCGCCTTGTACGACTTCTGCGCGGCGCTGTAGAGGATGAAGGCGACGGCCGCGGCGATGGCGAAGATCGCCGACGCCACCAGCATCTCGATGAGACTGAAGCCTTCCGCGTCCTGCCGTTTCGACTGGCATTGCCTGAACACGCTGTCCTCCGTTCCGCCGCCGGCTCGCCGGCGGCCGTCCTTCTCCTCCCTGCCTAGAATCGCGTCGTCGACAAGGTCACCGTCTGCGGCCGCCCCAGCTCGGTCCAGGACACCGCCACCGTGATGCGTATCCCGAGGGCGGCGCCGAAGTTGGGGGCGCCGGGGCCCATCGCCAGGACGGTGACCGAGGCGGAGCCGTTGTCCAGCTTGCGGGAGATCTCCGCCTGCCACGGGCTGATGGCGTTCGGCCCCGCCGTGCTGACCACCGTCTTGGTGGTGTCGGTCGAGGCCGCGCCGAAGGTGGTGTAGAGCGCCGTGTACGACAGCTTGTCGAACGTCTCCATGATGTCGTGCGTGATCGTCGTCGCCTCGGTCATCGTCTTGCCGCCCTTCAGCTGGCGCCCCCCGAGGATGAACATCGAGCAGATCGACAGGAGCACGCCGGCCAGGACGCCAATCGCGATGACGACCTCGATCAGGCTGAAGCCGTGCTCTCCGCCGTCTCGACCCGTGAGGCTCCCGCGTGCTCTCATGCTCGTCTCCTCGCCGCTAGAAGGTGCTGTAGACGCTCGAGATCGTTCCCGTCGGCGTCACCGTGATGGTGTAGCGATCGTTGCGCGAGTCGTTGATGCTCCCGCTCACCAGGATCGTCTGGTTCCCGACCGCGCCGGTCGAGCCGTTCGTGTTGAAGGTGATCGACGCGGCGCTCGCGGTCTCGATGTTCGCGCTCTCCAGTCGCACCGTGATCGCCACTCCCTTGTAGGTGCTGTAGGAGTACTGGTTCGCCGGGGTGGCGTTCTGGTTGTTGAGGGTCAGAGTGAACGGCGCGCGGTTCGCGACCGCGTTGTAGCGCTGCGCCCGAAGATCGGTCACCAGCTCGTTGGCGGCGCTCCGGATCTTGTACGCCTTGTACGCCTCATTGATCGACGGACCGCCGAAGATCACGAACAGCCCGATGAGGGCGATCACGATCAGCAGCTCCGGGAAGGAGTACCCCCGCTCTCCGCGGCGCTGTCCTGGTTTCGCACGCTTCCTGCTCATCCCCACGTCCTCGCGCGTCGTTCCGACCGCGCCCTGATGCCGCGCCCGCTCGCTGCCGGGCCGCCGGCGATTCGGTCCTGTCATTCAGCAAGTGATGTGCCAGCGGTCCGGTCGCGCCCGCCTCGGAGGCCATCTGCGGCAGACACGCGAGTTGAGCGGCGCCGGGGCAGCCCCGCGGCGATCACGAAAGTGTGACGGAGAGGAGGGGCGTTACAGGATGTAACAGAAGCGCCCCGGCGGGCCGCCCGTCAGAGCGCCGGCGCGGCGGCCTGGCCGCCGGGACGGGGCGGCAGGTACAGGGAGAAGACGCTTCCCTCGCCTTGCGTGCTGCGCACGTCGATCTGACCGTCATGCACGACGGCCGTCTTCTGCACCAGCGCCAGCCCGAGCCCGGTGCCGCGCTCTTTGGTGGTATAGAACGGCGTGAAGATGTGGGGCAGGTCCTCGGCCGCGATGCCCGAGCCGTTGTCCTCGACGACGAGCCGCACGCCGCCGGAGGCGGTCGCCTCGGGCAGCCCGCGGACGATGACCCGGCGCGCGGCCGCGCGTCGGCCGTTCCCGGCGCCGTTCGTCCCGGCGGCCTCGAACGACTCCAGGGCATTGACCAGCAGATTGCGCAGCGCCTGCCGGATCAGCGTCTCGTCGGCGACGATGACCGGGTACGAGCCCTGGACCTCGATCACGGCGCCCGCCCTGGCCGCCTCGTCGGCCGCGTCGCGCACCAGGTGATCCACCAGATCCTTGAGATCGACTTCGGTCAGATCGAGGCTGACCGGGCGGGCGTAGCGCAGGAAATCGGTGACCACTTTCTCGATCCCCTCGACCTCGCGCAGGATCGTCTCGGCATGCTCGCGCGGCGCCGCCGCGGCGTGACCGCCGCCGCCGTTCTGGCGGGCGATCAGGCGGGCCAGCCCGTGGATCGTCGCCAGCGAGTTGCGGAACTCGTGGGCGATGCCGGCGGACATCTCACCCAGCGCCGCCAGGTTCTCCTTCAGACCGACCTTTTCCCGGAGCGCCTTGATCTCGGTCAGGTCCGCGAGGAGGCAGAGCGCCCCCTCGACCGGCGCCGTCAGCCCATCCGGCCCGCCGGCGGGCCGGATGGGTGAAATCATCGCCCCGAGATGGGTCACCTTGCCGTCCGGCCCGACCAGGGGGACGACCTCGCGGGACAGGCTCTCCCCCGTCTTGAGGCTGCGCTCGATCAGCTCGACCAGGCGTTCTGCGCGACCGAGGAGGTCGCCGTATTTTCGGCCGACCGCGGCGCCGCGCTCGAGACCGAGGAGGCTCTCCGCCGCCGGATTGACCACGCTCAACCTGCCGCCCGCGTCGAACACCAGCACCGCGCTGCTCATTCCGCCGACCAGATGGTCGCCGGGAAACGCGGTCGGAGCCGCACCGCCGGCCGCCCCTTTCAGATGGGTCAGCTCGTGCTCCTGGGCGCGCAGCTTGTCGAGGACGCCCTGGAACGCCTGCACCAGGTAGTCGGGCTCGTCGCGCCCCGCCTCCGTCCCCATCCCTGGGACATGGCCGGGCGCCTGCGCCGCCGCCGACCAGAGCCGCCTGTACGGCTGCAGGAGCCAGCGCGCGAACAGGATCACCAGGACGAGGACGAACACCAGACCCGCCGCCTGGAAGCCGGCGATCAGGGTGAGGTTCAGATCGACCGAGCCGAGTGCCGGCACCTCGGTCGACACGCGGATCACGGCGAGGGTGGCCCTGCTCTTGTCCGGGATCGGCCGGTACGCGGCCAGCGTGGCATAGTTGGAGCCGCGCGGGCGATCGAGCGGCGCCAGGACGCTGAGACCCGCCTTCAGGCGGCGCGCGGCGGAGGGGCTGGCAGCGAGCAGGGCGTCGGCCTGGCCCACCCGCGCCGATTCCGAGGACGACAGGACCACGCCCTCCGTCGTCAGGATCTCGATCGACAGCATCCCTTCCTGTCGCGCCATGAGGTTGAGAAACGCGGGCGGGATGTAGGGCGGCGTGCCCGGAGCGGCGCGCAGGCCGCGCAGCATCTGGTCACGCTCCAGCTCGGCGCGCACCAGGTCCGCCTGGAGCGCCACGCGGCGGCCCACCTCCTCCTGGATGGAATCGCGGGCCGAGACCAGAAGGTGAAAGTCGAGGACGATCGCCACCGCCAGGAACAGGACCAGCAGGACGAGAAAGACCTTGATCTGCCCCTCGTAGCTGCGCAGGACCGGACGATTCATCGCGACAGGCCCGCCAGTTCGAGATACAGATGGATCCACGGCTCGGCCGTGAACAGACCGAGGATCGCCGCTCCCCCCAGGAAGACGCCGTAGGGCAGCTTCGACTTCCAGCCGTAGCCGCGGACGATCATCATCGCCACGCCGAACAGCGCGCCGGAGAGCGCCCCGAAGAAGAGCGTGAAGAGCACCAGCCGCACGCCCAGGAAGGCTCCGATCATCGCCAGCAGCTTGAAATCGCCCTGTCCGATGCCGTCCTGCCGCTGACCGTCCGGCACGCCGCGGGCCGCCTGCCACCAGCGGTACAGCGCGTTGGTGCCGTAGAGGATGCCGTACCCGAGCACGCAGCCGGCGATCGAGTCGAGGACCGGCGCGCGCGAGTCCGTGCGCAGCGGGCTCGTCAGGATGCCGAGCGCGATCCCCGGCAGGGTGATGACGTTCGGGAGAATCTGGTGCCGGGCGTCGATCGCCATCAGGGCGACGAGCGCCGCGGCCAGGAGCGCCCGCAGCACGAATGCGGGCGTCGGGCCCCTTGTCAGGAACAGCAGGGCGAACAGCGCCGCTGTGGAGGCTTCGACCAGGGGGTAGCGCGCCGGGATCGGCGCGCGGCAGTGGCGGCACCGACCACGCAGGAGCAGATACGACAGCACCGGGATGTTGTCGTGCCAGGCGATCGCCCGCCCGCAGGCGGGGCAGGCGGACCCGGGCCGGACCACCGAGCGATGCAGCGGAATCCTGTGGATGCAGACGTTCAGGAAGGAGCCGACGCAGGCCCCCACGCCGACCACCAGGATCAAGGCGATGAGCGACGGCATGCGTGCACTCTCCGTGGGGTCCCGATCACCGGCCGCGGCGCGTTGCCGTCAGCGGCCGAGGACCAGGCTGCCCCTGTATCGAAACTGGCCGCTCGACGCGTCGTAGAGATAGTCGCGGTCTTCGGGGTCGCGCGCCAGGCTTCCCAGGAGGCCGGTCGACACGAGCTCCTGCGGCCCGCGCGGCGGCCGTCCCTGGCGCGCGTGGAACCGGGCCGCCGCGTCGTCGAGATCGGCGAGGTCCACGTCCACCTTGAGATCGTGGACGTGGTTCCATGCGACATTGCGCACGTACTCGTCCGTCGAGGTCTCGTAGATCTCCGACCATTCCCTGAGGGAGGTCCTCTTGTCCCCGGCACGGTTGTACATCTCCGCGTACAGGCGCCGCACCAGCGGATGGACGCCGGGGACCTGAAGCGCCTTCTCGAAGTATCCCGCGGCCCGCTTGTAGTCGTGCAGATCGTTGTAGCAGAGGAACCCCGCCTCGAACGCCACGATCCACTGGTCCGGATTGCGGGCGACCCCCTTGTCCAGAAGACGCAGCGCCATCTCGGGCTGGCGCGCCTCGGTCGTCATGATCAGCGCCCCGACCAGGTAGGGATCGAGGTAGTGAGGGTCGAGCTCCGTGATCACCTGGTCGTAGATCTGCTCGAGGTAGTTGTACCGATCGCGGATGTCGTAGTTGGCGTAGTACTGGATGGACCACAGATACAGGACATCGGCCATCAGACCGTCGAACCCGAGCGCCATGACCCTGAGATACTTGCCGGAGGGCAGGTACAGGAGCGGGTGGACGCCGCTGGAGCGCCGGATTCCTTCGATGTGCGATTGCACCAGGACCGCCAGGAGAAGCGCGGTGACGGCGCACAGCGCCATGCGTCTCCGCCCGCCGAGCGCCGCCGCCGCGCCGTCCACCTACTGCAGCTCCTTGCGCTCGAAGACGGCGCACGCGGTCCACAGGACCGCGGAGCCGTACAGGAGGAGGTAGAGGGAGGCCCACAGAACGCGCGTCCCGTCGATCGCCAGGCCGTGCACGACCTCGCCCTTGATGTCGAAGTTCCCCAGGTTGGGAAGCACGAAATAGAGCGCCCGGCACAGAGCCCGGCCGGAGACACTGGTCAGACGGGCCGAGAGGAGATCGAGGCTCCACAGCAGGTGGCCGATGACGTACAGCGCGAGGGTCAGGACGCTCGCCAGGATCGGCGTCGACAGACAGGAGAACAGGACGGCCAGCGCCGTGATCAGCACGAACTGGTAGAACAGCAGGAGAACGGCGATCACCAGCGCGCCGTCGAACATTCCCTTGATCAGCAGGACCAGGAAGAACCATAGCGTCATCACGGCCGTGTTCACCAGGAGCGTGATCGCCAGCCCGGCGAACTTCCCGAGCACGAACTCGAAGCGGTGCAGCGGCTTCGCCAGCAGCGTGTAGACCGTGCGGCGCTCGATCTCCCGGCTCACGAGCCCGATTCCGATGAACACCGCCGTCAGGACGCCGAACAGGTCGATGGAAGCCAGCCCGAAGTCCTTGATGATCTTCTCCTCACTCCCCACGGTCAGAAGCGACAGGATCTGGGCGAACGAGATCATCACCACGGCGAAGATGAGCAGCAGGTACAGAATGCGGTGCCGGATCGCCTCCCGGAACGTGTTCAGCGCGATGGCGTTCACCCTAACGAGCACGGCCGTCTCCGGCTCCCGTCGCCGCCTGAGCGGCGCCCCGCGCTTCCCGGATGAACAGGTCCTCGAGCGACTGGCGCGCCGGGGTGACCGACACGAGCTCCGCCCCGTGGCCGTTCAGAGTGCCCAGGAGCCGGTGCAGATCGGCCTGCGACTCCACCCGGACCAGGAGGCGGTCGTCGCGCTGCGACACGATCCGTCCGCACGGCAGCGCTCCGTTCACGACCCCGCGCAAAGCCACCTCCCAGTAGGGCACCTCGCGGGACACCAGCTCGTCGATCCGCCCCACCGCCTTCAGTGCGCCCTTGACCAGGAGCCCGACGCGGTCGCAGATCATCTCGGTATCGGACAGGATGTGGGTCGAGAAGAAGACCGTGCGGCCGCGCGCCTTGAGATCCAGGATGATGTCCCGCACTTCGCGCCGGCCGATCGGGTCGAGACCGGACATCGGCTCGTCGAGCACGACCAGATCCGGGTCGTTGATCAGGGCCTGGGCCAGACCGATCCGCTGCAGCATCCCCTTGGAGTAGTGCCGCAGCTGGCGATCGCCGCGATTCGCCAGACCCACCCGCTCGAGAAGCTCGCGCACCCGCCGCCGCCTGGCCTGTGCGTCGAGCCCGAAGAGACGGGCATGAAAATCGAGGAATTCTTCTCCGGTCAGGTAGTCGTAGAGATACGGGTTCTCGGGCAGAAAGCCGAGGCGCCGCCTGAGCTCGGGCCGGGCCGCGTCCTCGCCGAACAGGCGGATCGTCCCCGCGTCCGGAAAGATCAGCCCGAGCGCCAGCTTGATCGTCGTGGTCTTGCCGGCGCCGTTGGTCCCGATATACCCGAAGATCTCACCCTCCTGGATCGAGAGCGACAGCCCCCGCAGGATCCAGTACTTGTGGATCGACAGGTGGGACCGGTAGCTCTTGTGGATGTCCTGGAGCTCGAGCACCGGCATGATCGGTCCTTCAGCGTCCGGGAGCAGGGCGGGCCGCCCCGACCGGGAGCCTTATCACGTCCAATATAACGGCTTCGCGGCTCATTTCAAGCCGTTGAGGAGCCGCGAGTTAGCGCGTGGCTCGGGCGCGCCGCGAGGGCGCTGCCGGCGTGCCGCCCGTCGCCGACCGCATCATTATTAATACCGACTCCACCGGAGCGCCCGGGCCCGCCCGTCCTGGAGATGCCGCGGTCCCCTTTCTCGAGGAGAGCCAGATACAGGCGCTCCTGCTGGCGCACCATGGCGTCGATGTCGAACTCGCGGAGCAGCTCCCTGGCTCGTCGCGTCATCCGCTGGGCGAGAACCCGATCCGTAAGGACGCGCCGCACGCCCCTCGTCAAGGCGTCCACGTCCCCCGGCGGGCAGACGATCCCGCTGACGCCGTCTTCCAGAATCTCCGCGGTCCCGTCCACTCCCGATGCCACGATGGGGACGCCGCAGGCGATCGCCTCCGGCAGGACCCGCGGCAGCCCTTCCCAGAGCGACGGATGGAGGAGCACGTCGAGCGCAGCCATGACCCTGGGGATGTCCCTCCGCCATCCGAGCAGACGGAGGCGATTCCCCAGACCGAGACGCGCGGCCCGGCGCTCGACCTCGCGGCGCAGCTCGCCGTCCCCGACCAGAATGAAGACGGCGTCGGGACGCTCCCCCTGGAACCGCGCGGCGACTTCGACGAACGCGAGCGGCGCCTTCTGCGGCTTGAGACAGGCGACCATTCCGACCAGCGGGACGTCCCTGGAGACGCCGAGCTCCTCCCGGAACGAGGACCCGGCGACCCTGGTCCCGTCGATGCCGGCGGCGCGCTCGAAGTCGGCCAGACGCACTCCGCTCCGGATCAGGCTGGCGCGCTCGCGCGGAAACAACCCGAGGGCGACGCCGGCGTCGATGTGGGCCCGCGTCACGGCGATGAAGTGGGTCGTCACGCGAGCGGCGAGACGCTCCAGGGCGACGAGGGCGTCGCGCACCGCGCGGGACTGCCCGGCATGGAAGCCGAAGCCGTGGATCGTGTGCACGACCTGCGGCACGCCCGCCAGACCGGCGGCGAGGCGGCCGAGGATGCCCGCCTTCGAGGAGTGCGTGTGGACGATGTCGGGGCGCTCTCGCCGGAAGTGACGGACCAGACGGACCAGCGTCAGGGCGTCGAGGTGGGGTCGGATCGGCCGGACGAGCGACGGCACGAAGCGCACCGGAATTCCGAGGCGGAGCGCCTCCGCGTCCAGTAGACCTCCCGGACCGCACACCAGGCTCGGGAGGAAGGGAGCGTCGAGATGCGACACCGTGTAGAGGGTGTTCTCCTGCGCCCCGCCGAGCTCGAGGAGCGTGATCACGTGGCAGACCCGCACGCGGCGCGCGCTCACGCCGCCTCCTTCCTCGCCCGCTCGCGGCGCGCCCGCAACCAGAGCTCGAGGACGAGCAGCGTCCAGATCATCTCGTCGTAGTTGCGCTGCCCCGATCGGTGGATCTTGAGCACCGCCGCGACCGAGTCGGACTTGAGGTAGAGCCGCGACAGCGCGCCCTGAGTCAGGAGCAGGTCCTGGGCCAGACCGTGGAGACCGCCGCGGAGCCAGTGGTCGATCGGCAGCCCGAAACCCGCCTTGGGGGCGCGGCGGATGCTCTCGGGAATGTGACCGCGGTACGCGCGTCTCAGGAACCGCTTGCCCCCCAGAGCGCTTACCTTCCAGGCGGCCGGGAGCGTGGCGGCGAACTCCACGACCCGATGGTCGAGGAACGGGCTGCGCAGCTCGAGCCCGAACGCCATCGAGGTGATGTCCGCCTTGAAGAGAAGATCGTCCGGCAGGTAGCGCTGGAGGTCGGCGCGCAGCAGGAGGCTCAGGAGGTCCGGAGAGCCCCAGTCGTTCGGCATCGAGGCGAGCGCCCGCGTCGGGTCCACGCCGGCGACGCGGGCCGCGAAGTCGGGCTGGTACAGGCGCGCGATGCGCCGCGCCCCGGGGTTCGCCATCCAGAGGGCGTTCCGCTCGCGCGCCGGCAGCTCCCAGCCGTCCAGGAAGCGACGCATGCGCCCGGGCAGGTTACGCCGGCTCTTCTCGGACGACACCGCCTCGAGCAGGGCGTAGAACGGGGTGCGTGACACCACGCCTGGGAGCCACCCCAGCCGGTCGGCGAGAAGATGCGCCCTGTATCGGTCGTATCCCCCGAAGCTCTCGTCACCGCCGTCGCCGACGAGGGCAACCCTGACGTTGCGGGAGACCGCGCGCGCCAGGAGCCAGCAGGGCACGATCGACGGATCGCCGAACGGCGCCTGGAGGTGGCGCACGATGTCCGGCAGCGCGTCGACGGCGCTCTCGCGGAGATCGATCTCCTCGAGCGCGACGCCGAATCGGTCCGCGGCCGCGCGGGCGCGCCCCAGCTCGCTGTAATCGCTCTCCGAGAAGCCGACGGTGAAGGCCCGGAACCGCCCGGCATGGTTGCGTCGGATGTGATACGCGACCGCGGTCGAGTCGATCCCCCCGGACAGCAGGAGGGCCACCGGAACGTCGCTGCGCAGCCGCACGCGGACGGCGTCGTCCATGAGGGCACGATAACGCTCCTCGACCTCCCGCAGCGGTCGCGGCGGCGGCGTGGCCGCCTGCTCCGGAAGGGACCAGTAGCGCTCCAGCCGCGCCCGGCCGTTCTCGTAGAAGAGGACGTGCGCCGGCGGCACCTGCCGGATTGACGCGAAGGCGGTGTCCGGGCCTGGGATGAAGCGCAGGGCCAGAAAATGATGGACCGCCTCCGGGTCGGGCTCCGGCGAGAACCCCGGCTCGGCCAGGAGCCCCGCGATCTCAGAGGCGAAGCGCAGACCGTCCGCGGCAAGCCGGTACACGACCGGCTTGACTCCCAGGCGGTCGCGGGCCAGGAGGAGGGTTCTCCGGCGGCCGTCCCACAGAGCGATGGCGAACATGCCGACCAGCCGGCGCAGGAAATCCGGGCCGTCCTTGAGGTACAGCTGCAGCAGGACTTCCGTGTCGCCCGTCGACCGGAAACGGACGCCGCGGCGCTTCATCTCCTCGCGCAGCTCGACATGATTGTAGATCTCGCCGTTGAAGACCACGACGACCTGGCCGTCCGGGCTGCTCATCGGCATGCGCCCGTTGGGGGACAGGTCGAGGATCGCCAGCCGCCGGCTCGCCAGAGCCACGCCCGCCGCGACGAACTCTCCGGCGTCGTCCGGTCCGCGGTGCGCCACGGCGTCGCCCATGGCGCGCAGCGCCGCCTCGTCCGGCCGGCGCATGTCGCTGTGGACGATCCCCGCCAGACCGCACATATCAGACCGCCCCTCCCGCCGCGCTCATCGGCCGGCCGCCGCCTTCCGCAGACCGACCCCGCCCGGGAGCCGCTCCGCCACGGCCATGCCGGCGGCGATCGCTCCTTCCATCGAGGAGTACTCCCAGGTCCCGAACCGACCGGCGGAGTGGATCCCGAGCGCCTGCAGCGACTCGTGAACGCGCGGCAGGTTGTCGGCCCGGTACCGGTCGTAGATCACGTAGGCCGGATCGAGCACCGAGACGCGACGATAGACCAGCCGGTCCCCCTTCCACAGGATGCCGGCGCGGCGCAGGTCCTCGACCGCGGTCGCGATCACCTCCTCCTCGTCGAACGGCTCGTCGCGCAGGAGCGAGCGCTCGACGTACAGCGAGGAACAGCCGCGGGGCGCCAGCGCCGCCGACAGGTTGGCCGGGAAGCCGACGCGGTAGAACGAGTAGCCGGGCTCCGGGAAGTAGATCCAGTGCGCCCCCGAGATCCCCTCGCGATCGACGCCGAGGCTGATGTTCAGAACGCGCACCGCCCGCAGGCGGCCGGCCACCTCCGGGAGACCGGCGGGCAGCCCGCGGGTGATGGCGAGCAGGCGGTCGAGCGGAATGGTGGACACGAGATTCTCGTAGTGGACGATCCGCCCGCTTCCCAGTCGCACGGCGCGCGCCCTCGCGTCGACGGCCGTCACCGTCTCGTCGAGAAGCACCTCCCCGCCGCGGCGCGCCAGGGCCTCGGGCAGCACGCTGATTCCGCCGCGCCGCGGGTAGAGAAAGGTCGGGTTGTATCCCAGCCCGCGCACCGTGGAGCCGAACGCCCCGTCCAGCACCTCCTTGAGCGTCGGCCGGGGGATCGACCAGGACACCCAGCCGCACTCGATCTGATCCAGGTCGGTGCGCCACAGCTTGGTGTTGTACGGCACCAGGAAGTGGCGCGCGATCCCGGCGCCGAAGGTGCGCTCCGTCCAGTCGCGGAAGGTGAGCGACGGCATGTCCGGTTCGCCCTCGGCGGCGCGGCGCAGCAGGGCTTCCACGAAGCCGCCGACGCACTCCTGGACTATGTCGGGGGGCAGCCCGTGAAGGTTCGCCTGGAACGGATAGGGGGTGTACACGCCGTGGGAGAAAATCAGCGCCCGTCTCTCGTGCCGCGAGAAGGCGTCCGGCAGGAGGGCGTCGACCAGCGCCATGACGCGCCGGTCCTTGAGATGCAGAAGGTGCCCCGTGCAGTCGAAGGTGAATCCGTTCTCGACGCGCGTCCGCGCCAGCCCGCCGACCTCTGCCTCGCGCTCGATCACGAGCGACGGGCCGCCGAGATGATAGGCGGCCGACAGACCGGTCAGACCGGCTCCGAGAATCACCACAGGGTAGGTGTCGCTCATCCGCCCGACCTCGCGCGGCCGCAAGGGACCGGCCTCATAGCGTCATGTCGATGCGCCGCAGGAACAGCCCGAGCGCCAGGCCGGCCACGGCGATCCCGGCCAGGATCGCGACCGCGGCGGTCGTCGTGGAGAGCATCATGACGACCGCCAGCCCGCCGAGAGCCACGGTCGCCCCCCAGGAGGCCATCACGGTCTGACGCGTCGACAGGCGCCACTTGCGCAGGCGCAGAGCGAAGTGGTCGGGGCTGCCGAGGAAGACCGGCAGCCCGCGGCGGAAGCGCACGTACATCACGAACAGCGTGTCGAAAATCGGCACGCCGAGCACGATCACCGGCGCCACCGAGGCGATCAGGTTCCGTCGCGTGTAGGAGTTGTTCATCGCCAGGGCGCCCAGCATCATCCCGACGAACATGCTGCCCGTATCGCCCATGTAGATCCGCGCGGGCTCGACGTTGTAGCGCAGGAATCCGCACAGCGAGCCGCACAGCGCCGCCAGGAGGACGGCGTAGGTGATCCGGCCGTTGACCGCGGCGATCAGGAAGAGCACGGCCGCCGCGGCCGCCGCGACGCCCGCCGCCAGGCCGTCCATGATGTCGATGAGATTGAAGGCGTTGGTGATGCCCAGGAGCCAGAAGAACGATAGGGCGATCGCCAGCCAGGGATTCAGGAAACCCAGCTTGATGTAGACGGACGAGTTCATCAGCGCCAGCACCGCCACCACCTGGCCCGCCAGCTTGATCCCCGGCGTCAGGACGCCCAGGTCGTCGACCAGACCGAGGATCACCACGATGGCACCCGACAGCAGCATGCCGAGGACCTCGATGGAGTCGAACCGGCGGGTCGCCGTCAGCGCCAGGAGGAACGACAGGTAGATCGCCAGGCCTCCCAGATAGGGCACCGGCTGCGCCTGGTTCTTGAGCCGCCCATCGGGCCGATCGACGATCCCGAAGCGCAGCGCCGCCGCCCGCATCAGCGGCGTCATGTAGAGGGAGATCGCCAGTGCCAGGCCGAAGGCCATGAGGCTGAGAAGAGGCCATCCGTTCAACCCTCGCTCCGCTGCCGGCCGGACGACGCCGCTTCGGGCGTCCGGTCCCGCTCCAGAAGCTCGCGGTACAGCGCCTCGATCTGTCCGACCAGGCGCTCGATATCGAACTGCGCGCGCACCCTCTCCATCCCGGAGCGGCCCAGACGCGCCGCGAGATCGCGGTCGGCGAGGAGGCGCGCGCAGGCCGCCGCCAGGGCTTCGGCATCGCCGGGTGGGACGAGCAGTCCGGTCTCGCCGTCGACCACGGCCTCCGGCACACCGCCCACGCGCGTGGCGACCACCGGGGTTCCGACGGCCATCGCCTCGAGGGCGGTGAGACCGAAACCCTCCCACAAGGACGGCTGCACGAACAGATCGAGCGCGCGCATGACCTCCGCCACGTCCCGGCGCATCCCGGCGAAGACCGTGCAGTGGCTGACACCCTCGCGCGTCGCGCGCTCCTCGAGCGCCGCGCGCTGCGGGCCGTCTCCCACGACGACGAACCGGGCGCGCGGGACGTGGCGCAACAGCGAGCGCGCCGCCGCCAGGAACACCACGAGACCCTTCTTCGGCTCCATCAGCCGCCCGAGCGTCCCGACGAGGAGATCCTCCGGCCCGGCGCCGAGCTCGCGCCGGACGCGCTCGCGAGCGCGCGGATCGCCTTCCGCCTCCGGGATCTCGATCGCGTTCGGGAGGGTGTGCACCAGACCCGGTCGGATGCCGAGGGTCTCGATGGCATGGCGCCGGACCGCCTCGGAGCAGGTGGTGACGGCGTCCGACAGAGGCGCCGTGGCCCGCTCGGCCAGCCGGTGGTACCAGCGCATCCAGACATCGGTGTCGTGGTGGGTGGTGACCACGATGGGAACCGAGGCGAGCCAGCCGACCACTCGTGCCGCGAGATTCGCCCAGAACAGATGGCCGCGGATGATCTGCACGCGGTCCCGTCGCACCATCGACAGCAGACGCCCGAAGGCGCGCAGGTCGAGCCACCCCTTCGCGCCGAGGGCCACCGCGCGCACGCCGCGGTCCTCCAGCTCGTCGCCCAGGAGACCCCACCCCTTCAGACAGGCGACCGTGACGTCGAACCCGTCGCGCTGCAGGCGTGGGGCCGTGGTGAGAATCAGCTGCTCCGCCCCGCCCACGGTGAATCCGACCGTCAGGATCAGCAGCCGCGGGCGGCCCGCATGCGGCAGGAGCGCCGGGCGTGGCGCGCCGCGGACCGTCCGATCCGTCCGGGGACCGGAGCGCCTCATCGAGGCGGCCTTCATGACCGGCACCCGAGCACTTGGCGATACAGCGCGTCGACGCGAGCCGCGACCGACGCCATGGAGTGGCGCTCCGAAGCCAGCCGCGCCGCCGCGTCGCCGTACCGGCGGGCCCTCCCGCTGTCGCCCAGGAGCGCGATCGCCGCGCTCGCCAGGGCCGACGCGTCCGCCGGCCGCACCAGAAAAACGGCGACCCGGTCGTCGACCCCCCCCGGGATTCCCCCGACGCGCGACGCCACGATCGGGAGACGCGCCGCCATCGCCTCCAGAAGACTGATCCCGAAGCCCTCGTACAGGGACGGCTGCACGAACAGGTCGAGGGCCGACAGGATGGCCGGCACGTCGCCGCGGTGGCCGAGGAACACCACTCGATCCGCCATCTCCAGCCGACGCGCCTCATCCTCGAGGGCCACGCGCGACGGCCCGTCGCCTGCCAGCACGCACCCGGCTCGCGGGAACGCTTCCACGATGGCGGGCAGCGCCCGCAGCAGGAACGCGTGACCCTTCTCGGGAGACAAACGCCCCACGCAGCCAATCAGCGGATCGAGAGCCGGCAGGGCGAGGGCCGAGCGGGCCTCGGCACGCGGCGGGCGCGGCGGTGCGGACTCCACTCCGTGACCGATGATGACCATCTTGCGGCGCGGCAGACGCTCGTTCGTCTCGAGGAACTCGGCCAGACCCTCCGACACCACGATCACCGCATCGTCCATGGCGTACGCCGCCCGCTCCAGCGCCAGGAACGGATAGCGCTTCCAGGTGCGCCGGGTGCGGAACTCATCCGGCGCGTGCTTCGTCGACACGACCGCCCGCGCGCCGCCCAGACGGCCGGCCAGGGCGCCGTAGAAATCGGCCACGTCCATGTGGGTATGCACCAGGTCGTGACGCCCCCGGGCCACCAGGGCCCTGAGACGGAACAGGCACATCGGGTCGAAATGCGAGCGCAGCCTCACCCGCACGACCTCGGCGCCGGCCGATTCGAAGTCGCGCCGCAGCACCGGCTCGCCACGCAGGTACGCCACGCTCGTCCGGTAGCGGCGCGCGTCGAGGGCGCCCACCAGACGCAGCACCGACAGCTCGGAGCCGCCCGGCAGGAGGGTGGACAGGACGTGCAGGACGCGGATGCGCTCCGGGGGCGCCGGGTCCGGCGGCGCCGGCCGCGCGTCCGTCGCGGGCGCCACGGCCCGGCGGCCTCCCGCTACAGCCCCCTCTGGCCGATCTAC
>CAYLND010000045.1:0-25106 GCA_964384905.1 uncultured Acidobacteriota bacterium
CGGCGCGCGCCCAGGCGGCGGTGGCGGCGCCGCCGCCGGGCGCGCCCGGAGAGATCGCCGCGCGGCGCGTGATCCTGGCGACCAATGCCTACACGCATCACATCTTCCCGCGGCTGCGCGGCCGGTTCGTCCCGCTGTACGACTACATCCTGGTGAGCCAGCCCCTGAACCAGGGGCAGCTGTCGGTGCTGGGCTGGCGGGGGCGGCAGGGGGTCGCCGACATGCGCACCTTCTTCAAGTACTACCGGCTCACCTCCGACAACCGCATCCTGTGGGGCACGAGCGAGGCCGCCTACTACCCCGGCGACCGCGTCGATCCGGGCTGCGATCACTCCGAGACGCACTACGAGGCGCTGCGCGCCAGCTTCAGGAGGCACTTCCCCGCGCTCGGCGATCTGGAGTTTCCGTACGCCTGGGGAGGGCCGATCTGCTCCACGACGCGGCTCACGCCGTTCTTCGGCAAGGCCGAGGACGGTCGCATCCTGTACGGTCTGGGGTACACGGGTCACGGTCTCGGCACGACGCATCTGGCCGGACAGATCCTCGCGCACATGGCGCTCGAGAGGCCGAGCCCGCTTCTCGATCTGGCGCTGGTCCGGAAGAAGCCGTTCCCGTATCCCCCCGGGCCGCTGCGCGCGCTCGCCATCCGCACCGTGACCCGGGCGCTGCGACGCGTCGACGCCGGCGGTCGTCCCGGTCTCCTGTTGCGCTGCCTCGATGCGATGGGGATCGGCCTCTCGAGTTGACCCGCCCGCGCCAGGGAGAGTACAAGGCGAGCATGAACGATTTGACGCGCGGTCCGGTGACGCGGCATCTCCTGACGCTCTCCGCCTTCATGGCCGTGAGCATGCTGTTCCAGACTCTCTACTATCTCGCGGACCTCTACTTCGTGGGCCGGCTGGGCAAGGAGGCGATCGCCGCGGTCGGTCTGTCCGGCAACCTGATGATGGTGGTTCTGGCGATGACGCAGACGCTGGGCGTCGGCACCACCACCCTGATCGCGCATTCCGTGGGCCGGAAGGACCGGGAAGGCGCCAACCGCGTGTTCAACCAGGCGTTCATGCTCTCGCTGATAGTCGGCCTGGCGGCCGCAGGCCTGGGGTTCGCCTGGCGCGGAGCCTACTGCCGCTGGCTGGGGGCCGACGAAGCCACGGCGCGGCTCGGGGTCCAATATCTCGACTGGTTCATCCCGGCGCTCTTGCTGCAGTTCGCGATCGTGGCCATGGCCTCGGCCCTGCGGGGCAGCGGCGTGGTGAAGCCCAGCATGATCATCCAGATCCTGACCGTGGTCCTCAACGTCGCGCTGGCGCCGGTGCTGGTTCTCGGCTGGGTCACCGGGCATCCCCTCGGCGTCGCGGGAGCCGGCCTGGCGACGTTCGTGGCGACGGGCACCGGGACGCTGATCTTCTGGGCGTATTTCCTGCGGCCGCAGAACTATCTGAGGTTCTCGCTCTCGTCCTGGGCGCCGCGCGGCCCGATCCTGTGGGGCATGACGCGGGTCGGGCTGCCGGCGGGGGGCGAGTTCGCCATGATGTCGGTGTACATGATGCTGGTCTACTGGATCATCCGGCATTTCGGCGCCGCGGCGCAGGCCGGATTCGGGATCGGCGGGCGGATCATGCAGGCGATGTTCCTGCCGGTGATCGCCATCAGCTTCGCCGCCGCCCCGCTGGCGGGCCAGAACTTCGGCGCGCGCAACCCCGAGCGCGTGCGGCAGACGTTCCGGTCGGCTGCCCTCCTGATCACCACGGTGATGATCCTGATCACCGTCCTCAGCCACATCGCGCCGGACGCCCTGATCCGCGGGTTCTCCCGCGAGCCCGAGGTCGTCGCCTTCGGCTCGGACTACCTGAAGATCATCTCCTACAATTTCCTGGCGATGGGGCTGATCTTCACCGCGTCCGGCATCTTCCAGGGGATGGGGCACACGCTGCCGCCGCTCGCCTGCTCGTCGCTGCGCCTGCTGCTCTTCGCCCTTCCCGCGTTCCTGCTGTCGCAGCGTCCCGGATTCCGCATTCGCGAGGTCTGGTACCTGTCGGTCGTCTCCGTGGCGATTCAGGCTGTCCTGATCCTCTGGCTGCTGCAGCGGGAATTCCGCCGCAGGCTGGCGTTCGCTCCGGCGGACGTCCCCGGCGCGATTCCCGACGGGCAATCGGCGTGAAGAAAGCGCGCGGGCCGCGGGCCGACCGTTGACCGTTCCGGGGAAACAGCCCTCCCTCGTGCGGGCCGTCGGCCTCTGGGGCCTCGCCGCCAGCATCGTCAACGTCACCGTCGGCGGCGGCATCTTCCGTCTTCCGGCCAGCGTGGCCGCGTCGCTGGGAGCGGCCTCGCCGCTCGCCTACCTGGTGTGCGCCACGGCGATGGGATTGATCGCCCTCTGCTTCGCCGAGGCGGGGAGCCGGGTGGCCGCGACGGGTGGGCCGTACGCCTACGTCGAGGTCGCCTTCGGACCCTTCGCCGGGTTCCTCGCCGGCGTCCTGGTCTGGATCCTCGGCACCCTGGCGGTCGCGGCGGTGTCGACCATCTTCGCCGATTCCGTCGGCGCCCTGGTCCCGCCGCTCGACGGTCCGGGGCCACGCGCGCTGATCCTGGGTGCCGTCTTCGCCCTCCTCGGCGGGGTCAACGTCCTGGGCGTCCGCCAGGGGGTCGTCCTGAACGCCATCGCCACGGTCGCGAAGCTCTTTCCGCTTGTCCTTCTGATCGTCTTTGGGATCTTCACCATCCGGCCGGAGCGTCTCGCATGGACGACGAGTCCGGCCCCGGGCGCGATCGCCCGCACGTCGATCCTCCTCATCTTCGCGTTCAGCGGAATCGAGAGTGCGCTGGTGCCGAGCGGCGAGATCGACAGGGTGAGGACGACGGTGCCGCGCGCCATCTTCGCCGCGATGCTGGCGATCACACTGCTCTATCTGGGGCTGCAGACGGTCGCGCTCGGCATCCTCGGCGGCGCCCTGGGCTCCCAGCGGGCGCCGCTGGCGGAGGCGGCCGCGCACGTGTTCGGTCCCTGGGGTCGCACCCTCCTCCTGGTCGGCGCGACCGTGTCGATGTTCGGCTACGTCAGTGGCATGACGCTCGCCGTCCCGCGCGCGCTCTACGTGTTCGGGCGCGAAGGCTACCTGCCGCGCTCCGTCGCAGCGGTCCATCCACGGTTCCGCACGCCCTACGTGGCCATCGTTCTCCAGAGCGCCCTGGTGTGCGCCCTCGCGGTCACCAACGGCTTCGAAAAGCTCGCCATCCTGGCGAACCTGGTCACGCTCATCCTGTACGGCCTGTGCTGTCTCGCCGCCTGGGGACTGCGGCGCCGGGACGACCGGGCGGGCGGTCAGCCGCTGCGCGTGCCGGGTTCGGGACCGGTGCCGTTCGCGGCCTGCGCGATCATTCTCTGGCTGTTGACCAGCATCACGTGGCAGGAATGGAAGGTGGCCGCGGGGGTTGTCGGCGTCGCGGCGCTTCTCTATGCCGCCACGGCCGGCCGGCGGGCCCGGGTCGCGAGAATGGGGCCGGACGCCTGACGCTCACATCCAGCCCGCCTCCAGCCGGAACAGGAGACGGTTGACGCGATAGTGGAACGGGTCCACGTCTTCGCCGCCGATCACCTCCTCGACGTTGGAGCGACGGCCCTCGGTGCTGGCGCCGATGTAGCCCCGCAGGGTACGCAGGAACTGGTGTCCCAGACCGGCCTCGAATCGGAACAGAGTGTCCCGGCGCCGCGTCCCCTGATCCGGTGCGTAGACATTGCGCAGTCCGGTGACGCCCACGTTGAGGTAGGAGGCGGCGCCGAGCTGCATCGTGAGGCGGAGCCGGCTCTCGCCGTCGATGAAGTAGTCGCTCCCCGCGTAGATGGTGGCGTACGGATGCCTCAGGATGCCGAACTCGAGCCGCATGCCCTCGCTCAGGAGCCAGCTCGCGGCCCCATCGAGGACGGGACCCGAGAAATTCCGACCGCCGCCGTTCTCGAAGTCCATCGTCTGATAGCCGGCCGACACCTGGGTCACGACGGTCTGGTTGACGTACCGCGTGAGGCCGAATCCCGCCTCGCGGCTGAAGAACCGCACGTCCTCGACGCTCGGCTGTTTCTGGCTGCTCCCCTCGTACGCGTAGTAGCCGTAGAAGGTCTCCGCCTCGCCGAGCTTGTAGTTGTACCGGCCCTCCAGTCTCCGGGTGGTGTACCTGAACCGGAGCGCCTCGTCGATCCCCAGAAAGCTGGTCCGCGAGTAGCTGGGGATGAGCGAGACACCGTGACGGGCGCCCAGGTTCAACCCGATCTCGAGCGTCGGATTGTGCGCCGAATAGCGCCCGAGGCCGAACGACAGCCCGTTGCCGGAGTTCTGGTCCAGGAGAGAGACGGTGCCGCGCAGGAAGTGATCACGCACGCTGAGGGTGACGGCGCCGTGCGTGCGGAACCTGCCCTCCAGGTCGAACGCATGGTTCAGCCGGTTCGAGCCCGTGAAGTTCTGGCTCGTGTAGTCGCGGTAAAAGGGCGCGTAGACCCAGCGGATCCGGCTGTCGCTCAGGGGAAGGTCGACCATGATGCGCGGTCTCACGACGACCACACCTGTCGACGTGACTTCGTCGGGCAGGTCGCTGGTGCTGTAGAAGATATTGCTGTCGCGGGTGTACTCGAACACAATCGAAGGGTAGACGAGAAAGTGCCCTGCCGACAGTCCCTCGCTCACGGTCTGATAGAGCTGTGCCTCGGTCGTTCTCACCGCGACCAGGGCCGCGACAACGCCGAGCACGACCGCGCCGAAGCGCCGGGGGCGGATTCTTGGACTCACACGAATCACCGAGCGATGAACGTGGGTCGCACGCGGGCAGGTCCTGCACCGCAGCCGATCAAAGGTTCATTGTAGCATCCTTCAAAGACCGGATGCGGCGCCTGCAGCGCAAGGGGTGTGCGGCCTTGGCGGTATGGTACTCTCCGAGCGCGGAGGAGGAAGCGGCCCGGTGAACCCCACATGAGCCACCGCCACGATCTGAGGGCCATCGCCCGCCAGGCGATGCTCGAGCGCGGCCTGCTGCCCTCCTTTTCGGCGGCGGCGGACACCCAGCTTGGCGGCATCAAGGGACCGGCCGATGGCGCCGGGCCGGAGATACGCGACCAGCGCGATCGGCTGTGGGCCTCGATCGACAACGACGACTCGAGAGATCTGGATCAGCTCACGGTCGCCGAGGAGCAGCCGGACGGCGGGGTCAAGATCCTGGTGGCGATTGCCGACGTCGACGCGATCGTGGCGGCCGGGTCGGCGATCGACGGCCACGCGCGGCACAACACCACGTCGATCTACACCGTCCCGGAGATCTTCCCGATGCTCCCCGAGCGCCTCTCGACCGACCTGACGTCGCTCAACCAGGATCAGGATCGCCTGGCGATCGTGATCGAGATGAGCATCGATCACGCCGGCGCCTGCAACGGCTACGAGCACTACCGAGCGCGCGTGCGCAACCGGGCGAAGCTGGCGTACAACGGGGTCGCCGCATGGCTCGACGGTACCGGACCGGCGCCCGCGCGCCTGGCCGCCGTGCCCGGTCTCGACGAGCAGATCCGGCTGCAGGATCGGGTGGCGCAGACACTCAAGACGGTGCGTCACGAACGCGGCGCCCTCGACCTGCAGACGATCGAGACGCGGGCGGTGTTCGACGGCGAGCGTCTGGCGGATCTGCGACCGGAGGAGAAGAACCGCGCCAAGGAGCTGATCGAGGACTTCATGATCGCCGCGAACGAATCGACGGCGCGATACCTCGAGGCCAGGGGCTTTCCGTCGCTGCGCCGCGTGCTGCGCTCGCCCGAGCGCTGGGCCCGCATCGCCGAGCTGGCGTCGGAGACCGGATGGAGCCTGCCCGCCGCGCCCGACGCCCGGGCGCTGAACGAGTTCCTCGTCGACCGGAGGACGCGCGACCCGCAGCGCTTCCCGGACGTCTCCCTCGCCGTCATCAAGCTGCTCGGATCGGGCGAGTATGTGGTCGACATGCCGGGCGGCAGCGTGGGCGGCCACTTCGGTCTCGCCGTCCAGAGCTATTCGCACTCGACGGCGCCCAACCGCCGTTTCCCCGACCTGATCACGCAGCGCCTGGTCAAGGCCGCGTTGGGCGGGCGGCCCGTCCCCTACGGCCCCGCTGAGCTGCAGGCACTGGCCCTGCAGTGCACCACGAAGGAGGACGACGCCAAGAAGGTCGAGCGCCGGGTGGAGAAGTCGGCCGCGGCGCTGCTCCTTGAGTCGAGGCTCGGGGAGCGCTTCGACGGCATCGTCACGGCCGCCTCGGAGAAAGGGACCTGGGTCCGCGTCCTGCGGCCACCGGTCGAAGGCAAGCTGGTGCGCGGCTTCGAGGGCCTCGACGTCGGCCGCCGCCTCCGGGTCGAGCTGGTCGGCACCGACGTCGAGCGGGGCTTCATCGACTTCGCCACCGCGCCCCGGGGCCGCTAGGGGTCCCGCCGCTCCGAGGACCGCGCCGCGCCGGGCCGGCTCAGCGGTCCGCCTGGGCGTGCGCCTCGACGAACCAGAGGTCCTTGTCGACGCCGCGCGAGATCTCGGTGAAGATGTCCGCCGTCCCCTTGTCCCCGATCTCGTCGGTCTGATCGATCGTCTTGCGGACCGTCTCTCCGAAGTACGCCAGGGCGCGGGAGAGCGCCTCGACGTGCTCCTTGCCCTCGGCGATCGCGAGAGGATACTCCGGCAGCCTCGATCGCTTCGCCGCCACGCGCACCGTACCCTCGGCGATGCCGCCGAGCTGGATGATCCGCTCCGCGATCAGATCGGCGTACTCTCCGGCGTGCTCGTACACCTGGTCGAACAGCTCGTGCAGGGCGATGAAATGCGGACCCTTGACGTTCCAGTGCGCCTGCTTCGCCTGCGTCACCAGATCGGTGCAGTCGGCGAGGCGCTCCTGAAGCAGGGCCGCGACCTGGGTCCTGACCTTCTCGGGCAGATCGTTCTTCGTCTTGTACATCGTGGCTCTCCTTCTCGGTCCGTCATCGGCACCGCGGCGCTCGGCATGGACTGGGCCCACCAGTCTGACCCGAGGACCCGTCGGAGTCAATGATTCCTTCCGGATCGCGTCGCGCCCCTTCCCCCGAGATGCCGCTCGGACGCGGCTTCCTTGACAGGTCGCCGCAGACCGGCGCAGAATCGGTCTCATCGAAGCCCACTATCCCGGACAGGAGATCACGCAATGCTCACGCTCGTCAGCCCGATGTTCTGGGAGTACGCGTTCGTGTCGGTCGTGCTGCTCTATCTGCTCATGTCGGTCCGCCGCATCGGACCGACGGAGGTCGGGCTGGTCACGAAACGCCTGGGCTGGCGCCGCCTGAGCCAGGACAATCCGATTGCGTTCGAGCGCGAGGCGGGCTACCAGGCGGATCTCCTGATGCCGGGCCTGCGATTCAAGGCGTGGCTCGTCTTCGGCGTCGAGAAGTTTCCCTGGGTGCAGGTGCCGGCGGGGGAGATCGGCGTGGTGATCGCCCAGGTCGGATCGCCCCTGCCGATTGGGGCCAAGTCGGCGGTCTACCAGAAGGAGTTCGGGAACTTCACCGATCTGCGCGCCTTCGTCAAGGGCGGCGGGCAGAAAGGCGTGCAGCGACCGGTCCTCCCGCCGGGAACGCTCGTTCCGATTCATCCCGTCGGCTTCCTGGTCGTCACCAAGAGCGAGGTCTGCGGCCGCCCGATCTCACCCGAGCTGCGCGGCAAGACGGGTCGCTCCGACAGGCTCACGCCGCAGGCGTTCGGCCTCGCTCCCGAGCAGCTCGATCTGGTGCGCATCGAGCCGCAGGTCCGCAGGGATGGCGTGACTTATGACGCCGTCGGCATCGTCACGACGTTCGAGGGCGACCCGCTCCTGTCCGGGG
Organism: uncultured Acidobacteriota bacterium; assembly: GCA_964384905.1. Taxonomy (GTDB): domain Bacteria; phylum Acidobacteriota; class Polarisedimenticolia; order Gp22-AA2; family Gp22-AA2; genus Gp22-AA3. Next base: position 7,844 of record CAYLND010000045.1, read on the forward strand.
ACATCGCGAGCCGCCTCGGGGCCTTCGGGGACGTCGCGGAGCTGGAGAAGAAGGGGGCGAGCGACTCCGACATCATCGAAGTCCTCCTGGGGAGCAAGAATCATCTGCACAACAACTATCAGGACTTCCAGGCGTTCCTCGATCGCGGCGGGAAGATCGGTCTGCAGCACGACCCGCTGCTCTACGGCGCCTACGCCCTCAACCCGTTCCTGGTGAGCGTGGAGCGCGTGCCGATGCTCCTGGTCAAGCAGGGGCAGGTCGCGGTGATCAAGGCCTACGTGGGGCTGGTCACGCAGGACACCTCGGGCGCGGAGTTCAAATTCGGGTCGCTGGTGCGACCGGGTCATCGTGGCGTCTGGCAGGAGCCGCTGCGGACGGGCAAGTACCCGATCAACCCGCGCTGCTACGAGGCGGAGATCGTGCCCACGTCGATCCTCAACCTGAACTGGGCCGACGCGGTCTCGGAGGCGCACCAGCTGGACGCGCAGCTCCAGCAGATTGTCGCCAAGAGCAGCGAGGGGTTCGTCTTCAAGATCGACCTCCAGGTGCAGATTCACGTCCCCGATACCAGGGCCCCGCGCGTCATTTCGATGGTGGGGACGATGAGCAACCTCGTGAGCGAGGTGCTGCAGGCGGCGGTCGGAAATCACTTCCGGGACAAGCTCCAGAGCATGCCGGCGATCCGTTTCATCGAGACGCGCCAGCAGGTCCAGATGGAGGCGTTCGAGCACATCCGGCAGCAGCTCGAGCAGTACCAGGTCGAGACCAAGGGGGTCTACATCCAGGACGTGGTGCTGCCCGAGGACCTCGTGAAGGTGCTGACGCAGCGCGAGATCGCGAACCAGGAGATCGAGACGTTCAAGAAGCAGCGCTCGGCGCAGGAGGAGCGCATCGCGATGGAGCATTCGAAGGGGACCGCCGAGATGCAGGCGGAGCTCGCGAAGTCCAAGGTTGGCGTCGAGATCAAGACCAACAACGCCACCGCGCGCGCCAAAGAAGGCGGCGGCGAGGCCGAGTACATCCGGCTCACGGGCACGGCCCGCGGCGCCGAGGTGGAAGCGGTCGGGCTGGCGCGCGCCAAAGGCTACCAGGCCCAGGTGGCCGCGCTCGGCTCCACCGCCACGGCGATGGTCAACGTCATCGGCTCGCTTTCGGAGGGGCACGCCAAGTTCGTTCCCGACATCCTGGTGACCGGTGGCGGGAACGGCGGGTCGGCCCTCGACGGTCTCGCTGCGGCCGCGATGCGGTTCCTCGGCGGCCCCGGCAAGACCGCCGCCGCGCCGTCCGTCACGGCGGCCCCGGTCGTACCGCCCGGCGAGGGTCGCCGGACCAAGGACGACGCGTAGCGCAGACTCACCCTCGTCCGCGCCTCCTGCGGGACCGGCGCCGCCGCGAACCGCCTGACGCGTGCCGCGGAATCCGCCCCTGAGCGAGGCCCGAGAGGTCTAGTCGGCGAGTGCCCGCTCGAGCGTTCCGGGGTCGTCGAGGACGAGCCACTCGACGATCGACAGCGGCAGACTGCCGTTCCTCAGCAGATCGTCGTGGAAGGCGCCGAGGTGGAACTCCTTCCCCTTGCGGTCCCGGTAGAGGCCGAGCAGCCGCATGATCTGCCACTTCCCGACCATGTAGGTGATCTTCTGCGTCGGCTGCGAGGCGGCGCCGGCCGCCTCGCCCTCGGCCGCCTCGCGATCGAGCCCGCCCGCCTCCATGAAGTACTGCACCGCCTGCTCGAAGGTCCAGCGGCCGGTGTGCAGGTTGACGTCGACGCCGATGCGGGCCGCGCGGTAGCGTGACAGGCGCAGCACCTGGCCCTGTGCCGCCGACCCGTCGGGGTAGAGTCCGGTGCGCGACAGCAGCTCCTCGGTGTACAGCGCCCAACCCTCCACGAAGACCCCGTCGCCGTGCTGTCGGCGGATCTCGTCGGTCAGGTGGTTGGCGATCGAAAGCTGCAGGAAGTGGCCAGGGATCCCCTCGTGCCCCAGAATCGGGCGCGGGTCCTCGATGGCGGCGCGGATGTAGAAGTTGGGGCTCTTCGGGTCGTAGGTCGGAATGAAGTAGAAGCCACCGGGGTCGGCATCGTAGATCCCCGGCGGGTTCATGAACCCCCCGGGGCTGGTCGGCTTGAACGCCGCCGGAAGCTGCCGGATGGAGAAATGCCCGAGATAGGGCGGCAGCGTCAGGAGATCCTTCTCCTTGAGGAAGCGGATCATCTCCTCCTCGCGGCTCTCGTACGCCTTGAGGAACTCCTGCTGGTCCTTCGGGACCGAGCGGCTGCGGGCGGGGTCCGGATCGGCCAGCGACGGGTCGGGGAGGAGGGCCTCGAGCGCCCGAGAGCGCGCCAGCTCCGCCTGACCGAGCATCTCGACCTGCCGCGCGTCGAGGGGCAGCAGATAGCCGCGACGCAGGAGCTCGTTGTAACGCGCCTCGCCCATCGGCTTGAACGGGGCCATCCCTGGGATCCCCTTCTCCAGCCAGTCGGCGAAGCCGTGCAGGGCGGAGATGGCGGCGTCGCGGGCCTTCACCAGCTCGTCCCGCTCGCCCTTCGGCAACCCGGTCGCCAGAGTCATCAGGCTGTCGTTGAACAGCGGATCGATGGCGCGCGCCGCGTCGATCGCCAGCCGGGCGTAAAGACCGACCGGCCGGGTCAGGTTCGTCCTGCCCTGCTCGAGCAGCACGGGCATGGCGCGCAGGCGGGCGGTGGCCGCCAGCGCCCGGGTGCGCGGCGGGGCGTACTCCTTCTTCAGGAGGGAGAAGATGGCGTTGCTGCACTCGTTCACGTACAGCTGCGGGTCGGTTTCCTCCGAGTTCATCACGCGGTCTAGGAATTCGACCGTGTCGATTTGCGCGCGGAACAGGAGCCAGTCGACCCGGTCGTCCTTGCTCCACCCGTCGGTGGGCATCGCCCGGATCTGCGCCTGCAGATCGACGACGCGCTTGCGCCGCGCCGCGACCGCCTGGGGCGAGTAGTCGGCCAGCCGATCGTCCCAGGTGTGCAACCCCTGCGAGCTGCTGGCGACCGGGTTGCTCTGGTCGCGCCAGCTGTAGTAGCCCGAGGCCATCTTGCGCATGGACTCCGGCGTCACGGGGCGTTCCGCGCCCGCGACGAGCGCCACGCCGACGCACATCATGCCTCCTCCCAAGAGAGCGACCGCTCGCATGCTCCTCTCCTTTATCCGTGTCCGGCCGGCGTGATTCTCTCGCAGCGCCGCGGCCGGCGCAAGGACCGCCGGTGCCGGAGTGGCCGGGGAGCGGGGCCGGCGGCCGAAACTGTGAATCTCAGTGTGCTAGCATCCCGTCTACAGGCTCAGGTCGCACGGGCCTGTCTTGCGGGGAGGGATGACACGATGAGCCGAGCGACGTTCCGCACCATCGCGGCGTTTCTGGCCCTGGTTGCGCTCGCAGGCCCGGCGCTCGCGAAGAAGACGCGTTCGCCCGAGCAGGGCACGTGGAAGATCAAGATCACGCCCGACGGCGACGCGGCGGCCAAAGGCGAGAAGCAGACCGAGGACACGCTGATGATCGAGCAGGGGATCTTCAGGTCGACGACCTGGGACCCGTACGGGTTCCCGCCGACGCCCTATACGCTCGAGGGAACGACTTTCACGGTCGACCCGGTCAGCAGGCAGGCGGGGAAGATCCACTGGTCGGGGATCGTGACCGGCGACTCGGTCGCCGGACGGATGATCTGGACCAAGAAGGACGGATCGGTCTTCACCTACACCTTCTCGGGCGCCCGCGCCCCGCAGCAGAAGGCCAAGAAGCAGAAATAGCCAGGAGGTGAGGGATGGCGGCCACCGTGGAGAGCCTGCTGCGCGAGCAGCTCCAGGATCGGCGCCAGAGGCTGGAAGGCGCCGGCGGGCTGCTCCCCGGCGACGAGCGCATCCGGCGGCTTCTGGGCGAGGTGGACGCCGCCCTGAAGCGGATGGACGACGAGACCTACGGTCTGTGCGAGGCGTGCCACGAGTCGATCGAGCCGGATCGCCTGGTCGGCGATCCTCTCCTGCGCTACTGCCTCGATCATCTGTCCGCCGCCGAGCAGCACGCGCTCGAGGACGATCTCCATCTGGCGGCGCGCGTCCTGCAGGGGCTCCTGCCGCCGCCCACGCTCCGCTTCCCCGGGTACGAGATCGCCCGCCATTACGAGGGCGCCGCGCCGATCGGAGGGGACTATTGCGACGTCCTGAGCGCCGAGGACGGCAGCCTCTACTTCGTCGTCGGCGACGTCTCCGGCAAGGGGGTCGCCGCCTCCATGCTGATGGCGCACCTGCACGCGACCTTCCGGGCCCTGGTCCCCCTCAACCTGCCCCTGGAACAGCTGATCGGACGCGCCAGCCGGCTGTTCTGCGACAGCGCGCTGCCGAGCCACTTCGCCACCCTGGTGTGCGGCCGGGCGCTGCCCACGGGGGACGTCGAGCTCAGCAACGCGGGGCACGTCCCGGCGCTGGTCCGCCGCGGTCGCGATGTCGTCCGGGTCGAGTCGACCGGACTCCCGATCGGCATGTTCTGCGACGAGCGGTTCTCGGTCAGCCGGCTGCGTCTGGCGCCGGACGACGGCATCCTCCTGTACACGGACGGCGTCTCGGAGACCCGGGACGCCGCCGGACAGGAATATGGCATCGAGCGGCTGGCCCGGCTGATGCGCGAGAGCCGCCCGCAGCCGCCCGAAGGTCTCATCGCCGCCTGCCTTCGCGACGTCGAGGCGTTCCGCGGGGGCGCCCCCAGGTCCGACGACCTGGCCCTCATGGCCGTTCGTCGGATCGACGGGTCGGCTTCCTAAGAGCCGATCGACACGCGCCGCAGGCGCCCGCTTCGAGATACAATCCCCCGCCCCCTGCTGAGATGTCCGGGAGGAGAGCGTTCTTCACCCGCTGGTCAAGGGAGAGACCATGGCCCGTCGTCTGTTTCGCATCGCCGTCGTCCTGTCGTCCGCCCTGCTCGCGGCGAGCCTCGCCGCATCGGCCGCCGACGAGCCGGAGAAACCCTCGAAGGGTCCGGAGGAGTTCAAGAGCCTGAAGTTCAGGCTGGTCGGCCCCGCCGCCGGCGGCCGCGTCTCGCGCGTGGCCGGCGTTCCGGGAGACCCCCTGGTCTACTACGCCGCCTCGGCCTCGGGCGGGGTCTGGAAATCCGAGGACGGCGGACTGGAGTGGAAGCCGATCTTCGACGACCAGCCCGACGCCTCGATCGGGTCGATCGCCGTCGCACCGTCCAACCCGAGCGTCGTCTACGTCGGCGCGGGCGAGGCGAACATCCGGGGCAACGTCGCGGCCGGACACGGCATCTACAAATCGACGGACGGCGGGAAGACGTGGTCCCACGTCTGGACCCAGGAGGGCCAGATCGGCACCCTGGTCGTGCACCCCGTCAATGCCGACATCGCCTACGCCGCGGTGCTCGGGCACGCCTTCGGCGACAACCCGGAGCGCGGCGTCTACAGGACGCAGGACGGCGGCAAGACCTGGAAGCAGGTGCTCAGGAAGGACGCCTCCACCGGCGCCTCGGACGTGTGCTTCGATCCGTCGAACCCGAACGTCCTGTTCGCCGGTCTGTGGCAGGCGCGCCGGCGCCCTTGGGAGATGACCAGCGGCGGACCGGGAAGCGGACTCTACATGTCGCGCGACGGCGGCGACAGCTGGAAGCAGCTGACGGGGCACGGTCTGCCCGAGGGGATCTGGGGCAAAGTGGGCGTGGCCGTGGCGCCATCCGACGGACGGCGGGTCTACGCCCTGATCGAAGCCGAGAAGGGCGGTCTGTACCGCTCGGATAACGGTGGGGACTCGTGGGAGCTCGTGAGCGACCATCACGCCCTGCGGCAGCGCTCCTGGTACTACACGACGCTGACGGTCGATCCCACGCGTCCCGACGTCGTCTGGTTCCCGCAGGTGCCGATGCTGCGGACCGTGGACGGAGGCCGCACGATCAAGAAGGTCAAGGGGGCGCATCACGGAGATCATCACGACCTCTGGATCGATCCGAAGAACCCCAAGCGCCTGATCGACGGCAACGACGGAGGGGTCGACCTGTCATGGGACTCCGGCGAGACGTGGTTCACGCCGCCGCTCCCCCTGGGGCAGTTCTATCACGTGGCCGCGGACAGCTCGGTACCGTACCGCGTGTCGGGCGCCATGCAGGATCTCGGAACGGCCTCGTGTCCGAGCAACAGCCTGTCCAGCGGCGGCATCGGGAACGCCGATTGCCACGACGTGGGGGGCGGCGAGGCGGGGTTCACCGCGCCCGATCCGTCCGAGCCGGACGTCGTCTACGCCGGCGAGTACTTCGGTATCATCACGCGGTACGACCAGCGCACCGGCATGTCCCGCAACGTGTCGATCTACCCGGAGAACTGGTCCGGCCACGGCGCCGAGGCCAACCGCTACCGCTTCCAGTGGACGGCCCCCATCCTCGTGTCGCCGCACGACCCCAAGGTCGTCTATCACGGCGCCAATGTGCTGTTCCGCACCCAGGACGGCGGGCAGACCTGGAAGGCGATCAGCCCGGATCTGACGCGCAACGACAAGTCGAAGCAGAAATGGTCGGGCGGACCGATCACGGGCGACAACACGGGCGTCGAGTGGTACTGCACCCTCTTCGCGGTCGCCGAGTCGCCCCGGCAAAAGGGGCTCCTCTGGGTCGGGAGCGACGACGGCCTCGTGCACGTGTCGCGCGACGGCGGCGAACACTGGACCGATGTCACGCCGAACATCAAGGGGATCCCGGAGTGGGGCACCGTCAGCCTCATCGAGCCGTCGCCGTTCGACGCCGGCACGGCCTACGTCGTGGCGGACGCGCACCGGCTCGATGACACGCGTCCCTACCTGTGGAAAACGGTCGATTTCGGCAGGACCTGGAAAAGCCTCGCGGCCGGCCTGCCCAAGGACGTCTACCTGCACGCGGTGCGGGAGGACCCGAAGCGCCGCGGGCTGCTCTACGCCGGCACGGAGCGGGGCGTGTCGGTCTCGGCCGACGACGGCGCCACCTGGCGGGTGCTCGGCCTGAACCTGCCGACGGTGGCGGTGCACGATCTGGTCGTCAAGGACGACGACCTGGTGGTCGGCACGCATGGCCGCTCGATCTGGATCCTCGACGATCTCACTCCGATCCGGCAATGGTCGAAGGAGATCGCCGGCGAGACGGTCCATCTCTTTCCGGCCCAGCCGGCGGTGCGCTGGGAGTATCGCGGCTCCTTCGGGAGCGACGGGCAGGGAGAGAACCCGCCCCCGGGCCTCCTCATCAACTACTCCCTGAAGCAGAAGACGGAAGGGGATCTCCGGCTCGAGATCCTCGACGCGGGTGGGACGGTGGTGAAGGTGATCACGAACAAGAAAGAGACGCCCGAAGAGGAGGAAGACGCGCCGGACGCCCCCGGCAGGGAGCACAAGAAGCCGGTCCTTTCGGGCGAAGCCGGAGTGCAGCGCGTCGCCTGGGACCTGTCGTGCGAGAGTGCCCTGAAGATCAAGAAGGCGAAGAACGAGGGGAACGCCGAAGCCGCGCCGCGGGCCATCCCCGGTCGCTACACGGCCCGTCTCACCGTCGGCGGCGCATCGTACACGACGCCGCTCGAGGTGCGCCCCGACCCGCGCCTGAAGCTGCCGGCCTCGGACCTGGAGGAGCAGCTCGCCTTCTCGCGGCAGGTCCAGGCGCAGGTCACGCGTCTGTCGGGGCTGGTGGAGCAGATCCGCTCCGTCCGCGATCAGATCCGGCTGAAATCGGACGCCCTGAGCGGCAACACGCTCGCGGCGGACTGGATGAAGGCGGCACAGGATCTGGCCGGCAAGTGCGACGCCCTGGAGAACAAGCTCCACAACCCCGAGGCCCAGGTGGAATACGACGTCCTGGCCAAGGGGGCGCGCCTCTATTCGCGCATGAGCCCGCTTCTGACGTTCGTCACCGACGGCACGGGCGCGCCGACCCAGGGGATGCGCGACGTGTTCGCCGGCCAGGTCAAGGAGCTCGACGGGCTCGAGACCGAGTGGCAGGCGCTCGTCGGGGGCGATCTGGCCGCGCTCGGGCGCAGGGCCCGCGAGCTGAACCTCGACGGCGTCGTGGTGCCGCGGGTGGAAGCGAAGGCCCGCTGACGACGCCGAACACTTGACGACCGCCGGGGCCGAAAGTAGACTCGCAGCACAATCGAAAGGGGTGACACGATGACGAAGCGATGGGCGCCGGCCCTGCTGATAGGAGCGCTCGTGGCCGCGGCCGCATTCGCCGCGACAGGCGAGGTCCAGAAACCCGCGGTCACGGTGGGCGATTTCGCGGTGAAGCTGACGAAGGCGCTGGGGAAGCCGGCGACGGATCAGAAGACCGCGGTCGAGACTTTGAAATCTCTCGGCGTCCAGGTCGGAGGCGATCTGAGCGCGGGACTGACCGAGGGGGTCGCGGCGCGGATCCTCGGGGATCTGGGGTTGCGCACGGCCATCACCCGGTCCGACGGTCCGGTCTCGGACAAAAAGGCGGATCAGCTCGCGTCCCTGGCGGGTGTCGGCGCCGGGTCCAAGCTCCCGACCGGCACCCCGCTTCCGACCCAGTGCCTGGAAGAACGAAACCGCGGTCAGTGCGAGAACTGCTGCCACGCCGCGCTCGCCGCGGCGGGGATCGTGGACAACAAAGGCTGCACGGTCTTCTGCAAGTCGGTCCTGCCGCCTGGAAAGTCCAGCCCGGACGAGCCGCAGCCATGAGGATCGGCAGACCAGTGGAATCTGAATCTAGATTTGCCAGGTGAAAACATGCCGGGGGAGCAATAATTTGCCCGGGAGGCGGAAAGTTCCGCCCTCGAGGTACTTGACGATTGAGTGCTTTGAAAGTAAATTCCGGCAACTTGAACTTAATTTGAGGTCGACACCCGTGGGAGACGGGCCATCAAACACTTCAGGGGGAGGAACCCCATGCTGACGAGGAAGTCCGCCCTGGCGCTGCTCGTAGGTGCCGCGCTGACCGCGACCATTTTCGCCGCCACGACGGGGGCCCAGAAGCCCGCCGTCACCGTGGGAGACTTTGCGGTCAAGCTGTCGAAAGCGCTGGGCAACAAGAACACTGATCAGAGCACGGCGGTCAACAACCTGAAATCGCTCGGCGTGCAGGTTGGCAGCGATCTGAACGCCGGACTGACGGAGGCAACCGCCGCCCGCATCATGTCGGAGCTGGGAATCAAGACGACGACGACCCGGCCCGGCAGCTTCGTGTCGGAAGGGCGCGCGGACCAGCTCGCCGGTGTGGCTGGACTCAATTCGACCGGCACGTCGGTCGTTCCGGACTCCATCGGCCTGCCGACCCAGTGCCTGGAGCAGCGCAATCGCGGGCAGTGCAACGACTGCTGCAACGCGGCCATCGGCTGCACCGTCAATTGCAACGCCTGCGCGAAGTTCTGCCAGTCGGTCCTGCCGCCGGGGAAGTCGAGCCCGGACGAGCCGCAGCCCTAGTCGCAGCGCGGACGAAGAAATCAAGGGGCGTCGCCTCCAGTCGAACAGGAGCGCGGCGCCCTTTTTTTGTCCCGACGCCTGCTCATAGAGGCCAGGGGGCCCTTCTCGCAGTCGCCATACGATCCATCGTCCCCGATGGTATGCTCGCTGCGATGGACGATAAGCTGGCGTGCGTCGAGGTCGAGACAGGTGGGGCGATCCGCAGCGCGGTCGTCTGGCTGCACGGCCTGGGCGCCGACGGGCATGATTTCGAGCCGATCGTCCCGGCGCTCGGACTGAGGGGACGCGGCGTCCGCTTCGTCTTTCCGCACGCGCCGCTGCGTGCCGTGACCGTCAACGTCGGCCTCATCATGCGGGCCTGGTTCGACATCACCGACCTCGAATTCCGAGGCTCCGCCGACGAGAGAGGAATCCGCGAGTCGATCGCGCAGGTCACGCGTCTGGTCGACCGGGAGCGCGCACGCGGCGTGGCGAGCCGGCGGATCATTCTCGCCGGCTTCTCACAGGGGGGGACCATCGCCCTGCACGTCGCCCTGCGCTACCCCGAGGCCCTGGCCGGTGTCGCGGCGCTCTCCACCCTGCTGGCCGGCGGAACGGCGCTCGAGGCGGAGCTGAGCCCCTCGAACCGCCTCATTCCGATCCTCCAGGCGCACGGAACGGACGACCCGCTCATCCCCGTCCAGCTCGGAGAGAGGACCCGGGATCGTCTTATCGAGCTCGGCTATCCGGTCGTCTGGAAGGCCTACGGAATGCAGCACGAGGTCTGCACCGAGGAAGTGACCGACTTGGGGGCCTGGCTGCGCGAGCGCCTGCCCGACGCAGCCTAGCCAGGGCCGAGGCCACCGGCGTCGTCGGGCCGCTCGCGGAAGACGAGCCACAACGACGCCGGCAGGGCGGTGAGGCTCGCGAGCATCGAGAGCACGAAAGCGCTCGCCGCCAGGATCCCGAACTGTCGCATCGGCGGCAGGGCGGAGAGGGCCAGGGCCAGGAATCCGCCCGCGTTGATGAGCGTGGCGAACAGGATCGCCCGACCGGCGACGAACAGGGCGTGACGCAGCGCCTGCTCGGCGCTGGCGCCATCGCGGCGCTCCTGGAAGTGGTAGAAGAAATGGATCTGGTCGTTCTCCGACGCGCCGAGGACGGTCGACGCGATCAGGATGGTCGCCACGTTCAGAGGGATGCCGGTCAGCCGCATCACCAGGAACATCGCCAGGATCGCGAACACGGACGGGATCATCGCCAGCAGCCGGGCGGCGCCGCTCCGGAAGACCAGCAGGAAGGCGAGGTAGATGATGATCACGGTGATGGCGAAGCTCTCCGACAGCGTCGGGACCAGGTAACGGGCGATCTTCGCCTGCAGCAGTCCATCGCCGACGAGGCTCATCCGGCAGGCCGCCAGGGCCGGCACGCGCGCCGCGGCCGCGTCCCAGCTCGTCCGCGCCAGCGCGCGCACCTCCTCGATATCTCCGAACCGATCGCCGTGATAGATGATCGTGAGCCGGGCGTTCGCCAGCGACCCGACGTCGACGTAGGCCCGCAGCGCGGGCTCCTGCAGCAGAAGCTGCTCGAGCCGGGCCGCCAGGGCGGGCCAGGCGGTGGCGTCCTCGGAGAGGCGATCCCCCTGCCCCGTCACGTAGCTCATGATCCGCAGCGTCGTGGTCGGGCCGGTCACCGAGCCGACGCGGGCGTCGCTCTCGAGCGCGCGCGCGAACCTCTCCAGACCGCGCAGCACCTCGGGGTCGACGGCGCCCCCGTCGGGTGTCCTGACCCAGATCTGCACGACCGAGAGCCCCGAGATGGCGCGCTCGAAGCGCCGCGTGTCCCGGTAGATCGGCGCGTCGTGATCGATGTAGTCGAGCGCGTCGGTCTCCAGGCTCATCGGCGCCAGCCGGCCCGGGAGACCGGTCAGGGCCAGGGCTCCGGCGACCATCAGGAGGGCGGTCAGAATCAGGATCGCCCGCCGCCGGCGGTAAGTGAATCCGGGCAGCGCATCGAACAGGCGCAGCAGGAACCGCCCGGTGCCCGTGCGCCGGCGCAGCACGGGCGTCTTCAGCAGGACCTGGAGCGCCGGGAACAGAGAGAAGACGACCGCCCAGGTCAGCAGCAGCCCGCCGGCGACCCACAGCCCCATTTCGCGTATCGGCCGGATCTCCGAGACCGACAGGGCGGCGAACCCGATCGCCGCCGCGACGATCGAGGCGGTCGTCGCGACGAATTTGTTGGCCAGGGTGAAGATCTGATGCTCGTCGATCGGAGCGTCCCCGGGATTCTCGGTGAAGCGCGACTGGATGTAGACCAGAGCCGCGGTGCAGGTGATCAGGATCGACAGGGGGACGAGCGACGAAACGATGGTGAACGCGAACCCGCAGGCGCGCCCGAAGGCCACCGTGAGAGCGACCGAGACCGCCAGGGTGAGCAGGAAGGCGGCGAGCGTCCTTGCGGAGCGGTACAGACCGAGGACGATGGCGATCACGAACAGACCGAACAACGGGAAGTACCTCAGGCTGGCGCGCGCCGTCTCCGCCTCGAGGTAGGCGTCGAGGTAGGGCGCGCCGACCCTGCGGATCCCCGCCAGCGGCGCAGGCGCCGCCTCGATCGGAGCGAGCGCCCGATCGATCGCGCCCAGGGTCTCGTCACGCTGGCGGGCACCCTGAATCGCCAGATCGAGCGGCAGGCCGAGGAAGTCGGGCCCGACCAGCCCCTGCCTGCGGAACAGGCCGGTTCCGGTCGCGAAGCGACGGAAGTCGTCGGCCGCGTTCCGATCCTGCGGTGGCGCGCCCGGCCGGACGCGCCGGTAGATGTCCAGTGCGGAGATGACGCCGACGCGCGGGACCTCACGCAGGCGGCGCTCGATCTCCTCCACCCTCGCCAGCGCGCCGGGATCGAACGGGTCGGGCGCCTCCGCCAGGAGCACCACCTGCTCCCCTTCGGGAAAGAGTCGCTGGAACGCCAGGTTGGCCTGAAAATCGGGGTCGCTCTGGACGATCAGACGCGCGATCGAGTTGTCGGTCTCGATCCGCAGGGCCTGGCCGATGGCCGCCGGAAACAGCAGCGCGTACAGAGCGACTGTCCACCACCGCCGGGCGACGACGAAGCGGAAGAGCGCCTGCAGCCGTGGGGAGACAGGCCGGTCCATGAGAGGGAGAGACTACAACACTGAGCCTGTCCGGTGATTCGCCCTAGGAGCGATCGTCCATCAGGCTGGCCCGCACGATGAAGCGCTGCGGAGCGTGGCCCACGTAATGGAAGGGGTAGCAGGTCACGAGGGTCAGAAGAGGCGTGTCGGACGGGGCGAGCGCGCGCGTATCGTGCTTGTCGACCACGTCGATGGAGTCGACGCGATAGCTCCGGAGGCCGAGGCGGTCGGAAATCTCCACTCGATCCCCCGGACGCGCGCCGCGCAGGCGGCCAAAAGGGCCGTCGCGATGCCCCGCGATGATGCAGTTGTCACGCTCCCCCGGCAGCGCGCTTCCCTCGAGATGGCCGGGACCGAGCGACAGAGTTCGCGGGTCGGTGCCCTCGGCGACCACGACGTCGATCCCGAGCCTGGGAACGCGCAACCGCGCCAGCGCCTCGCCCCGGGCCGGCGAGGGCGGATCGACCTGCGGCGCAGGCTCCGCCCGGGCGGGGTTGACGACCGTCCGAGTGGCGTCGCGGAACAGATCGGCGCGGCGTTCCTGCCACACCCAGGCCCTGGCCGTGACCACGCCCGCATAGGCCAGACAGATCGCACCCGTCGCGATCAGCAGACCGGCGGCGATCCTGCGGGGTCCGATCCTCATCGCTCCCGGACTCTTCCGTCAGGCACGAAACCCGCGCCAGAGCGCGAACCCGAGCGCGGCCAGAAGCCCCCCGATCCCGGCCACGAGCGGCACGCGTCCGCCGGTGGCCGGCATCTCCCTGGAGGAGCCGCTCGACTGACCGGTGCGGCCGCCCGACGGCCGCATCGCCGCCGCTGGCGCGCTCCCCGACCGTGACGATCCGATGGTCCCCGGATGGCTGACCAGCATCGCCACCGTGTCCGTATCCAGCGCCCCGCTTTCCTGGAGACGATGATCACGCTGGAAGTCACGGAGGGCGTCGGCCGTCCGATCATCGATCCGGCCGTCCGCGTATCCCCCCGCCTTCAGATAGCCGAGCTTCACCAGACGTCCCTGGGCGTCCGAGACCGAACCCGCCGAACCGAAGCGGGGAGTGTCCTCCGGAAAGGCCGACGCGTAAGGCGCAACCGCCAGTGCCAGGAACAGCGCCACGGCGGCGCATAGAACCGCTCTCGACAGACGACGAATTTCGCTTCTCATCGTGATCTCCCGACCTTCAGTTGGTTGGTGCGCGCCCCGCGAAACAGATCTGCCCCGCGCTCATCCGGGCTGTCGCGTTTGGTCGACATTCGAGCCTTCAGAGGACCGCGCGTGGCATCCGCTCCGCGGCGGCCGTGCTCTCCGTTCGCGTTGCCGGATTCTATCACACGGCGCGGAGGGATCGCTCGCGCCGGGCGTCCAGAACGAAGTTGATCTCGGCGCCCAGGGCGAAGATCGTCCCGGAGACGTACAGCCACAGCAGAACGGCGATGACCGAGCCGACGGAACCGTACAGCATCTTGTACGACGAAAGGGAGCGGACGTAGATCCCGAACAGGGCCTTCGAGGCCTCCCACAGGACGGCCCCCGCCAGGGCGCCCGCCCAGATCTGGGCGTAACGGCGCCGGACCGACGGACCAAAGCGATACAGGGTCATCAGGAGGACGAAGTTGAAGATCGCCCCGAGCGCCCGCGAGCCGAGAACGACGAGCGCGGCGTGCCACGACGACGGCACGGACGGGTTGCGGGTGAGCGCGTGCGCGAGCATCGGGCGCACGGCGCCGAGCCCGATCGACAGGGGAATGAAGAGCAGGAGGATCAGGCCGAGCAGCAGCCCGAGCAGGCGCCTGCGCCACAGGGGCCGCATGGTCGGGGCGCGGTGGATCCGGTTCAGGATCTGCTGCAGGTTGTCGAAGGCGGCGGTGGCGCTCCAGATCAGCAGGACCGAACCGAGCAGGCCGAGACTGCGCCGCGCGCGGATGATCCGGTCGAGGGCGTTCGCCATGTACTCGGAGCTGAACGGCAGGAGACCCAGGAGCTGCCGGGGGAGACGGGCGTACTCCTCGCCCATGCCGTACACGAACCCGATCACCGACGCGACCAGCAGCAACATCGGGAAGAACGAGAAGAACGTGTAATAGGCCAGGCTGGAGACCAGGATGGAGACGTGGTCGTCGCGGTACTTGCGCCAGAGATCGCGTGCGAAGGCGGCCTTCATCCTCTAAGGGGGGTGCCGCCCGTCGTCACGGTGGAGGTCTCGCTGTCGTGGTGGGCCATCGGACCCCCCTGGAGGGGGCCGATCATAGTCCGGAACGCACCTCGTCGCGAGGGGCGCAGGGTGGAGGCGGCCGCGAGCAACGGGAGCGGGGGTTGTGGGGGTGCTCTGGCGCCACCCGCGGCCGCCTCATTCGTGCAGGGCTTCGGTTACCCGCCGACGGCGAGCAGGACCTCCTTGCCCTTGAACAGCTCGGGGTCGAGGATCGTGACCCGGGCGACGCCGGATCCTTCCGGCACGTCCACCTTGAAGTCACGCCCCTCCTGGAAGATGGAGGGCAGGACGCGGACCCGACCGATCTTCTCCAGGCCGAACGACTGCGGATCGAGAGTGATCGTGGTGTTCTGCCTGAGATCGAGCGCCGTGTCGAACGTGACCGGCTTGACGTCCTGCACCCGCTTCAGCACCGTGCTGAGGACGCCCTGCTGCTTCAGGTCGCGCACGTTGGCCGCGTGATAGAAGAGGCTGTTCTGCCGGAACGCCAGATCGCCGGACAGCCGCGCGACGCTCGCCTCGAGCGACTCCTTGTTCTGCTGCAGCGCGGCGATGTCGGACTCGAGACCCGACTTCACCTGCTCCAGCCGGCTGACCTCGGCCTGGGCCGTGTCGCGACCGGTGATCGCCTCGTCCCTCTCGGCGACGAGCTTCTTCTGCATCGCCCGGCGCAGCAGCAGGGGAGTCTGGTTCGCCTCGCCGCGCGTCACGTAGGTCCGGAAGGTGTCCTGCTTCGGGTCGTAGGCGAACCAGACCTTGTTCCCGGGGACCAGCTCGTCCGTGCCGTCGGCCTCCTTCAGGAGAACCTTCGCCTTCGCCGGCTCGACCTGCGCCTCGTTGACCAGGTAGTTCATCGCGAGGTCGCGCTGCTTGTCGCCCTTCTTGGCGACCACGAACTTGTCGGGCAGGGCCTGTTCCAGGTGCATCACCTTCTCCTGGAGGTTCTGGATGGTGTCGCGGTCGGCCACGATCTTCTCGAGGAGCGACTTGTAGGAGACGTCCTTCTCCTGCGCGATCATCTGATTCAGGATGTCGCGCTGCGCGTCGGTGAAGTCCTGCGTGAAAATCTCGCCGAACTGGATGGTGCGCTCGCCCGGCTTGCGCGACGCGTTGAACTCGTCGATCCGCTTCATGACGGCGTCCGTGGCCCTGTCGATCTTCTGCTGGTGCTCCTTCAGCTCGGCAAGAAGCTCGTCAGGACTGGCGGGGACGGGCTTCGTGAATCCGATCCGCTCTCCCTGATTGCAGCCGACCGGCCCCAGGGTGAGAATTGCGGCAGGCAGAAGCAGCGCGAGCATGAGCATCCCGAACGGCCATGCAGCCCAGCGCCTTTTTGATGGATCGAACGATATCGGCCGCTTCATGACACCTCCTTCGTGTGAGTTGAAAACCTCCCTGGAGTTTTTGTTGAACCGAAAGCAGACTAGCAGATTCCGTGCCGCTCGCCCACCGAGGCTTCCGGTTGGAACGCGGAGCGCCCCGGTCCGGAGGAGGAGGCACTGTGTCCGCTGGCGGACGCTCGGGGTCCTTTCGAGAGGACAGACGGCTACCGCGTCTGCTCCTGGAGGACGCGGACGGCCATTTCGATCCGTCGCGTCACCTCCCCGGCCTCGGCATCCGGCTGGACCCGAAAGGGCGGGCCGAGGACCAGCCGGGCCCGGCCGACGCGCGGCCAGTAGCGGCCGTTCGGCAGAATGCGGTCGGTGCCATCGATGAAGGCCGGGACGATCGTGGCGCGCAGCTCGCGGGCGAAGAGGCCGATCCCCTGGCGGAACGGCTCGATGATGGGGGGCTGCACGTGACGCCCTTCCGGGAAGACGAGGAGCGATTGCCCCCGATCCATGAGCTCGCCGGCATAGACGAGGCTCTGGCGGAAGCCGGCGGTCTCCGGCAGGGGCCAGGCGTCGAAGAAGAACTGGATCAATCGGACCTGCGCCCATTCCTTCAAGTAGCGCCCCCGCCCCCCGTCGGTCTCTCCAAAGACGACCCGGTGGTAACGGGTCGTCATGCCGGGCGCGATCCGACCTCGCAGGGGCCGGGGCAGCGCCGCCTTGAACACCCCGGTGTCCATGAAGCTGCGGTGGTTGCACACGAACAGAAAGGGCCCCTCCGCCTCGCGTAGATGCTCCAGACCGGCGATGGCGGGCCGCGCGTGAAGTCGGACGAAGGGGACCAGCACCAGCTCCTCGACCAGTCGCCGCGCCATCCGGACCGCCGGGCAGAGCGTCCAGCGGGGCATCCGGAGCGAGCCCCGGCGAAGCCGGGTGGTCGCCGGTCGCGGCGCACGGTCCACTCCCTGGGGCGCGGGGGCGTCCGGGCATCCCGGCGCGGGCGGTGCCGGCGCCGCCCTGGATCGGTCGGCGGCCGCCGCCCGGTAGATCCGCTCGAGATCGCCGACCGTCGACTCGCCGACGCGCTCTTCCGCGACCACCACGTCCGTCTCCCCCGCACGGCACGCCGCCTGCCAGCCCAGCTCGAAGCTCGCGAAACCACGCCCCACC
>CAYLND010000046.1:0-24807 GCA_964384905.1 uncultured Acidobacteriota bacterium
CCGGACAGAAGAGCACTCCCGGGATCGACGCCCTGGCGCGTCGCGGCACGCGCTTCGAGCGCGCCTACACCGCGTCGGTGTCGACCGGACCGGCCGTGGCCACCGTGCTCACCGGCGTCTATCCGCTGAAGCACGCGTTGCGGGGCGATCTGGGCGGCCGGCTGGCGCCGGGCGTCCAGACGCTGGCGGCGGCTTTGGGCAAGGCCGGGTACTGGACCGGCGCGGTGATGGGCTCGTTCCACGTCGATTCCGATCACAGTCTCGAGCGCGGCTTCCAGAAGTACGACGACACCATCGAAGGTCTGGTGAAGAAGGTGGCCGGTCGCTCCAAGGAGCGGCGCGCCGACGAGGTCGTGTCCAGGGGGCTGGCGTTTCTCGACGCGCAGAAGAAGCGCCGCCAGCCGTTCTTCCTGTGGCTCGATTTCTACGACCCGCACTACGACTACGAAGCGCCCGATCCTCTGAAGAAGCAGTTCGAGA
Organism: uncultured Acidobacteriota bacterium; assembly: GCA_964384905.1. Classification (GTDB taxonomy): domain Bacteria; phylum Acidobacteriota; class Polarisedimenticolia; order Gp22-AA2; family Gp22-AA2; genus Gp22-AA3. The sequence goes on from CAYLND010000046.1 coordinate 481, forward strand.
CCGATCCGTATTCCGGCGAGGTGGCGCACCTCGACGCGCAGATCGGCGTCCTGATGGATGGTCTGCGCAGCCGTGATCTCGAGCGCACGACCGACATCCTGTTCGTGGGGACGCACGGCGAGGGGCTGGGCGACCATGGCGAGACCGGTCATGGCGCCTACCTGTTCGAGACGACCGCCCGGGTGCCGCTCATGGTGATTCCGGCGCCGGCGCGGACCGTCGCCGCGCCCGCCGGCCAGGGCGCCGCGCAGGGGAGCGACGGCGTCAAGGAGCCGGTCTCTCTGATCGATATCACCCCCACCATCTACGCCCTGGAAGGCGTCCCGGCACCGACGGCGCTCGATGGTCGATCCCTGGCCAATCTCCTGCCGGGAGCTGCCGTCGCTGCCCCGGTGGAGCATCGCCGCCTCTTCGTCGAGGCGATGGAGCCGCTCCTGGCCTATGGCTGGTCGCCGCTCTACGCGGTGATCGAAGGCGACAGGAAGATCGTCCAGGGAACCCGCCTCGAGGCCTTCGACCTGGCCGCCGACCCGGGCGAGACGAAGCCGATCATGCCGCTCCCGGGCTGGGCGGAGTCGCTCAAGAGCTACGGCCAGGCGCTCGCCAGAGCGCCGGAGCTCTCCGCTCCCGAGAAGAAACGGATCCTGGACGCCGCGGCGGCCCTGAAGCTGCCCTGGAACGATCGACCGACCTGTCTCGAGAAGAACACCTTCGCCGACCCGCGAGATCGGATCGACCTCAACGATCGTCTGTTCCGGGCGCGGGTCGCCTTCGATCAAGGAATGATCGGCACGGCGTCCACTCTGTCGACGGAAGTGCTGCAGAGCGATCCCGGGAATTTCACGGCGCTGGAGCTGGTTTCCTTCCTGCTCGTGCGCAACGGGCCGGCGCTGATGCTCCTGGATGCGCTCGAAGTCCTGCAGTGCAACTACCCGTACCGCGGCAGCGCCTACCACATCTACGGCCACGAGATGGAGAAGGAGCGCAAGTACGCCGAGGCGGAGCAGGCGCTCAACGTGTTCAAGCTCATCTATCCGGATAGCGAGGAGCCGTACTACGATCTGGCGAGTATCTACGCCTGGCAGGACCAGAAAGACAAGGCGTTCGAATATCTCGCAAAGGCAATAAAGTTCGGGGCGCATGATTACGCTTTCATCTGGAGGGATGGCCGCCTGGCGAAGATCAAGCAGGACCCCCGATTCGCCAAGCTGGTCGGGCCGCCACCGCCCCCGAAGTACAGGCCTCCCGCTGCCGCCGGCACACCTCCCGCTCCGGCCGTCGCACCCCCTGCTCCCTCCGGCACTCCAGCGGTCCCGCCAGCCACTCCCCCGGGTTCGTGAGAGGTCGGATTCTCGCTGTCGTGAATCTGTACGCGCGGCGTCTTTTCAGCTAGATAGGCTTGGACAGAATGTCCGGATAGCGGTATATTTCGGCCGTTCTGGACGTTATCCGACCACTGATGTCGCCGGCATACGCGGGGGTCTGCGCCAGCGTGATTTCATCCCAGGTCGAAGTGACAACTATAGAATCCGGGGCCGATTTCGCTCCGGGGTCCGATTATTTCGCCGGGCTGCACGAGGCATTCGGATCGACCGGCGTCGATCTCCGAATCGGCCCCCTGCGGGTCCGGCTGGCCGGCCTTTCGGTCGCTCAATCGGAGAAGGCGCGCGAGCGCTTCCTGCCGTTCGTCATCGATGTCGCCGGTCCCCCCGATCTGACGATCGAGCTGAAGCAGGCGGGCGTGCGCGGCTTCCTGAAGACCCCGGACGTCGGAACACCCGAGACGTACCGCCTCGAGAGTCGGGACCTCGCGGGCGGCAGGGCGCTCTGGTCCTACGAGTTCGCAGGGTTCATCGATGCCGCGTGTCGCCGGTCGGTGCTGGCGCTGGTGCGGCCCGAGGGGGCGCTGTTCGAGCGCGGGCTGGAGAATTTCCTGCGTGTCCTGACGGCGCAGTTCGTGCTCGATCGCGGCGGATTCCTGCTGCACGCCTCGGGCGTGGTGCGGGCCGGGAAGGCGTACGTGTTCTTCGGTCCATCGGGCAGCGGCAAGACCACCGTGACTCACCTGTCACCCGGCGACCGGGTGTTGAGTGACGACCTGACGCTGGTGGTGAAGAATGGCGGGCGCTATGAAGCCGCCGGGATCCCCTTCGGCATGGCGCACCATCGGGTGCCGGACACCGCGGGGTCGTTCCCGATCGTCTCGTTCAACCGGCTCGTGCAGAGCCGTGAGGTCCGGCGCGAGCGGCTCACCGGCGCCCGGGCGGTGGCGGAGGTCGCGGCGAGCCTGCCGTTCGTGATGCAGGACTGCGACCAGGCCGACCGCGCGGTCGAAGCGATCTCCAGTGCCCTGCGGGACCTCCCCGCGTACCGGCTCCACTTCAGGCGGGACGCGTCGTTCTGGGAGGTGGTCGAGGAGAAGCGAGGTTGACTTTGGACAGCGTGCTGCGCAAGAACCCGAACGCCGCCTACCGCCTGTTCGACGGGCAGGCGACGATCGTCCTGCCGGATCGCTCCGAGGTCAACGTTCTCAACGAGCTCGGCAGCCTGGTCTGGGAGCGCATCGACGGCGCGCGCACCGTCGGCCAGATCGTCGAAGCGGTCCTGCAGGAGTACGAGGTCGAGCCGCAAGCGGCCCGCGAGGATATACTGGAGTTCATCGGCGCCCTGCACGACCACGGAATGGTGAGCTGACATGGGCAACGCGCTCGAGAACATCACGATCCGGAACTGGCAGCGGGCGGTCCCGATGTCCGCCCTGTTCGAGCTCACGTTCGTCTGCAACCACGCCTGCTCCTTCTGCTACAACTGCCCGACCGGGCAGAAGGAGATGAGCACCGCCGAGGTCTGCGACGCGCTCCAGAAGATGGCCGACTTCAACATCCTGTACCTGACGTTGACGGGCGGCGAGCCCCTGGTGCGCAAGGATTTTTTCGAGATCGCGCGGCGGGCCCGGGAGCTCGGCTTCGCCCTCCGGATCTACACGAACGCGTTCCTGATCGACCAGCCGATGGCGAAGCGGATCAAGGAGATCGCCAACCCGGTCGAGATGGAGATCAGCATCCACGGCGCGCGGCCCGAGACGCACGAGAAACTCACCTGCGTGCCCGGGTCGCTGCAGCGCGTGATCAACGCGGTCAGGCATCTTCGAGAGCAGGGCGTCAAGGTCAATCTCAAGTGCCCGATCACGCGGGACAACCAGCACGAGGTCCTGGAAATGTACGCGCTGGCGCAGGAGCTGGAAACGGTGATCATCTTCGACCCGGTGATCACGCCGCGCGACGATGGCGACAAGGATCCGCTGGCCCTGATGGCGACCGACGAGTTCCTGAAGGCCTACTGGTCCCACCCGGATTATGCCGGGCCGCGCCAGGAGCTGGTGCCGCGCCCGCGCGTCGACGCGGCGGGCGAGGCCGTCTGCGGCACCGGCCGCTCGGCGTTCGCGATCGACCCGTACGGCAACATCTACCCCTGCGTCCAGTGGCGGCGCAAGGTGGCGAACATCAAGGAGATCGGCTCGCTGAAGGAGATCTGGCACACCTCGCCGGTGCTCATCGAGGTGCGCCAGGCCGCGGTCGACATGGCCGACCGGCTGCGGACGATGCACAAGGAAGGCGCGTCGGGCGGATTCTGCACCTTCTGCCTGGGAGTGGCCGACCTCCAGACCGGCGATCCGATGAACTACTACGCCCAGGCGGCCAAGAACGCGGAGTTCAGAAGGCAGGCCTACGAGGCCTGGAAGGCGAAGACAGGGGACACGCTCGAGGACGACGGGGGAATCCTCAGCAAGTGCGCGATGTGATGACGCATCCCTGCTTCCCGGAGAGGTGATCGTCGGCTGCGAAGTCGGCGAACTATGCGCGTGTCATTCCTCCGATTTCTGATCCCTGCAGTTCTGTGCGCCGCGCTCGCCGCCCCCGGCACTGGGGCGCCCGGGCAGGACTTCGGCAGCGCGCCCCTGCACCTGGTCGCCGGAGCCCCGGCATTCGAAAGAGTCGACGGCGGGCGGGTCGTGCCGCGCATCGCCGGGTTCGGCCACGTGAGCCGCGCCGGCGAGCCGATGATTCCGCTTCGGGTCCTGCGCGTGGCGATCCCCCCGGACAGCGTCCCGGAGCTGCGGATCCTGGACCAGCGCGTCCAGCCGCTGGCGTCGATCGACGTGGCGCCCGTGCCACGCGCGCACGTCCAGGAGCGCCTCGAGCGTCCGCGGGGAGGGGCGCGGGGCCACAAGCATCCTCAGGACGACGGTCAGGACGTGCAGGAGTACGACGACGACTTCGTCCCCGACCAGGCGGTCTACGGACGGGACGAGCTGTATCCGGCGGCGCCGGTGCGTCTCGGCTCGATCGGCTACATGAGGGAGCAGCGCTACGTCGAGGTCCTGTATACGCCGATCCAGGTCAATCCCGGCACCCGGGCGGCGCGCTACGTCCCCGAGGTGACTGCGGAGGTCGTATTCCACCCGTCCGACCTCTCGAGCCAGGCCGCCGCCTACCAGCCGTTCCGGCCCGACCCTCTCTTCGAGGACGCGTATCGCAGCAGTCTGGTGAACTACGAGCAGGGCACGCTGTTCCGCGCGAGCGCGGGTGAGGCCGCGACCGCGACCCAGGCGGCCACCACCCTCCAGGCCGTGACCATCCCGCCGGGATGCCCGGCGCTCGGGTCGTCACCGGTCCCGACCGCCGTTCCCGCCGCCTCTGGACCCGGGCCGCACTACAAGCTGCTGGTCTCGCAGCCGGGAATCTACCGTCTCGACTTTCAGTACATCCAGACCAACGCTCCCGCGCTCCTGACGATCGACCCGGGCACCTGGACGCTCAGCGCCGAAGGGGTCGAGATCCCGATCGCCATCCGCAGGCCCGACGGCACCCCGGGGGATCTCGATGGTCAATTCAATCTCACCGACGTCGTCGAGTTCTACGGGCGCCCGAAGACCGGGCCGCCCACCTGCCCGAACTACGATTTCGGGACGACCTTCCCCGACGTCTACGAGGCGAACGATTTCACCGACACCCAGGTCTACTGGCTCTCGTCGAGCGGGACGCCCGGTTCGCATCCCAGGATTCCCTCGGTGAACGGCACGCCGGTCAACGGTTTCTCCACCGCCGTCGATTTCGAGGACGCGGCGGTCTGGGACGACAACACCCTCTATCTGCCGCTGGGCGACGCCGACCCCTACTTCTCCATCCCCTCGCTCCTGGCGAACAGCACCGCCTCGACGCGTGACATCATCCTGGCGCTGCCCGGAATCGCGGCGACGGCCGCGACCGAGAGCGTCACCGTGCGCCTGCGGGGAGGATCCGATCTGACCGACGCTCCGGATCACCGGACACGCGTCTGGGTGAACAATGACACTGCGGGCGGCGCCGACTTCACCTGGGACGGGGAGATCATAGAGACGCAGGGCTTCAACGAGGCGCAGTCGGTGCTCACCGACCCGACCACGATCCATTTCAGCGTTCCGACCAATCCGCTCCTGACGATCGACAAGCAGTACCTCGACACGGTCACCGTCAAGTACAGGCGCCGGTTCGCCGCCAGCGGGGACGTCCTGACGTTCACCTATCCGAACCAGAACGTCCGCTTCCAGGTGACCGGCTTCAGCGTCGCCGCGCCGGCCGTCTACGAAATCACCCGAAGCCTCCCCGGTAGCGCGGAGGCCAGCGCCGTCTGGATCGCGGGGGTGGCGGCCGCCGGCTCGCCGACGTCGACGTATACGTTCGAGGTTGCGCTCGACCCGTCGCTCGCCGCCGGCGCGCCGCGGATCTTCGCGGTGGCCGGACCCGCCGGCGTGCGCCGGCCCGACAGCACGGTCCTGGCCTCCGCCCCGGTGCTGCACGACCCGACCAACGCCGCCGACATCCTGGTGATCGCCAGCCGCGACAGCGTCGATCCCGTCACGGGCGGGGCGCTCGACAATCTATTGCATTACAGACTGACGGCGCAGGGCCTGACGTCGAAGGTCGTCTACGTCGATCAGATCTACGACGAGTTCAGCTTCGGGCTGCTCGACGCCAACGCCATTCGCGACTTTTTCGCCTACGCCTTCGACAACTGGAAGGGGGCGTCGGGAACGGCGCGGCCGCCGTCGTTCGCCCTTCTGGTGGGGGACTCCTCGCCGGACTACAAGGACCTCCTGGGCTACACCACCTGGATCGAGCAGGTGCCGACGCCGATGATGTTCCAGAAGAACTCGATCCTCGGATACTACAGCAGCGACAACTGGCTCGCCTCGTTCCGCGGTGGCGACCAGGTGCCGGACATCTATCTCGGGCGGATCAGCGCGCGCACCGCCGCGAGCTCCGCCGGCGTGTTCAGCAAGATCCTGCGTTACGAGCAGACGCCCCCCGCGGGGCTGTGGAAGGGGCACGCCGCCCTGGTCACGAGCGAAGGCAAGTCGGCCGGTGAGGCGCTCAATTTCGAGGTCATCCAGAATGGCATCGCGGCGACCTACTTCTCGGCCGCCCCGTACAGCACGCGCAATCCGCCCTTGTACTTCGGGGAGCCTCCCTGGAACGGCGATCCCGCGAACGCCACGCAGTTCCACAACGACCTGGTCGGCGAGCTCCAATCCGGCGCCGCGATGCTCTCCTACATCGGGCACGGCTCCTTCGAGACCTGGGGCGTCACCACGTTCTTCACCACGACCGACGCGGCCGCCCTCACCAACCTGCCGCTGCCCTTCATGATGAACGTCAACTGTCTCTCGGGCGGGTTCCATTACCTGGGCGACAACGGCGCTCTGGGAGAGGCGATGGTGAACAACGGCTCGGGCGGGGCGATCGCCGTGTTCGCGCCCTCGGGGCTGTCCAACATCTTCGTCGGAGAGGACGTCTCGAGCGGGATCTTCGGTCCGCTGTTCGGGGCTTCCAAACAACGGCTGATGGCCGCGGCCGCCGACTCGGTGCGCGCCACTCTCTGGTCGGAGGGCTCGGTCCTCGACGCGCAGAGCTACACCTTTCTGGGAGACCCGGCGACCCGGCTGACGACCCCGGCGCCCCCGCCCCCCACCGGGCTCGGCGCGACGCCGGGGAACGCGCAGGTGACGCTCTCCTGGACGGCGCCTTCCCAGCCGGCGGCAGGATACGTGCTCTACCGCGCCTCGAAGTTCCCGACCGCCCCGTACGCGAAGATCGCGTGCACCCCGCAGGGTCCGACCTCGTGCCTCGATACCACGGTGGCCAACGCCACTTCTTACTTCTATTACGCCACGGCGCTGGACGCGGCCGGATTCGAGGGACCGCCGTCGAATTTCAACACCGACTGTGGCACCGGCGGACCGGACTGCGTGACGGCGCTCCCGATCAACCCGGGTCCGCCGGCGGTGCCGACCGGATTTTCGGTCCTCGATCCGGCCACGGGTGGAGCGTTGAGCGCCGCCTGGACCGCGAACACGGAGCGGGACCTGCAGAGCTACACGCTTTATTACGGAACGGCACCGGGGCAGCATCCGTCCTCGATCGTCATTCCCGCGCCGGCGACGTCGACGACGCTGACCGGCCTCCAGGACGGCGTCGGGTACTACCTGGTCCTGACCGCCACCAACACCTCGGGGCACCAGAGCGCGCCGTCGCAGGAGGTGTTCGCGTCGCCGCATCTCGTCCTCGGCATCGCGCCGCCGCGCGCCATCACCGATCTCGCGGTCGACGTGTCGGGAGCGAACATCGTCCTGACCTGGAGCCGGCCGGTGGTCGACGTCTACGGCCGCCCGACGACCATCGCGCGCTACGACATCTACAGGGGGACGACGCCCGGGTTCGTTCCGTCCCCGGCGACCCGGATCGGAACGAACGTCGGCGCCGCCAGCACGACGTTCACCGACCCGAACGCCGTCCTGTCCCCCTCGAGCCTGTACTACCTGGTCACCGCCACCGACGTGAACGGGTTCGTCTCGGGAGCCGGTCGCGACGTGCCGAACGGCATCGAGAACGGGCTGTCGCTGACTCTCTTGACCACGAGCCCGCTGGTCGTGCGGCTGACCTGGCCGGCCGTGCAGACCGACATCCAGGGGCTGCCGACCATCATCGACCACTACCAGGTGCACAGGACGCCGGGGCCGGTCGGGCGGGGCTCGCTCGATTCTTCGACGATTTTCCGCGACAACGTCACGGTTCTTTCTGTAGATTTAGACCTGACGGGCCTGAGTGGCCCGTCCTATTTCAGCGTCATCGCCGTGGATGACCGGGGCAACCTCAGCCCCTTCTAGGGGGGCGTCCTCCCGATGGATGCGATCGAGCCACAGACCCTTCCGGCCGTCGGAGAAGGGAAGGCGGAGCGGGCCGAGTCGCCCGAAGTGACCGCTCTGGTCGAGCGGGCCAAGACCGGCGACGCCTCGGCGTTCGACGACCTGATGCGCCTGTACGAGCGCCGCATCATCTCCATCGGCGTGCAGATGGGCCTGTCGACCGACGACGCGATGGACGCCTGCCAGGACGCCTTCATCAAGGTGTTCCGGTATATCGGTCGCTTCCGCTCGGGCGAGTCGTTCTACAAGTGGCTGTACCGCATCGCCGTGCATGCGATCTACGACCACCTGCGCCGCGGCCGGAGACCGGGAACGGTTTCGCTCGAAGAAACGGAGGTCGCCCGGATCGCCGCGACGCGGCACGACGCGGCGTCGCCCGGCGGTCGGGTCGAGAACGCCGATCTGGTGGCGAAGCTGATCTCCGGAATGGACGTCCTGACGCGCCAGGAGCGCATCGTCTTCGTCCTGCGCGACCTGCAGGAGGTCGACACCGTCGAGATCGGGCGAATCCTCAGGCTGTCGCAAGTGACCGTGAGACGTCACTGCAGCGCCGCCAGGCAGAAACTTCGCGACCGGCTCTTTCCGCCAAAGACCTGACTGTCGCGCCACATTCGGCTTGACATTGCTCCACTTCGAGGTATCTAGGGAGACAGCAGGGGGAGTGGTGTTTTCCTGCACGCAGTTGCCCGGGGCCCAAGGGCCATCATCAATGAACGCACCAATATTTAATAGGGGGAAGCGAATGAGGACCCTCCTCAAATCCCTGCTGGCGCTCGCCGCGGTCGGTTGCGTGCTCCTGGTCGCTCCGTCGGCTTACGCCCAGCAGTGCGGCTTCAGTCAATTTTCCGGGAGCGTCCTCGGCACGTCCTGGACAGGTCTTCCGGAAAGCGCCACCACCGGGATCGTCTATGTCTACACCAACCCGGCGATCAACAGCGCCGCCACCGAGTTCCTGTGCCGCGACGCCACTCAGGAGAGCGCCGGCGGCTTCTGCCCGCCGAATGCCGGGACGACGACCGACAACATCGTCGTCCTGAACGGCAACTGGGGCTTCTTCGGCGTGACCGGATGCCCGAACGGGGTGCTCGATGGAGACGCCCCGAACGTGGCGCTGTACACCGGAAGCATCGGCGAGGGGACCGCGGCGCACGAGGGGCACTACATCCTGATCTCCGTCGGCTACAGCTCGGTGTTCGGGGCGTTCGGGTTCGATTTCGCGCATCCGATCGACACCACCGGACAGCCGACCGACCTGGGGTCGACCAAGATTCCCCCGCCGCGCATCGTCTCCACCAGCTCGAGCGGGAGCACGGCCACGGTGCAGCTCATGTGGGACGCCGCCGCGACCCGGGACGATTGCAGGTTCAACATCGCTCTCACCTGCACTGACTTTCCCGGAGGCAGCCGTCCGATTCTGGGCGGATACACCATCTACTCGCAGGTGGCGCCCTGCAGCACCGCGCCCGCCTCGGGTCTCGTGAGCTCGGGTTGGAGCGTGGCCGGCCAGGCCGCCGCCAGCGCGACCAGCGCCTCGGTTGTCGTGCCGTTCGACCCGACTGGGACCAACTGCACCTACCTCGCCCTCGGTCTCACATCCGGCGGCTTCAGCGGCGCTTATGTCTCCGCCCACACGACTCTGGGCGTGAAGGACACCGACGGCGACGGCATCCCCGATTCGCTCGACAACTGCCCGTTCGTGCCGAACCCGTCCCAGACCGACACCGACCACGACAACGTCGGCGACGCCTGCGACAACTGCCCGACCGTCGCCAACTCCGACCAGAGGGACACGGATGGGGACAGGCTGGGTGACGCGTGCGACAACTGCGTGACCGTCGCCAACCCCACCCAGGCGAACGCCGACGGCGATCTCTTCGGAGATGCCTGCGACAACTGCCCCACGGTGCCGAACAACACCCAGCAGGATATCGACCATGACACGTTCGGCGACGCCTGCGACAACTGCCCGAACGTCGCCAACATCAACCAGGCGGACGCCGACGGCGACCACGTCGGAGACGTCTGCGACAACTGTCCGGCGGTCCCGAACCCGAACCAGCTCGACACGGACGGAGACGGGCTGGGCGATGCCTGCGACAACTGCCCGCTGGTCGCCAACCCGACCCAGGCCGATCAGGACTTCGATCGAGTGGGGGACGCCTGCGACAACTGCCCGACGATCCCGAACGCCGACCAGAATCCGGCGGTCTGCGCCCAGGTGCTGCAGGGGATCGTCATCAACTTCGGGAGCGTCCTCGGCAAGGGCTCGGGCACGGTCTTCTGGACCACCTCGGCCGAGGTCGACCTGCTCGGCTTCAACGTGGTGACCATCGATTCGAAGGGGACCCGAACGCAGCAGAACGTCGCCCTCATCCGCTGCGAGGAGTGCGCCACCGGCGTCGGCCATTCCTACAGCTTCATCGTCCCGAAGCACAAGAGCGGTCACAACATCTTCGTCGAGATGCTGCGTCTCAACGGCAGCGTCCAGGTGTTCGGGCCGGCGCTGAGACAGTAGGACACTTGAACGACGGGCCGCCCCGGCGGGTAGATCTATGATGAGCCGCCTGTTTTGGCCTTGACATCGTGACTTTTCGAGGTATCTAGGGGAGCAGTACGGGGAGAGTCTTATTTCTGCAATGCAAAGTCAGGGGCCGTCAGGCCGCGGCGGTGGCCGTGTGCGCTCATCGCAGGAAACCAATGCAAGAATCCTCCATGGGGGAAATCTGATGAAGACCTTCCTCAAATCCCTGGTCGCGCTGGGCGTCGTCGCCTGCGCGCTCGTTCTGGCTCCCGCGGCCCATGCTCAGCAGTGCGGATTCAGCCAGTTCGCTGGCAGCGTCCTGGGGACGTCGTGGACCGGTCTGCCCGAGGGTGCCACCTCGGGCATCGTCTACGTCTTCAACAATGCGGGCGTGAACAGCGGCGCGACGCCGTTCCTTTGCCTCGCGGCCGGCGCGGACAGCGCCGGCGGCCTCTGCCCCCCGAATGCCGGGACTTCCAGCGACGGCATCGTCGTGCTGAACGGCAACTGGGCCTTTGTCGGGGTCACGGGGTGCCCGAACGGCTCGGTCAGCGGCGATGCCCCGAACGTCGCCCTGTACACCGGGAGCGCTGGCGAAGGCACGGCCACGCACGAAGGGAAGTACGTTCTGATATCGGTCGGTTACAGCCAGGACTTCGGCTCGTTCGCCTTCGACTTCGCGCAGCCGCTGGACGCCACCGGTCAGCCGACCGATCTGGCGGCGGCGCACCTGCCGGGGCCGAGGATCACCTCGTTCACGCCCAGCGGCTCCCAGGCGAGCGTGGTGCTGGCGTGGGACACCGCCGGGTCGCTGGACGACTGCGCCAACAACATCTCTGGAACCTGCACCGACTTCCCGGGCGGCACCCGGCCGACGCTGGGTGGCTACAACATCTACTCGCAGACGGCCCCTTGCAACGCCCCGCCGATGTCGGGCGCCGCGAGCGCCGGCTGGTCCCAGATCGGCACCGCCGGCGCGGCGGCCAACGGCGCCACGGTGAACGTGCCGTTCGACCCCGCCGGAGTCACCTGCACCTACCTGGCCCTGGGGCTCTCTTCGGGCGGGTTCAGCGGGGCGTACCTGTCGAACCACACGACGCTCGGCATCAAGGACACCGACGGAGACGGCATCCCCGACTCCACGGACAACTGCCCGACGGTCGCCAACCCGCAGCAGCAGGACAGCGACGGTGACGGAGTCGGCGACGCCTGCGACAACTGCCCGAGCATCGCCAACTCCAACCAGGCGGACGCGGACGGCGACAAAGTCGGCGATGTCTGCGACAACTGCCCGAACGTAGCCAACGCCAGCCAGGCCGACGCCGACCATGACGGAGTCGGCGACGCCTGCGACAACTGCCCGAACGTGGCGAACGCCAACCAGGCGGACGCCGACCATGACGGCGTGGGCGATGTCTGCGACAACTGCCCGAACGCGGCGAACGCCAACCAGGCGGACGCCGACCACGACGGCGTGGGCGACGTCTGCGACAACTGCCCGACGGTCGCGAACCCCAGCCAGGCGAACTCGGACGGGGACACGCTGGGCGATGCCTGCGACAACTGCCCGAACGTCACGAACCAGGATCAGAAAGACACCGACTTCGACGGCATCGGTGACGCCTGCGACAACTGCCCGACCGTCCCGAACCCGGACCAGAACCCTGCCATCTGCGTGCAGTTCGTCAATAGCATCGCGATCAACTTCTCGAGCTTGAGCGGCAAGGGCTCCGGGACGGTGTTCTTCAAGACGACGGCGGAAGTCGACCTGCTCGGCTTCAACGTGGTGACCATCGACTCGAAGGGCGTGAGGACGCAGCAGAACTCGGCCCTCATCCGCTGCGAGGAGTGCGTCACCGGGGTCGGCCATTCGTACAGCTTCATCGTCCCGAAGCACAAGAGCGGTCACAACATCTTCATCGAGATGCTGCGCATCAACGGGACCGTTCAGGTGTTCGGGCCGGCCGCGAGACAGTAGCATCTCGGTCTTTGTCCCATGTCCCCCGGTCCCGCACCGCTTCGCAGCGGGACCGGGGGTTCGTTTTATGAGGCGCCGCGCATGAAAGCATGGTCTGAGGTACGGATCGGTTCGCTGCTACTGCTCTTGGTCGTTTCACCCGCACTGGCGCAGTCCCTGAAATCCCGCCGGGACTACGTCGTGGGGGACCACCCCGTCGGCGTCATTGCGGTCGATTATGACAACGACGGCTTCATGGATCTGATCACGGTCAACCAGCAGACGGGCGGAAACGGCGACATCGCCCTGGTCAAGGGGTTCGGTGACGGCACCTTCCGCAAGGTGACGAGCCTGACCTCGGGCTCGCTGCCCTCGGCGATGTCGTACGTCGACGTGAACGCCGACGGAAAGCCGGACCTCGTCATCAGCAACCTGCGCAGCCAGGAGGTGGCGGTACACCTCGGAAACGGGACCGGCGGGTTCGGGGCGAAGCTTTCGACGATCGTCATCGGCACGCCGTCCGGTCTGGTGACGGGGGATTGGAACGGCGACGGGAAGGTCGACGTGGCGGTCCTCAATGCCGCCCAGAGCAACGTCGTGATCCTGCTGGGTGACAACAGCGGGCGCTTCCCGACCACGCGCCAGACGTTCGCGGTCGGCGCCGCATCCAAAATGATGGTGACCGCGGACTTCAACCGGGACGGCAAGGCCGACCTCGCCGTGGTCCAGAACACCACGAACGCCGTCCAGATCTTCCGCGGTGACGGGACCGGTCTGTTCACGCTGAACAGCACCATGACGACCGGCGTCGGGCCCGTCGCCATCGCCGTCGGCAATTTCAACAACGACAAGGACGCCAGCAACAAGGACATTCTCGACCTGGCGGTCGCCAACAACGCGGGGGACAGCGTCTCGATCTTCCTGGGGAACACGGCGGGCGGGTTCGGTTCGCCGACCACGCTGTCGCCTGGCTTCGGCCCGCGCGGCCTGGCCATCGCCGATCTCGACAAGGACGGCAAGCCGGACCTGATCGTGACTCTCGGCAAGGTGTCGCAGGAGGGTCAGGTGGCGATCATGACCGGCAACGGGACCGGTGGATTCACCCTGACCAACACGCTGTTCGTCGGTCCGGCGCCGAACTTCGCGACGGTCGGCGACTTCAACCGCGACGGCAATCTCGACGTCGTGACGGTCAACAACACCGGCAACACCGCCTCGATCCTCCAGAGCACCGGCGGCTCGAGCTTCCTCATACCGGGTCGCATCCCGGTCCCGTTCGGGGCCTTCCCGGACGCCGTGGTGGTGGGCGATTTCAATCGGGACAACAAAGTGGACGTGATCGCGGCGAACGAGCAGATCAACAGCATCACCGTGATCCAGGGTGACGGCGCCTGCGGCTTCACGACGGTCAACTCGGCCAACAACACCGGCATCACGCCGATCGAGATGGTCGCGGCCGATTTCAACCACGACAACTGCCCCGATCTGGTCACAGCGAACAATGGCGACGGTACCTTCTCCTACATGGTGAACAACTGCTCGGCCAACTTCACGGTCACCAACGGCGCGCTCGTCGGCTGCCCCGATCCGAACGCCCTCGCCACCGGCGACGTGAACGGCGACGGCAACGTCGACATGTCGATCGCCTGCGAGAGCAGCCTGAACGGGCCGCTCGGCACCGGCGATCTGTGCACGCGTCTGGGCACCGGGACCTCGCCGGCCTTCGGTCCATCGATCTGCCAGTCGGCGATCGCCCCGACCATCGAGGGGCTGGCGATCGGGGCCTACACGCTCGACGCCTTCGACGATTACGCGATCACCTCGAGCCCGGCTACGCGGCCGCCCGGTCAGACGACCGACCTCGTGTCGATCGCCCGCTCCGACGGGACGGGAAGCGTGGTGGACATTCCGGCCACCTTCCCGGTCGGGCTGCAGCCGCACGGGATCGCGCGCGCCGATCTGAACGGCGACGGGTTCCTGGACCTCGTGGTCGCCAACAGCGGCTCCGGGACGATCAGCGCCCTCCTCGGGGACGGCGGAGGCGTTTTCTCCTTCCCGTCGATCGACAGCGCCGCCGGGCAGGGACCGACGGCCGTCGCCCTGGCCGATTTCAATCTGGACGGCCGCCTCGACGTGGCGGTCACCAACACGAACGCCAACGACGTCTCGTTGCTCTATGGCGACGGGTTCGGCCACTTCACCAAGGTGGGCGATTTCGGAACGCGCGACCTGCCGCTGGCGATCGGCGCGGGCGACTGCAACGGCGACGGCAAGCCCGACCTGGCGGTGGCCGACAACTTCAACGACACGATCACCATCCTGGTCAACCAGATCGTGCCGGGCGACCCCCTGCAGTTCACCACGGCGTTCGGCCAGAACCAGACCGTCTTCACCTGGGGAATCGTCCCCGGCGCGACCTACGACGTGATCCGCGGCCGGCTGAAGCTGGTGACGCCGGGGACGCCGAACAACAACCTCGGAGCGGTGACCTGTCTGGCGAACGACCAGACCGACGCCGACACGGCCGGTATTCCCGATACGACCAACCCCCCCGTCGGTGATTGCTACTTCTACGCCGTTAGGGCGACCGTGAACGGCCTGCCGGGGAACTACACGGTCTCGGTCCCCGGGGGGAAACCGGGAGTGCCGGGGTCCGGCGGCTGCCCGTAAGGACGCGACCCGCGGTCCGATCTTGAACGCTCCTCAGGGCCGGCCGGTATATAACGACATGAACAGATGCCAGCAGTTGCGATCGCTGCTTCCTTTGAGCGCCGGTGGTGAGCTCGATTCGGGGCGGTCGAGGATGGTCCGGGAGCATGTCGAGCGCTGCTCACCATGTCGCTCAGAAATTGCTCAGTACACGGAGCTTATTGTCGCGGCGAAGGGGGCTTCGGGGCGCGAGTACGGGCTTCCCGATGAGGTGCGCCGCAGGATAGCCCGCGACGCGGCCGAACGCTCGCAGCGACCGCTGTTCCGGGCGTTCCCGCTCATCCAGATGCCAGCGCGCGCCGCCTGGATGACCTCTGCCGCCGCAGTCCTGGTTCTGGCGGTCTTTGCAGCCACCTTCTCGTCGCGGTCGGGCCCGGGGCGGGACGGCGCCCAGATGATTTCAAAGCTGGACGTGGTGGCGGATCGGGGAGTCGTGCGGCTCGCCTGGAGCGACGGGGAAAAGGTGAGCTACACGGTCTACAAGAGCACCGACCCGAGAACCGCAGTGCGAGGAGAGTCGCACGTGGTCAAGGGGCATGTCTGGGTCGACACCGAGCCCGACTCGTCCCCGGTCGTCTTTTATCGAATCGAGTGAGAAGTTTGCCAAGTTTGTTGTTGACAAAGTTTGGATTGAGCGTAAATAGCGGTGGACAGAATTCCTCTGGCGCCGCGAGCAGTGAAACACGTGTGGGTTGTGGCCTAATTTCAAGGAGGCTAAGGACATGATGACTTCAAGATTGCGCCCGCTGCTGGCGGTCGTTGTGGCGAGTGCCCTGATTCTGGCCATCGGGGGCTTCGCGGTCGCCTCGAACATGGGGTTCAAGCTGAACAAGCCGATCGTCTTCTCGGGCGCCGGCCAGGTCGGCAGGAACTGGACCTCCATCCCGTTCAATAATCCATACGTGAACGCCGGCGGTTTGTGCACCCAGCTCGGTCTCACCAGTGCTGGCAGTTTCTGCAACGGTGGCCCTACCCCCGGGATCTCGTGCACGGTCACGTCGCAGTGCGGCACGGGCGGAACCTGCCTCCCACTGCGCGCCACGTGCGCGTTCCTCAATGAGAACACTGGCTCGACGACCCAGGTCTCCTGCGGCACGGCGGCTGCCAACACGACGCTGCTGATCGCTGGCAAGGGCGTCAACATCGTCCAGCCGAACGTCGCAGGGGCGCCGACCAGCGTCATCATCGTCGGCTCGCACAACCCGACGCTGTCCCTCACCGTCCCGAAATCGGGGACCGGCCAGGTCGGCAACTTCTGGTTCTCGGTTCCTTACCATACGACGGCGGTGACGGCGGCAGACCTCTGCAACCAGGTCGGCATGACCTCCACTGGCAACTACTGCGTTGGCGGCCCCACCCCCGGCGCGCCGTGCACCGCGACCTCGCAGTGCGGTACGGGTGGAACCTGCCAGATTCTGCGTGGTACCATCAACCGTCTGAATGCTGCCACCGGGGCCTTCACGCAGGTCACCTGCGGCACGGCCGGCGCGGGCACGCTGAACCTGGTTCTCGGTGAGCAGGTTCAGCTGCGCGAGCCGCTGAGCGCGAAGACTTTCTTGCCGGCGCACTATTAATCGCAGCGCTCCTCAGAGGAGGGAGACACAATATGGTCAGGATTCTTGGCTGTCTCGCAGTAATCGCGGCGCTCGTCGGGATCTTCGTGACTCCCGCAAGCGCTCAGTGTCCGAGTTCACAAGTGTTCGGTCACCAGCTCGGCGGCACGATCATCGGCTGCGATGATCGGGGACAGGTGGCGGGATTCGCGTACGCCATCGGGACGACCTCCACCCTGGCGCAGATCTCCACGACGAACCCAGTACCCGCCGGTCTCACGGCCGACTTCATCTGCGAGGCGAATGGCGATCAGTCTCAAGGTTCCGGGACCTGCGTGGGCGTCGGCACACACGGCGACGGGATCATCTCGATCGACGGAAACTGGGCCAATGAACTGAACACTCCTCGCCCCGGAGCGTCCGGGTGCCCGGATCCTGCTGGCGTATTGGGCGCCGGCAGGAACATCATTACCGTTCGTGATAATTCGGGCGGCGGCGTGATCCTGTCGGTCGGCTATTCCGACGTGTTCGGCGGTTACGTCGCGGAGTTCGCGGACAACGCGACCCAGCCGACCAGTTGTCAGAACCCGGCCGGCAACGCGGCCCTCTCGAAGGTCGTGACGATCAACACCTTCACAAAGGGTGGTGACGCAAATAACACGAGCGTGACGTATAGCGCCACCGCCGGCATGCCTCTCATCCTGTCCGACTGTGATCCGGCTTCCGTTGGCGGCGGCAGCACCTGCCAGGACGCCACCGGGACTCCGGAGAACCACACCTTCCTTCCTGGTCACATCTACTGGAAGGCGGGCGATTGCGTGGGCGCCGGGCTCGACTTGGCCCGCGGCCGCTGCGTCGGGGGTACTTCTCCGGGTCAGGTCTGCACGCCAGGCGGAACGGCGTGCCCGGGCACGGGCGCGACCTGCCCGGCCCTCTGGACCCCCGACACCGGCCAGGCTACGTTCCCATCCAGCCAGTGCCTGTTCCTCGGCGCCACGATCATGTCGGACAACGTCGAGAGCCCGAATATCGTCGGTTCCAGCGCCATCACCGGCAACGCACCTCCCCCCCTGGCGCCTTCGGCCCGCGCGCTGGGTGTTCGCGCCACGCAGAAAGGTGGCGACGTAATCGTGTCGTGGCACACCGACTCCGAGCTTGGCCTGCAGGGCTTCTCGATCGAGACCAAGAGCGGACGGCAGATCGGCGGCCTGATCGCCGGCACGGGCAAGGGCGGCGGCGGCTCCAGTTATTCGGTGGCCCTGAAGCGTAGCGACTTCAAGAACGAGAAGTCGTTCTACGTCGTCAGCCTGACCACCGAGGGCAAGCTGAAGTCCGACCTGGCCAGCTTCTAACGAGACGAGGGAGAGAACTCATGAAGAAGGTCTACGAAAAGCCGGCGATCATCCACACGGAGAAGATCGAGGCGCGCGCCGTAAGCTGTGCGAAGTCGAACGACACGTGCGCCTCGCGCGGTCCGCTTACGAGCTAAGCACTCCGCGTACTCAGCCCTTCGAGCCACCAGGTCAGCGTTACCTGGTGGCTCGTTTTTTTCAGGGAGAGTCGTCGGTCCGGAACCCGGGGATCAGCCGGCGTGCGTCACGTCCGGCGTCCTCCGCCCGCGCCTGCTCGCCGGCCCGCTGGAGCGACTGGATCTGCCGCGATCGGAGGCCCGCGTCGGCGGGCGACAGCCGCACCAGAGCGTCGTAAAGATCGGCCGCTTCCCGGTAGCGTGACTGCTGGTACAGCGCCTCGGCCAGGCCGATCATGGCCGGAGTGAAGCCGGGCGTCAGCCTCAGGGCTTCGCGCGCCTCGCGCTCCGCCTCGGAGGGACGGTGGAGCAGGAGGAGCGCCCGGCTCGCCTGCGTTCTCGCGGGGGCGAGGTCGGGTGACAGCTCGAGCGATCGCTGCAGGTGTTCCAGCGCCTCCCGGGCGCTCCCGCCCTCCTGGCTCGTCGCCAGGAGTGCGACCGCGAGGTTGTAGTGCGCTTCCGTGCTTCGGTCGGTCAGCGTCAGGGCGTCGCGGAGCGGTCCAATCGCACGGGCCGGCTCGCCGCGCTCGAGGAACGACACACCGAGGGCGCTGTGTGCGATCGGGTAGCCGGGGAAGCGCTCGATCCAGGCGCTGAACAGCGCCACGTTGTTGCGCCAGATGCCGGCTTCGAGCGACGACAGAGCGGCCAGGGTCAAAAGCGCCCCTCCGGCGAGCCATGACCGCCTCCACGCGAAGACACCCCTCCACCCGGCGGTCACGGAAGAGACGGCGACCCTCCTGGCTGCCGGCCGGTCGAGGACGTCTCCCAGGGCGAGGCTCGAGCCAACGAGCGGCAGGTACAGAAAGTTCTGGGCGTAGAGCGAGCTGATCGGCACCAGGATGTTGGACGCCGGCAGGAAGCTCGCGAGGGAGAAGGCGAGAGGCCATGCGATCCGGTCGCGCCGGACCCACAGCGCGAGGATGCATGCGATCCACGCCAGGAGCGCGGCCAGAGGCAGGAGGACAGCGGGACTGAGTGGGCCCGGCAGCGCCGCCGGATTGAAGTAGTTGACGGGGTCGCTGAAGCGCACCGGGATCGCCAGATAAAGAAGATAGCGACCGGCGAGAGCCAGCGACCCCCGCAGCCGCGTGGGGAGCGGGATTTGCGCGAGAGGGTTCGTCAGCGGGTCGATGAGGCTTCGATCGGGGAGCAGTCCGATCCCCACCGAGCGCCGGAGGAGCAGCCAGCTCAGAACGGCGAAGCCCGACGCCGCCAGCGCGGGCCAGGCCGGTCGGCCCCCCTTGATACGTCGCAGACCGAGCAAAGGCACGACCAGGAAGGCGAGCGCCGATTCCTTGGAGAGAAGCGCCAGGAGGAAGAACAGCCCGACGAGGAGAGCATGGGTCTCCATCGCCAGCCAGGCGAGCAGCACGAACAGGGCCGCCAGGAGATCGACGCGCGCTACGATCGAGGCGACCGGCCAGGCCGCGACGGGATGGCAGGCGAAGAGCAGGGCGACGCCGAGGGCGCTCCCTTGGGAGCGACCGAGACGGCGGGCGAGAGCCAGGACGAGTCCGGCGTTGACCGCGTGCAGGAGGACGTTGATCAGATGAAACCCGGCCGGTCCCCAGCCGAGCAGGCGACCGTTCAGGGCCAGGCTGGAGACGACGATCGGCCGGTAGTAGGCCGCCCCGAACGGCGTCCCGTGCCAGAAATGATGCGCGAACGCCGCCAGCGGGCTCCAGGGCTCGCGCAGGAAGACGTTGTTCACGATCAGGTGCCGATCGTCGAAGACGAACGGGAAGCCGACGGTGCGCGCGTACACGAGGGCGCTCGCGAAGCCCACGACGGCGTAGGGAATCCAGCGACGGCCCGGCACGGCGCGCTAGAATAGCACGCCCATCACGAGGAGCCGGTGGACGATCGCCAGAGGGTGGTTGTGGTCCTGCCGGCGTACAACGCCGAGCGGACGCTGCAGCGCACGGTCGACGAGATCCCGCGCGAGGTGGTCGACGAGATCCTCCTGGTCGACGACGCGAGCCACGACCGCACCGTGGAAGTCGCCCGGCTGCTGGGCATCCCGACCATCGTCCATCCCAGGAACCGCGGCTACGGCGCCAACCAGAAGACCTGCTACCGGGCGGCGCTCGAGCGCGGTGCCGGCATCGTGGTCATGCTCCACCCGGACTATCAGTATCCGCCCCGGATCATCCCCGCCATGGTGGCGCTTCTGCGATCGGGGCACTTCGACCTGGTGATCGGCTCGCGCATCCTGGTGCGCGGCGCGCTCCAGGGCGGCATGCCGCTCTACAAGTACGTGAGCAACCGCTGTCTCACGCTGGCCGAGAACCTCCTTCTGGGACGCAAGCTCTCCGAGTACCACACCGGGTACCGCGCCTTCACGCGCCGGGTCCTGGAGACCCTGCCGCTCCTGGAGAACTCCGACGACTTCGTGTTCGACAACCAGATCCTGTGCCAGGCGATCCACTTCGGCTTCTCGATCGGAGAGATCAGCACCCCCTGCCGCTACTTCCCGGAGGCCTCTTCGATCGGACCCTGGTCGAGCATGCGTTACGGTCTGGGGGTCGTTTCCACCGCCCTGCAGTACCGCCTGACGCGCTGGCGGCTGGCCCGTCCGGCGATTTTCAGCGGGGAGGGACGCAGGCTCACCGATGGTAAGATCACCGCCCTATGAGCGACACGGCCCGGACCGCCGCCGGACCCGCGCGTGGCGCGGCCATCACCACGGGCAGCGTGGTGGTGCCGACGATCGCGTTCGCGATCTACCTGACGCACGCCGCCGCGGCCGCCTTTCTTCTGGTGGTCGGCTGCCGCGTCTACGCGCTGACCGCGGGGTTCGAGGCCGAGGCGGCCGGCGCCGCCGTGGCGGCGCTCGCCTGTGCGGCGGGCTTCGGCACCGTCTTCGCCGGCGTCCGGGCGCGGAGGATGAGCGCCCCGATGGGGCTTTTGGCGGTGGCCCAGGCGGGGCTCGGACTGGCGACCGTCCTGTCGATCCTCCTGTACCGCGCCGCGCGCGCCGGGTACCTGGCGCTGTGGCCCGTCCTAGGTCACGGTATGGCCGGCTCGTTCGCGCTTCGTCTCGTCCTCGGCCTGGCGCTATTCGCTCTCCCGGGGGCGATCTACTGCGCCGCTCCGCCGCTCCTCGCCCGGATGGTCACCTCCCGTCCCGAGGGCGTCGGTCTCAGCCTGGGCTTCTCGTTCGGCCTGTCGCTGGCCGGGAGCGCGCTGGGCCTCGGCGCGGCGGGCACCCTGGTTCTCCCCGCGCTGGGGCTGCGGGGAACGACGCTGCTCGGGCTGGCGATGTCCGGGCTGGCCGCGGCGGGAACCGTCCTCCTGCGCCAGCGCGGAGTCGAGGGGCCGGGCGTCATCGGCGCCATCCTGGCGGGCGATGACACGCGGGCGATCGCCCCCGCGGGCGAGCCGACGCAGGAGACCACGACCGAGGCGGCGGGAGCGCTGGGGGCCGCCATGGCGCTGTTCGCGTTCACCGCCTGGGGCTTCCTGCTGATCTACGACAGGACGCTGTCATTCGTGATCGGCCGCAGCCTCGACGCCCGCGCTACCTCGGGCGCCGTCTTCCTGCTGGCCCTCGCCGTCGGCGTCTTCCTGTCGTCGGCCCTGACCGACATCCTGAGCGGGCCGTTCGTCGCCCTGGCGGTCGTCATGGGCGCGGCGTCGATCACCGCCTACCTGTCGATGTACCTTGTGACGCAGGTGGCGCAGCTCTATCTGAAGCTGCTGCCGACCCTCGAGCAGCCGGGATGGTCGGTGCTTCCGGACGCCCTGGCCGCCGGGGCTCTCATGCTTCCGTCGGTGCTTCTGCTCGGGGCGGCGCTGCCTCTCCTGGCGCAGGCGGCCCGGGCCCGGCGCCGGTCGGCGATCGGCGTGATCACCTACGTCGCCCTCGGCATCGTCCTCGCCGATCTGACGGTCGGCCTGCTGATGATCCCGGTCTTCGGTCTGCGGCGATCGATGGGTTGCGTGGCGGCTGTCGGGCTGTGGGCGGCGATCCTGTTCCTGCTGTTCGCCCGCTTCAAGCAGCGGGCGTTCCGCACGACGATCGGGCTGGCGCTGTCCGGCTTGATCGTGATCTTCATCGGCTGGCCCGCGACCTGGGACCCGCGCCTGGTCGCCGCCGGTCTGTACCGCTACGGCACCCGGGCGCTGTCGCACTACGGCTCCATCGAGGGCTATCTGAACGCGCGGCGCGGCACGGAGGTCCTGTTCTACAAGGAGGGGGCCGACGCGTCGGTCATGGTGGAGCGGACGCTGCAGCCGAGCCAGGGCCTCCCTCCGGTCGAGGGTCTGTCGCTGACCGTCGACGGCAAGGTCGAGGCCGGCACCGGCGACGACATCCGGACGCAGGTCCTGCAGGCCCACATACCGGTCCTGGTCCACGGCCCGACCGACAGCGTCCTGCTGATCGATTTTCTCGACGGGGTCACGGCCGGCTCGCTGCTGCGCCATCCGCTGAAGACGCTGACGGTCCTGGAGCGCGAGCCGGTCCTGTTCGAGGCTTCGCCCTTCTTCTCGGCGTACAACTACTCGCCGACCATGGATTCGCGGCTGGTCCGGGTCGCCGACGCCGCCCGCGCCCGGCTCCTGGTCGACCCGGAGACGTACGACGTCATCATCGTGGCCGGGCTGGAGCCCTGGCTGCCGCAGAGCGCCTCCCTGGTCACCGGCGAGGGGATGGTTCTCCTGAAGAAGCGCCTCAAGCCGGGCGGTCTCGTCGCCCTGCGGGTGCCCGCGGCCTCCGCCGGCGAGTCCGCCCTCCGCGCGGTGATGCGAACCTTTTCGCGCGCCTTCGAGTCGACCCTGCTGTTCCAGATCTCCGGCAAGGATCTGCTCCTCCTCGGCTCGGCGGAGCCGCTCTCGATCGACGTCGGCTGGATGCGCAACGTCATCTCGTCCAGCGGCGAGGTCACGCACGACCTGCACCGCATCACGGTGCTCGGACCGAACGAGATCCTGTACACGTTCCGCCTGGGGGGGGACGGTCTCGCGGCCGTCCTCGGCGACGGCCCCGGCAACGACGACGACCGATCCCCCGTCGAGTTCGCCGCGATGCGCGACCTGTCGGTGCACGGGAACGAGGCGCTCCTGGCGGCGATCGACGCGGCCCCGCCGTCGATCGTCCCGCATCTCAGGAACTACGGCGCGGTGCCGCAGGAGAAGGCCGACTTCCTGTACAACCTCGCCAAGTCCTTCCTCGGCATCGCCGGCGACCCGGTGCGGGCCAAGGATCTGGCCCGCGAGCTGCAGTCGCTGGGGGAGACGGCCAAGTCGCGCTGGGTCATGGGCGAGTCCCTGATGCAGCAGTCGGACATCGATGGGGCTCTCGGCGAGTGGCGCGGCGTGCTCGATCTCGAGCCGGGCAGTCTCGACGCCCTGTTCAGCCTCGGCACTTATTACATGGACTCCCACGACTACTGGAAGGCGGATCCGTATCTGGCGAAGGCGAGCGCCGTCTTCCCGGGGGTTTCGATCGTGCGCTACAACTACGGGCGCAACCTGTACTACCTGGGGCGCCACCCGCAGGCGATCGCCGAGCTCAAGGAGGCCCGGCGGATCAACATCGAGACCGAGAAGAAGGACGGCTACCCCCTGGTCGACTACCTCGTAGGCGTGTCGTCGCACAAGCTGAAGAAGGACAAGGAGGCGGCCGAGGCGCTCGAGACGTATCTGAAGTGGGCCTACACCCAGCCGCTCACGCGTCTCGAAGTGGACGCCCATCTGAAGCTGGCCGACGCCTACGAGAGCCTCGGGAAGCGCTTCCAGGCTCACAAGGAGCGTCAGAAGGGCGACGATCTGCTGCACCGCCTGCAGGGGCAGCCGGTCGAGCAGGCG
>CAYLND010000047.1:0-24109 GCA_964384905.1 uncultured Acidobacteriota bacterium
AGTCACGCAGAAAAAATAACTTGCGGTGATCCCGAATCGCGGTTTGCTATTTAGATGCGTTCTGGAACGAGCTGAAGAAGGACTATCAACTCTACGGCTTCGTCTCTCACGTCAATCGCACGCCGCGGAAGGTCGCTGTCGGCATGGGAGTGCTCAAGCCGCGCGGCTAACCTGACGACCTGCCCATCAAGCCAGCACCTCATCCCCCAACCATGAGGCAGCGCGAACCGAGCCTTCCGCGCCTGACGTGGCGACTTCCAACGTTCAGGATCTCCCGCGGCTGGCGATGAAAGTTCGCGTTGAGCGGGCTGATGGGCTCAACTTCCTCGTGCTGATCGAAACCACGCGGAATCACTCGACGCAAAGGACCGTTGCTTCTGACCGGACGCCGGCTGAGGACGACGGGAATGAGGTGCGCCCGAGAATGAACGACGTATCAGCACGAGGTCGGACGTTGCGCGACCGATCCCCGCTGTCCATTCAGGGAGGACCGGCTGCGAAGTGGCGCTAGGCATCTGCCAAAGCGTCGCGCCGCTCCGGATCAAGCGGTGCCGGCGAGTTGATCCGACTCCGAATGACCATCGGAGCGACTGGCTCGCCGGCTCATCATCGAAAGGATCGAACATGAACGCGAAGTCTCATACCGCAATCGTCAACGACGTCCTCGACGCTGCCGCCAAGATAGCTAAGGAATCCACGGAAAGGACAGGCGTCCCTGTCACCGTGGAGCACGTGCTCGCTGCGATGGGGATTGTGCTATGGCGCGAGGCCGCGAAGAAGTCCGATGCCTCGTAACACCTCCGGGGACGTCTGCCGAATCTGTGGCGATGAAATCCCCAACGATCAAGGCTCGCTCGACTACCGCTGCGATGCTTGCGTCCGCGAAGGGAAACAAGTCCCCGCGGATAGAACGAAATGGTTCAGCAAATTGCTGACCGAAAGGAATCACTCTGTGCCTACCCATATTGTCCATAGTACCGACGGCCTCAACGCGGATCTTAGCGATAAAGCCCGACTCGCTGCTGTCAACGCCGAACTGGAATCTCGCGGCTTGACGATTCAGCCGACTGTCAGCGGCACGACGGTCCTCTATCCCACTCCCGAGCGTGGCGGTCCGCCCATCACGCGCGCCCTCACCGAGCCCGGCGTCAAATCTCTTCGCGGCTCCTTTTCCAAGCCTTCGGCGGGCTGGGACGCCTGGTTCGCTGGCCTGCCCCTGATCCAACAACTGCGCTCCTTCGTCAACGCTGCTTCAGCGCTGGCTGGAGAAGCGCGGACCCGGGCGCTGGCGGAATGCTCACGTCTACGCGCCAAGATCGCCGCTGTCAATCCTCCTCCGACGCCGCTCGATGAGGCTCGCTCCGCCTATGCGCGGGCTCTGGCCGATGGCGATTCCGAAGGCATGTCTCGCGCGACGGAGGCTATCGTCAGGATCAAGCGGTCCGCGGCGGCTCCTTCCCCGCAGATGCAGAAATCCATCGTGGCGGACTCGTTCGCTGGCTTGTCGGGCGATCCCTACGCGCGGGGACAGGCGGACAAGTTCCAGTCGAAGAAGTGCGTCGGCTGCGGTAGCACATTCAGCACCCGGACGCCGACGAGGATGAGGTGCAACGACTGTCTGGGAGGGAGCCGGTAACGGGCGTGACTCGTCGAGCTAAGCGCGCCTGGACGGCTAGCCGGATTCGCTGCGTCGAGTACGCGATCCGGTTGCTGGACGACACGCTCTCGAAGGTCCGCGCTGACCTAGAGGTGTCCGGCGACGAATCGACTCTCGACCTCGCGATGGGCTACTGGCCGCATGCGAAGGCGTTCATGCTGTCCGCTCCCGATCGGCTCAAGGACAAGCGCGCGCAGGACGAGAAGCACCGGCTGCGGAAACGAGGGCCGGGGAGTAGGATGCCGGATAGCTGGAAGCGCTAGGCGGACTTCTCGAATGGCGGGTAGACCCAATTCCAGTTGTACGTTGGAGGCTCCGCGGGAACCTGGATCAGGTCTCGCTGAAATCGTCCGACCTCGGCCACGTTGCTGCGAAGTCGTTGGATTTCATTTGTCGATAGTGTGAATCGAAGCGGGCAAATGGTCGGTTTCTTAACCCCGACGATGTTGATGGCGACTCGCGCAGTATACCGTCCTTCTTGCCATGCGAAGTTGCGATCCCATAAGCCGAGTAGGTCTGCGAATTCCCTTGACGCGAATATCTCTTGTTCCGGATTCGCGTGTGCATTCCCACGGAGCAACGCCAATCTTTCGGCTACCAGCGCGGACCCTGTGCGGATTTGCTCCTGGAATGCGCGGTCGTTGAATCCAATGATCTTCTCGGCAAGAATCAATGTCCCAACCTTGAGGGCAATCGCCGGCTGATGCTTGCCAACCTCTGCTGTGCCCTCAGGCCCGCTGATTTGAGAAAATGTCTCGCTCAGTCGGACCCAATTGAGGTTAATCCTTTGGCCTCGCTCATGCTCAAGTGTGCAGATGACGCGCTCGATGATGGCGTCCTTCTTTTCGGCGGAGATCGCGCACGTCAAATTAAAGATGGTACCAAATGTCGTGTAGCCGATCTCGGGCGCGATGCCAGTGACAAGACGGAGGGAGGGTTTTGCGAGCTTGCGCGCAATCCAACCAAGTACCTGTGGTATCCAAGCGGCTGCGCCTACTATCGCGACCCAGTCGAGTGGCTTCATTCCTCCTCCTGTGCTGCCCGGCGGGATGTTCATGGAGCACATTCTACCGCATCGGAGCATCGGGTACCTACACACGAAAGGCGACGCAATCTCTTTCGAAACTGCGCCGCCTAGGTGGGGAAAGGCGCGGTAAAAGGTGTCCGCTAGGCTGACTAGGCCTTGGCGGGCTTGTACTATTTTACTTACTGCCTTCGCGCGTTAGCTGCTTCGGGATTCGGAACTGATCCGGCAGTCTACCGGGGATTCCGAGGTGCCCCGTCACTTGGCTAATTTACGAAGCGCGCCCTCCCCAAAAGTTTGGTCAACATGTGACCTCCTTTCTGGGGAGAACTACCCCGGCGCGGATTATACCTTAGGACAGCGGAAGGAAAAGTCGGTGGTGGACGATCCAGTTGAGCATCTCCCCCGCGACACGGAAGAGTTCATGCGCCGCTGGCGGTGCAAACGCCGCGCCGATGACGATGTTGGTGAGCGTTCCGACGGCGAGAAGAACCCAATCCTTCCGTCCCATACGCTGCGCAGCTTCGGCGAGATAGGTCAGGCGGGCGTTGGTGAATCTCAACTGCTCGGCGGTCAAGTTCTGCGTTGAAGCGAGATACCGCTTGATTTCCTCGATCGAGTTCTCGATGCGCTTGATTTCGTCCTGGTTGAACGGCTCGTCGGACGTTCCCGGCTGCACGTTGACGACGAGCGCTTTTTCGGTCCCGATGCTCGCCCAAAGGTCGGGCTGGCTCACCTCCTGTTTGAGCCGCGCGAGCCAATAATGCACGAAGGGACGGACCTGCTCCCATTTCTCGGCGCCTTGGTTTTCTTCGTGCTTGCCGTCACCCGGGGAAAAGAAGACGTGGCGTCCGCGGGAGGGATGAGTATCGAATTGGAAAAAATAGTTGCTGGTCTTGTGCAGGAGGATCGGAACGTAAAGGTCCCGTTTGAATCGACTGCGGTAATCGGCCCATTCGAACTCCGCTGGGTCCAGCTTCGCGGTCTGGACGGCGGCGAAGACCTCATTCTTTTGGGAGGGCAACAGCGGATTGAGCGTCATGTGCGGGCGCATTGTAGCGCACCCGGCGCCTCCCTGCTCACCGCGACCCCTCCGAGGTTGAAGGGGCCGGGTTACGAACGGCGGGACTGATGGTGCGGTTAGGACAGGGCTGGAACCTCCTGCGGCTTCGGCTTCTTGACCGCCTTGGGATGCGTGACGACGTCAGCCGGTTTGACGACAGCGCGCGCCTTCGACTTCGCCGCGGAGGGATTGCGGGCCGACTTCTTCGACTGACGGTACGCCCGGAAGCACGCCCGACACCATTTCCCGTTGACTCCTCTTTTCGACGGTGAGAACGCGCCGGGTTTCAGATGCCGTTTACAGCGACCACATTTCTGAAGTTTCGTGGACATCGCCCACCTCCTTTTATCGAGAAGGAGACCTACGGCCTCCGGGATCGGAAGTCAAGGCCGGGATGGATTCGACGGCAGCACGTAGATGTTGCGGGGACAGGTGGGCGTACCTCATGGTCATGGAGATGGACTTGTGCCCCGCGACGGCTCCGACGACTGCTAACGGCGTCCCGGCCTGAACCATCCAACTGATCGCCGTGTGCCTGAGCGCGTGGAGCCGAAACTTCCCTATCCCGGCCGTGACACACGCTCGTCTCCACGGACCCCGGATGGTGGATTTCTTGAGCGGGAACACGCGACCCTCATGCGGCTGAGGCATCGACCGGAGCGCCGCCTTCAAGGTCGGATGGATCGGGATGGAGCGCGAGTCCCCGTTCTTCGACCTGCGGATCAGGATGCGACCGGCCTCGAGGTCAACGTCGGCCCATTCCAGCGCCAGCATCTCCCCGCGCCGGCAGGCCGTCATCATCAGGGCGAGGACGAACGTTCGGATCAACGGGGGACACGCGCGGAGCACCCGTTCCGCCTGCTCCGGCCGCAACCACTCAATCCGCGGTGGGTTCTCCCGGGCCGGCTTCACGCGCTTGACGGGATTGGTGGTCAACCAGCCGAGGTCGATGCCGATCTCGCACAACCGGCTCAGCGTCGCTCGCTGCCGGTTGACCGTGGGACCGCAGACGCCATCCGCCAGCCGGGCCGAGACGAACTCCCTGACCTGCTGCGGGCCGAACGAGGCCAGCGGCTGCGTGCCGAGGAACAGGTCGATGAGCCGCAGGTTGGACGCTGCTCCGGTCGGGTTGACCAGATGAGGACGAGCCGCGGTGATCAGGTCGCTGATGGTGTGCTGAGTGGCGCGCCCGGAGGGGCTCGAACCCCCGACCACCGGATTCGAAGTCCGATGCTCTATCCAGCTGAGCTACGGGCGCGCGATAGACATCATCAGCCAGCGGCACAGGTTATCGCTTTCCGCAGGGAGGGCGCAATCCTGAGCGAAGGGCGCCGGAGTGCACGTGGAGGCCACGGGGAGAGACGGATAGTAGCGAGGTCGGCGCCGCCCCAGATCGTGGGGGCCTCGTAGAGCGCCCAGCCTTTGATCCCCCCAGCGGAGCCTCGGGTCACAGCGATTGTTGACAGGCTCGGGCGAAAGGTAGAGAATTCGGTACTTGGGAGGTTGGAGGGTATCATGAGTCCCACGATTGGTGACAAGTTGGCGACCGGGCTCCTTCACCAAGGGATCTATGTCGACGGCGGACAAGTGGTCCACAACGCCAAGGGGCGCATGGTGGAGTTGGTCAGCCTGGAGGAGTTCGCCGCCGGGCGCGGGTGGTGGGTCGTTCCATATTCTCACCCTCACTCCACGCGTGAGCGCCGCGCGATCGTTGCGCGAGCCCTCAGCCTCGTCAGGACACCCTACGACATGATCAACTTCAACTGCGAGCACGCCGCCAACCTCGCGATCACGGGCAAGGCTTTCAGTCCAACGCTCCAAGTCCTCTGTCTCCTCGGGCTGGCTTGGGTCGGCTACAAGGTCGCCCGGAGCGCGTCGTAGGTCCCTTGAGAGGGACTGGCGAATTGTGTCCACCGATCTGTGCGCGCTTTGCCGGGTAAGAGATAATCTGCAAGAAGGCCACCTTCTCCCGAAAGCGCTCTACCGCCTGATCCGAGATCCTGTCCACGTTACCCGCGAAGGTACGTTTCGAACTTCCTCACAGATCACTTGTCGCCTTCTTTGCCAAAGCTGCGAGCAACGCTTCTCGAAAAATGGTGAGAGAATCGTCATCAAGGAGTGCTACCGGGGCGCGAAGAATTTCATTCTTCGCGACAAACTGAGATCCGAAACCCCGTTCGCCAGCAACAGCGAGTTCTCATGCTTCTCGGCAGCATCGATTCCCAGCGTCGATGTCGAAGCCTACCGCTATTTTGTCGCGAGTGTCATCTGGCGTGGTTCGGTGGGTCGATGGAGGCAGTTGGGTAACCTGAAATTGAGAGACTGCCTGAGTCCGTCAGATGAACAGGCGATCCGCCGATATCTTCTAGGCGAGACGCCCTTCCCCGAAATCGCCCGGGTCCTCGTGTTCGTATGGGCTGACGCGACGCCGCGATTAGACTGCGGATTATATGAGTCGTCAGAGAAGATCGGTTCTTATCAGCAATATATCTTCAGTGTTCCCGGCATCGAGTTTCGCTTACTTGTCGGCGAAGAGATCGACAGTGATGCAGGTAGGATCTTTGCTCGCATGTCGAGCAACATCGCCTTCGACCTTCGCGAGCGACTCAATGATCCGCGTATAGCGGAAATCGACAAGCGGATCAGGAACAGTCCTGTAAGGGGTAGCCTCCGAGGCCCTGGTGTGAAGCGGAGGAGTCAGAATCAACCCTTCGCCCGATCGCAGAATCGCGAACGTGAGTAGGCGCGGTATCCCGGCCGGGTTCATGAGGAGGACACGTCGTCATGACAGAAGCCGCCGATCTGGGCAGGACATCGGACCGTCGTGTCACCTTGGTTCAGTCCGGTCCGACCACCCGCGCTTGGTTCCGCACGCTCCGCGACGAACTCGCACAGTATGACTACGCAGAGGCCGGCTACTACGCCTCGTTCCGGAGCGACCGGACGAATGGCGCCTTCGCGTATCTCAACCCCGCCAGGCACTCGATTCGTCTGTTCGTGCGTCTCGAACCGGACGACGACGATCATCTAACAAACACGCCGTCCACGCATCACTGGGCCGAGCGCTTCCCGTCCGTATTCACTGTCCGTGATGAGTCCGATTTGCAGTTGGCGCGATCGCTCATTGAGAAGTCGTATGCACGCGCTCGAACCCTCATATAATTGCATTTGCCACGCTCAACGGAAATCAAGTCATGCCACGCCCCGCAGCACCTGACGGCCTGCGCCCAGCTTGGAGTAGGATCGGGGGAGCGGCGCTCGCACACCGCAGGTGAGAGGGGCGTTGGGCGGACCGCGGGTTTAGTGTGCTCCTTTAAGTCACTGAGTCATTCGGAGGTACGGTGGCCCTCAAGCCATGTTGGCAATGTCAACGCCTCGTTAGCACAGAAGCCCCCCAGTGCCTTCACTGCAAGGTACCCCTGCCGGCTCGTAATACGCAACTCTGTCGCGAATGCAAGAATGATGTGCCGGCTGCGGCAACAACATGCCCTCACTGCGGTATCCCAATGGCTACAGCCACAGCGACATTTCCATTACCCGGTCGCCCGAAGACAATTGCCTATGCAGCCCTGGGGATACTATCTGCTGTCCTCGTTCTAACAATGCTAATCATCATGTCGCGGGATCAAGACGATCGACGCGACGACCCCAAACAATTGTATCTCAGACAGGAATTTGCCTCACGTCTTCAACGTGCCTATGACGCAGCAGGATTCAAGTATAGAGTCGAACTCCTTGGCGAAGACAAGTCGGCGCTGTCAATCCAGTCACCGGAGATGAATGAAGCGCTAGTCAACCAAATGATTGCTGAACAAGGAGGCCCACTCGCTGCAAGAGTATCCGGGCTCAAGTGGATATCCTTTTCCAATAACACAACATCCTGGAACTATAATGTTGACGAGAGACGCCTTGATGCGCCGCACCAACGAAAATGACGGTGATGTGCCGCACCACCTGTTCCCCCCGGGCGTCTGCCTGGTGCGGGGCTGAGTCACTGGGGACATTCGCGCGCAGCAGGTGAGCGAGGCGTTAGTCAGCAGGTTGCTGAAAAACTATTTTGGACTCCCTGCGGAGGCGCGCTCGAAATTCGGGACTCGTCTGAAAGAGCCGTCATTCCTCGACTCCTTTTTTCGGGACATCGCATCCGACTATCTCAGGAGCCCCCGCGAGGGGTTTTTCAGCAACCTGTTAGGTCGCATGACGCCGAGGAAAGTGTGATGACAACAGTCCCAGGTCCGACCGAGCATGATGTCGTGGTTGTGGTAGCGAAGTCAGTAGAAGACGCCCTCCGGAACCATGGCACAAACATCGCGTTCCAGCAGGTTCGGACGACCCCGGAAGATCTGGTTGTTCACTTTTCCTCGTTCGAGCTAAATGGGCAGCTGCAGGCACGCTGGCCAGGAAGCTTTAGGGTTCTGCTCGAAAAGGGCCAACGACACGATCTGCAGGTCGTCTCAATCGAGTCTGTCGAGCCGCCTTACGTATTCGAGTTCAAGGTACCTTGGTCGGGAGACCTGATTGAGGGCCTGGTCGTCAGCGACTTGGTGAAGGTGTCTCAGCACACGCGCGGCTATGCCGTCACAGTGTTTCTGAAGTTGCTGAAGACGCCTCCTTGGGCCGGTCAGCGTGTTGACCGGTACTCCGTCGCTCAACTGAAGCAAGCAGTCCTTGATCGCCTGCGACTGGAGCGCCCCGAAATCGAGGCACGCGTGGATCACGAGAGCAGTCCCATAGCGCTCGAATCGGCAGAAGCAAGGATTGAAGGTACGGTCGTCGTATGGCGGCCAGAAGCCAAAGATGATGCCACCTAACAACCCGCTGTACCTGCCGGCGGGCGTCGGGTTCGCAGCGGAGTGGCGTCCGGGTTCGCTTGCCTCCTCTCAGAAACCGCAGCACGCGGCCACGTAGGGGCCGGGTACACCGCAGTTGACCGTGTACGCCGTTCCTCCGGTATCGACGCAGCCGACCAAGGGCAAGTAAGAGGCGAAATTGGGATAGTTGGTAATCACCGATACAGCGGACGTGTCGAAAGGGGGAGCTGGCGGCACCGAGCCGTAGAAGTCTTGGAGTTCGCACATCTTGGAGTTCGGATACTCGACGTTGCACGCATTCGAGATGGCCAAAACCGTGCCCGTGGATGTATTCCTAGCCAACGAACCGGAGGCGGCGGTTCTCCATGACGGCCGTCACTTTGACGTTCCCGTTGGCGTCGAGCGGAAGATTGTTGACCGCCACGCTCCCGGAAACGGCTTGAACTGCCGGCAGGTTGCCGATATTGACGGTCCCACTCACCCCTTGAACTGCCGGGAAGTTCGTCACTTCAACTTGCGTCGGCGTCCTGGTCACGGTGGCTTCGACGCCTGCGCCCGGCGTCCTTGTTGCTCCCACGATTCCCAACGTTGGGACGACCAGCACGAGGCACAGTAGCGCGATTCTCCGCATGGCACCCTCCTGTGGATGGATGACCGTTGCGGATGATGTAGCCCGAACCGGAGAAGCAAGGGGTATGACGATCGGTGAAGGCGGTTCCACCGACAGGGAGCCCTTAGTCGCGCAGGATATAGACGTAGCGATACTTCGGGCTGCGAGACTGAAACTCGA
Source organism: uncultured Acidobacteriota bacterium (assembly GCA_964384905.1). GTDB lineage: Bacteria > Acidobacteriota > Polarisedimenticolia > Gp22-AA2 > Gp22-AA2 > Gp22-AA3. Next base: position 9,346 of record CAYLND010000047.1, read on the forward strand.
TCTTGAGCCCTTGGACTGTAACAGGGTGTTCATGGCCGCACAGGATGAGGAAGCGCCGCGGTGCCCGGAGTGTCGCGATGGAGCGCGTTTGTACGGGCTGGACCTCAAGAAGCCGCCAGAAATCACTGGGCGATTTGAGGGCGGACGAACACTATTGATTCGGCGTGATCGTGCGGAACCTCTTCAGGAGATCGTCGGCGAGCCTATCCAGGGAATTTGCGTCTCGCACTGACCAACTCCTACCGTCGATGATCTTCGTCATGCGATCAGACGAGATGCCAGCACTCTTGGAGATCGCCTCTCGAAGCATTTCGGGCGTGTACTCCGGAGGATTAACTTCATGAACTGAAAGACGAGATCGTACAGCCGTTGATTCTGTTCCGCGAGATTCTTCGGCGCAGGAAGCGTGCTCGGCAGCATCTTTCTGATGCGCGACGCCTCCCCCCCCGCCAAGACGGTTGCTCGGAGGCACATCCGGGCATGGATTACGAACAGATCGGCATCACGTCGGAACAAATCCATCAGGGCTTCGAATTCAGTGCTCATGGGATGCTCGCTTCCGTTCCTTCTTGTCACAGGGAGAATGCGCCAACCTCCGCGGCTTCCCTTGCGAGCCCTGGGTCAGGATGATGACGTTGGGATCGTTAGGGTCGATCGGTTGGTGGCAGAGGACGCAGAGTTCCGGCGTCTGGCTCATTGCCACTCCTTGCGCGTCATCGGAACGCAGACTACGGCTTCTTATCCGTCGTCTGAACCTTCCTGATCGGCTCCTCTTTGAAGGTCAGCGGCCGTCCAGGCTTCGGCTCGGCGGCCTTCTCCAAGTCGACCTTGATCGGCGCAGCGAGCAATGAGGGCTGGTCATCCGACGCTGATGATGTCACCTGACCAGGAGCCGGAGCAGGTGGTGTCTGCTGTTGTTGTTGCTTCACCTCGTCAGCCATAGGACTCTCTTTCTCCTTCGCCGACTTCGGGCCGGCAGTCATATACACGATAGCAGATAACGCGAGCGCAAGAAATCCCGTGGCCAGTGTCCACTTGCTCCAGACCTTGAGCGCCGTACCAGGCGTCTTCCGCTCCTCTATGAGACGCGCATTGTTCTCCACGGCTATGGCGTAGTTTTGCACAAGTTCTTCGAGGACTTTCACAGATGTCACCTTGTCGCTTCGTGCCGCACGTTGGAATGAGCCCTCGGCTACACCTGGAAGTTCTATCCGAACGCTCAGCACAGCCAGCGCGAGCGACAAGGCTCGCCAAAGGCAGAATCCGAAGACCGCAAACGACGCAATGGTCGCATATCGCAGATCTGCCGTAGCTCGTGCGCCGCCAACCAAGGGCAGCGCAAGCGTCACAAGGCCGACAATCCCACCGAAGATCGTCAGACGCACGTTCACCTTCGAGTCGCTGTCTCGCGTCGTGGCTAGTTCGTCTGCCAAGGTGCGCTCCAGATAGGCCAGCATCACTTCGAGCGCCTTGGCTTTGTCGTCAGTCGGTTGCGTCATCACTGGCCACCGGGCTGGGAGCGGGATCAGCGCTCGGTATCTGGAGCCGCTGTCTCTCGGAGCGGGACCGTCGTCCCGCGCGAAGAGATACCCTGGAAGGTGAATCGATCCGAAACATGCTCGTTCCCATACTGATCCACGACGACGACCCTTGTCTTGAACTTCCCTCCAGGCCTCCTTATCGGCGGCACGATCCAGAAGAGGCAGGAGATCTCAGACTTCGCACGAGGAAGAATCGGATAGTCACCGTATTCTTTACGGGACGGATGGCGCGTCAGGAGCATCATCCCCTGGAGACGCGGCTTGGACAGGAACATCCGCCGTACCTCGACTCGTTCATCGGTGAGGTTCGCGACGTGCAGCCGGGCCGCAACCTGCATTGCCGGCTTCCCGTCCACCGTGCCTTCGGCCCACCAGAAGCCCGCGTGGGAACGGCGGCTTTGGGCGGCGCGTCAGCCACTCCCAGGTTGCCTTGATCAGGTTTCGGCCCCGACGCGAGAGCCCCAAGAGCGCCGCGAGGATCAGCCCTCCGACAAACGTTGCGGCCACGCGCTGCCAGAATGGATCTGCAAGCCCGGCGGGCATCAGCATGATTCTCTAGCATGTTTCGCGGCCGCTTGTCGAGGCCTCAGAAAGGGCTCGACTTCTATCGTCATCGGAGAGGTCGCGCTCGTGACGACCCGCTGCACGGTCGGTAACCTCATCCGAAAATTTTCCAAAGAATGCCGTTGACTTTCGGCGGCTCATTCTCTATACTTACACTTGCCCGCGTCGACTCGGCTGGCTCCTTCTGAAAGGAGGCTTCCGTGTTCCGGCCAGACGTCGATGCTCCTGCGTCGCCCACGGTTCCCGAGGACATTTCATCGTGCGGATATCCGCCGGCGGAGGTCGTGCGCTCCGCGCTCGTCGGCGCGCCGGCTTGCGGCTCGTCCAGGTTCGCTGAGTCGGATCCCTGCCGCGCCCTCCCCGAGGGCGGGTCGCGCATGCTTGCCGCCAGGCTTCTGGAGCAAGCGCTCCTCCGCCTCGGCCGCGCGGACACCGTTGTCGGGCGCCGTCTCGCCCCCGGCCTGGCGCGCCTGCACGGGCGCCGCCTCTATCGTCTGCTCGGGTACGTCCGCCTCGGCGATTACCTGACCGAACGGCTCGGAATGAGCCTGCGCCGGTGCCAGTCGATCCTGCGTCTGGAGCGCGCGCTGGCGAGTCTTCCTCGGATGGCGCGGGCGCTCGAGGCGGGCGAGGTCTCCGTCTCGAGGCTCGAAATCGCCGCGGGCGCGGCGACGGCGGAGACCGAAGCCGCGTGGCTCGAGCGCTCGGAACACATGCCGCTGACCGTCCTTCGTGAGATGGCGCGGCATGAGAAGGAAGTATCGGCGGCCTCTTCCAGCTCGGCCGCCGCTGGCGCGCCACCGGCCGCGGCTGCCGGGCCACCTGCGGCGGCTGGCGCGCCACCGGATCTTCCCTTTGAACAGGATGAGCCGGGCCGACTCGTTTCATTCGCCGCGCCAGCTTCGGTGCTCGCGATCTGGCACTGCACGCTCGATCTGGTCCGCCGCGTCGCGGGCCAGCAGGAGCCCGCTTGGCGCTGCGCCGAATATCTCGCCGCCGAGTTTCTCTCCGGCATTCCTGACGCTTCAGACGATCGGCCGACTGTCGTGCCCGTTCACCCGCAGACCGACGCATGCCGCCCGGGGCCCGACGTCTCCCGCGGGGCGCCCGACCCGTCAGCCTTCGCGGAACGGCCCGCCGCCCCAGCGCCCACACCCCGCGACACGTCCGGAGCGGCCGCCTGGATGGAGGCGACCGCGGCGGTGCGTCAGGCGTTGGCATCGATCGGCGCCTCGGCCGATCCCGAGACCATCCTTTCCGGGCACGCCACGTCCGGCGGTCGTGCGGGAACCGGAGCTGAGAGGTCGGATCGCCAGCCGGGTGCCGCCCACGTCGACACCTCGGAGATCGACGCCTGGGAGCTCGATGTGCGCCTGCGCGGGCTCGTTCGAGTCCGGCAATCTCTCGCCTGGCGTCAGGGGCACCTGCTCGCGACCTTCGCCGCCCTGGGTCTCCACCGCGATCTCGGGTTCGCAGGCTTCGAGGATTGGGTCGAGGATCGACTCGCGATGTCCGCCCGACGGGCGCGCTACCTGGTGTCGCTCGCCCGCCGCCTCCGCGACCTGCCGCTTCTGGCCGACGCTTACAGGCGCGGTCTTGTGTCGTGGTGCCAGGCCCGGCTCCTGGTGCGCGTCGTGCGACCGGCGACCCAGTCGCGCTGGATTCGCTACGCCCGCAGGGTCACCGTGCGTCGTCTGGAAGACGTGGTCGTCGAATGCATGGTCGACACCTCCCAGACTGTGGACCCGCTCCCTCCCGCCGACTCGGTCCCTGGCCCGACTGACGAAGCGCTCTCTGACGCCGGCAGGCACACGTCGGCGCCTCCCGTCGTTCCCGGCGCCGTCCAGATGACCGGGTACGAGCGGCTGCCCTGGCGGCGGATCTCCTTCTGGTGTCCCCTGCCGGTCGCTTCCCTCTGGGAGAGCGCCCTGCGCTCCTGCCGCGCCGCCGCGGGGCATCACCTCGAGGACTGGGAATGTTTCCTGCTCCTCGTCCGCTCCCTGCGCGAGACCTGGGAGAATCAGGAGGACCCGCACTGGCGACGGCGTTACCGCATCTTCGAGCGCGACGGCTGGCGCTGTAAGGCACCGGGGTGCAGCTCGCGCAGCGGCCTGAACGAGCATCACGTCATATTCCGCTCGCAGCAGGGGGAGGACGACGCGGAAAATCTCGTGACGTTGTGCATCGGCCACCACCAGGAGGGGGTGCACGACCGCCACATCCGCTGTTTCGGAAAGGCGCCGGATGGTCTCTGGTGGGACCTGGGCGTGCGACCCGGTGGCGAGCCGCTGGCGCGCTATTTCGGCGACAGGATGGTCAGGGGCAGGCCGTTCGTTTCCATCGCGTCGTCGCCGCGTCCGGTCGGGGCGGCAGCCGGACTTGCCTGAACGGGTTTCTGCAAGCTGTCGGCCCCGCGCGGAATCCCGGTCGCGGACGCCGCCCCGAGAAGCCTGGATCTTTGACAATCGTTCATCCATCGGCGGCCGATCCCCTGGATCTGGGGCCGGGCGCCAAGGCTGAGCTCGCGTGCCGGCTCTCCCGCTACCGCGGCCCGACGACGCGCGGCACCTGGCGGGTCCTGGCCGTGGACGGCGTTCCTGGCAACGTCGGGACTCTGGATTTCTGGTCGCTTGTGGTGACGCCGACTGCTCTCCCTGATCCACGGTCGCGCGGGATACAGCCCGCCTCCGGGTTGTCGGTCCTACTCCGACGCGAGCGCCTGCAGCACGTCCACGCGCGAAGCGCGCGCCGCCGGCACCAGGGAGGCGACCACGGCGGCGCCCATCAGAACGGTGGCTGCGGTGAGGACCGTCAGCACGCCCGGCATGCGCGCAGTCTCGAAGTAGCTTCCCGCGATGCGGGCGAGCAGATAGCCGCCGGCGGCGCCGGCGACGATCCCGGTCGCGGCGATCTGCGCGCCCTCGAGGAGAACGCGCATCAGCAGCTCACGCGGCGTGCAGCCGACCGCCAGACGCACGCCGAATTCGCGCGTCCGCGCGCTCACTGAAAACGCGAGCACGCCCGCGATGCCGACGACCGCGATGAGCAGCGCGGTGCCGGCGAATCCGGTGAACACGAACGCGTTCAGCCGCTCCGGCCCGAGCACCTGGGCGCGGACGTCCTCCAGCGTGGCGGGGCGCTCCACGGCCTGTTCGGCGGAGAGGCCGCGGAGGATGCGCGTCACGGCCGGCACGAGCGCGTACGGATCCGCCGTGGCACGGACGAACAGGCGGGTGGCGTAACGCATCTGCCTGGCCGGCTGGTACACCGTCAGGGCCGGAGTCTGCACGACGTTTTCGTCGTCCACGTCCGCCACGACGCCGACGATGCGGCTGGGCGGCGCCTTGGCGAAGAGCGGGTCGGTCCACCACACGCGGCGGTTCAGCGCCTCTCCGTTCGGGAACAGCCGTTGCGCGACGCTCTGGCTGACGATCGCCACGGGCTCGCTGTCGCCGCGGTCCGCCTCCGTGAAGTCGCGGCCCGCGAGGAGCGGGACTCCGAGCACGGCAAAGAACCGCGGCGAGACGATGCGCAATCGCCCGGTCGGGTCGTCCTCTCCATCCGCGGGGTGGTAACCCTCGACGGCGAACCGGAACTTGAGGCCGGAGCTGGGGTCGCGCCAGGGCACGATCACGCCGGTGGCGACGCCCTGCACGCCCGGCAGCGCTTCGATCCGCCGTATCGCCTCTTCGAAGAAGGTCATCGCCGAGGGGCCGCCGACGCCAGGCGCCGACGGTGGCACGTCGATCGCCAGCACCTGCCGCATGTCGTAGCCCGTGCTCGCCGTCTGCAGCGCCGCCAGCGCGACGACGAGCATGCCGGCGCCGGCAAGCAGAACGAACGAGCAGGCGATCTGGGTCGTCGCGAACACCCGCAGGCGGCGGTTGGTGCCGGGCGTGAGACGGGCGCTGGCGCTGGCCAGCTTGAAGCCGGCCGTTGCCGTGGACGACGGCAGCCGTGGAACGTACGCCAGCAGCACGGCCGCGGCCATGGCCAGCCCCGCGCCGACCAGGAGCACGCTGTCGTCCACGGTGGCGTCGAGCGCGCGAACCGAGAAACGCGAGGCATAGCGGCCGACCGCGGTCACGAAGGGATCGGCGAGCAGCAGCCCCAGCACGGCGCCGGCGCCGCAGAGCAGGAGACTTTCGGCGAGCAGGGTGCGGCGGAGCGCGCCATGACCGGCGCCCAGGGCGGCGCGCAGCGCCAGCTCTCCCTCCCGGCGCACCGAGCGCGCCAGAATCAGGTTCGCGACGTTCGAGCAGGCAATGACGAAGACGACGGCGGCCGCGGCCAGCAGGATGAGAAGGATGGTCCGGGCGGGCGACGCAATCTGATCGCGCAGCGTGGTGATCCGGAGCTGCACGTGCGCCGACGTCGCGTACGCCTCGGGATGCTCGAGCATCATCGTCGCGTGCAGGGCGGTCAGCTCCGCTCGCGCCGCTTCCAGCGTGGCACCGGGGGCCAGGCGGCCGAACAGCTCGGTCATGCGGTGGCTGCGGTTGGTCACCATCGTCGCCCCGAGGTGATGCGGACTGGTCACGATGTTTGCGATGATCTGCGTCTCGGCCGGATAGGGCATCGACGGCTCGAGGACGCCGACGACCGTGGCGGTGCCGGGACCGAGGCGGATCGTCCGGCCAATCACGCCCGGGTCGCTGTTGAGCGTGCTGCTCCAGAAACGGTGCGTCAGGACGGCTGCGCCCGCCGCCGCGGGACCGTCGTCGGCGGCGTTCAGCAGGCGGCCCAGGACGGGGCGGAGCCCCATGACCTCGAAGAACGACCCGTTGACGACGCCGGCCGTCACCACGCGAGGCTCGGCGCCGAAACCGATCATCGTCAGGTCGGCCGTGGAGAAATCGCCGAACGCCGTGATCGTCGTGGCGCGCGATTCGAGATCGGCGATTTCGGGCATGGAGAAGGTCATGTTCTCGGTGCCGACGCCCGGGGCGCTCTGGCGGATGTAGACCAGGCGATCGGCGTCGCGATTGACCAGCGGAACGAGCAGCACGGTCCGCACCACGCTGAAGATCGCCGCGTTGGCTCCGATGCCCAGAGCGAGCGTCACGACCACCGTGACGGTCAGGCCCTTGGCCCGCATGAGGGAGCGCACGGCGAACCGGATGTCCCGTCCGAAAGCTCCGGCCGCCTCGAGCCAGCGTGGCCGCCAGGTGCGCCGAACGGCGTCGCGCGACCGGGCGACGTCGCCGAATTCCGCGAGCGCGGCCCGACGCGCCGCCTCGGGATTCTCGCCGCGCTCGATGCGCTCCTGGATGCTGCGCGTCACATGGCCCCGGATGTCGTCGTCGAGCTCGTCCAGCAGGTCAGGCTGCATGCTCTACTCCTCGCCCGCGACAGGGTTAATGATTCGTCCGATAGCAGCTTGCATGCCACACGGCGTCACAGGATAAAGTGAAGCAGCAACGAGTTGCAGCCGGGGTCCCCAGGACGTCCGCTCGATAGTGGGACGTGTGCGTCCGGATCCGGACAAGCGGCGAGACTTGTCGTGACGCATTTTGCATCAAGACAATCATGACCTGCCGTCATCATCCGCGACCTTCCTGGTCGCGAGCCCCGCTCCCGAGGCTTTCGCTCCCAAAACCGCTTGACAATCCGCCCGCTTGCCGTACCTAAAGCAAGAACGCGCATAGGGTTGGACTTTAGTCTGCGGGGGAATTGTGACCTGGGCGCCTGCCGGGGGGCGATTCGGTCGTCCGACCGACCGCACCGTGCCGGCGTCGGCAGGGGTGTCGCCGCCGATGCGGACTGACGCACGTGCCCGCAGGCTCAGGGGCGTCGCGAGCGTTTCCGCCGTCCTGACCCTGGTTCTGGTCGGCCGCCTGGTCGTCGCGGCAGGCACCGTCACCCTCTACGTCAGCCGCGGCAGCGCCTGCACCAGCGGCTGTGGCAGCCAGGCGTTGCCCTACCCGACGATCCAGGCCGCCATTAACGACGCCAACAACCGTATCGGCGCTGGCACGGTCAGTGGCGCCACCATTCAGGTGGCCGCCCGCACCTATCCCGAGCGCATCTATATCTACCCGGACGTCCACGTCATCTGCGCCGGCCCCTCCGTGACCACCATCGACGCCACCGGCACAGGTCACGCTGCGGTCGTGCTGGATGGGCCCGTCAGCGGTCGACCGCGCACCGACTTCTCCATCGAGAGCTGCACGATCACCGGCGGCTCCGGGGAGACCCGCAGCGGGCGCATCTCGGGAGGGGGCGTCTTCGTCATCGGCAGCGCCGTGGTCAGCAACAACGTCATCACCGGCAACGTCCTGGCCGGTTCTCAGCCCAACTGGATCGGCGGCGGCGTCTACCTCGGCTACGGCGATTCGGTCGTCATCGGCAACACCATCAGCCGGAACGTGGTCAATCCCCCGCCGATCACCGGAAGCACCGACTCTCTCGCCATCGGCGCCGGCATCCACGCCGAGGGCAACGGGATCGGCGTCGTGGTCACCCATTCCCACATCGAGGCCAACACCATCGTCGACAACGTCGCGCAGGGTGAGGTCGGCAAGGGCGGCGGCATCCGCGTGGACGGTGACACCGGCACCGTCGTCACCCGCAACATCATCGTCGGCAACCGCGCCTCCTACGGCGGCGGCGGCATCATGCTCTACGGCACGGTCACCGTCTCCGACAACCTGGTGTTCGGCAATTCCGCGCAGATTTTCGGTGCCGGCATCAACATCTACCAGGCCGACGCCCGGATCACCAACAACACCATCGCCGGCAACACGCTCAGCCTGGCGACCAAGCCGTCGGGGTACGCCTACGCCAATTACGGCGGCGGCGTGTGCGTCAACGCCCTGATCCCCCAGACGAGCGACCCGTCCGTCTACTTCACCAACAACCTGATCGTCGCCAACACCGTCACCGCCGCCGGCACCTCCAGCGGCCTCTACAGCCACACCACCAGTCCGATCATCAGCTACACCGATCTGTCCAGTAATCTGAAGCTGCCGTCCGGCGTCGACGACGTCGGCGGGGACTTCACCGAGGCCCAGGTGATCGGGCTGCGGAACAACACCTCGCAGGACCCGCGCTTCGTGCATGCCCCGTCGTTCGCCGACGTCACCGTCGCCAGCGGAACGACGACCACGGCGGCGGTCCTGATGGCGTCGCGCTACCAGGTCAACCAGGTGGTGGAGTACAACAACGACGGCGTGGCCCGCACGGTGACCGCGGTGAACACGACCACGAACGTCCTGACTTTCACGCCGGCGCTGGCGTCGGCCTCCCAGGCGTTCAAGCTGCTGGCCAACTGGGGGACCTCGACCAACGTCACCGAGGACTTCCATCTCCAGAGCGGCTCGCCGGCGATCGATGCCGGCACGAACCAGGCGGCTCCGGGCGAAGTGGTGTCGAACGTCGACATGGACGGATTCCCGCGGGTCTTGGACGGCAACGCGGACGGGACGGCGGCCGCCGACCTGGGGGCCTACGAGTTCATCGTGCCGGATGCGGATGGGGACGGCGTGCCCAACGGTCAGGACTGCGCCCCGTTCGTCAGCTCCATCCAGACGCCGCCGGGGCCGGTCGGACCGACCCTCAGGGTCGGGGCGGGGGCGACCTCGATCACCTGGGCCAAGATCAATCAGGCGAACGTGTTCAATGTCTACAGAGGCAGCCTCAACGGAACCGTCTTCGCTTACAACCAGGCCTGCCTGGAGAGCGCATCTCCCGATCGGGCCGCGCAGGATGCGTCCAATCCCCCGGTCGGAACGGCCTACTACTATCTGGTGAGCGGCGTGAACTCCTGCGCCGAGGGGTGCCTGGGTCTGGTCGGGCCTCCCGGAGCGTGCGAGATCCCGAACCCGTCCCCCTGCTCCGCCACTCTCGCCGACACCGATGGCGACACGGTTCTCGACATCAACGACAACTGCCCTCTCGTTGCCAATGCCTCCCAGGCCGACCAGGACAGGGACGGTGTCGGCGACGCGTGCGACAACTGCGTCGCTTTGGCCAACCCCGACCAGATCGACGCCGACGCCAACGGGGTCGGCGACCTCTGCCAGGACAGCGACCACGACGGCTACCCGTTCACCGTGGACTGCAACGACCTCGACCCGGCGATTCACCCCGGGGCGCTGGAAGTCTGCAACGGCGTCGACGACAACTGCAACGGCTCGGTGGACGAGAATCTGGGAACCACGTCGTGCGGAGTGGGCGCCTGCGCGCGCATCGTCAACAACTGCGTCGGCGGCGCGCCTCAGACCTGCATCCCCGGCACGCCCACCGCCGAGGTCTGCAACGGCGTCGACGACGACTGCAACGGGGCGATTGACGAAGGCTTCGACCTCGACGGGGACGGATTCACCACCTGCGCGGGCGACTGCAACGACAATGATGCGACGATCCATCCGGGTGCGCCCGAGATTTGCAACGGGATCGATGACAACTGTGACGGCCAGGTGGACGAGAACCTCGGGGCCATGACCTGCGGCGTCGGCGCGTGCGCGCGCACCGTCAACGGCTGCGTCAACGGCGTCCCGCAGACCTGCACGCCTGGCCTGCCGGCGGCCGAGACCTGCAACGGCATCGACGACGACTGCGACGGCGTCGTGGACGACGGATTGGGGACCACGACGTGCGGCATCGGGGCCTGCGCGAGAACGGTGAACAACTGCAGCGGCGGGACCCCGCAGCAATGCGTCCCGGGAGCCCCGGCCACGGAGATCTGCAACGGCGTCGACGACAACTGCAACGGCTCGGTCGACGAGGGGTTCCTCGACACCGACGGCGATGGCATCGCCGATTGCGTGGACCCCGACGACGACAACGACGGCGTCCCCGATGTCTCGGACAACTGTCCAAAAGTGCCCAATCCGGGTCAGCAGGACCTGGATCGCGACGGCATCGGCGATGCGTGCGACAGCGACGCGGACGGAGACACCTTCACCGTGACCGGCAGCGGCGCGCCGATCCAGACCCTGGCGAGCGCCGAGCAGCGCCTGCAGGGGACCCAGACCGGAACCCTGGCCTCGATGCAGTCATCGGACAACACCTACGAGGCGATCAAGGAGATCAGGGTCAACAACATCAGCGTCCTCGACATGCGCTGGACCTTCGGCCTGCCCGCGGGCCATCTGGCGGTGGTCTACGTGGAGGCCTATCGAAGCGCCAGCACCGACGGCGACAATTTCCAGTTCTCCTATTCGACCGACGGCACGAGCTTCACCAACATGTTCGTCGTCAAGAAAACCGCCGACGACAACCTGGCGCAGTACTTCGCCCTGCCCTTGTCCCTGAGCGGCACGATCACCATCCGCGCGCAGGACACCAACCGCACGAGCGGCACGCCGCTCGACACCCTGTTCGTGGATCAGATCCGGATCGTCACGTCCGACCCCGCCGACTGCAACGACCTGGCCGCCTCGATCAACCCGGCCGCCAACGAAGGCCCGGCGGGGGCCCCGACCTGCTCGGATCTGATCGACAACAACTGCGACGGCCGGGTCGACTCGAACGACGCGAACTGTCGCTGAGCGCGGCTTCCCTCGCCCCTACCGCGATTTCGACCGCGCGTGCCCGCGGGAGGCCGAGCGGCCTTCTTCCCGCCGCTCGGCGATCTCGTCATCGTCGTCGCGCGCCTCCTGGCGCAGGCCGACGAGCATGAGATCGAAGGCGGGCAGGTGGGCGACGCGGTCCTCGGGGTACGTGTCGCCGCGCACCGAGAACCAGATGATGCGGTTGAGCGCGTCCGGGTCGGCCTGATCGGGGCGCGAGAAATCCTGCTCGCGGGTGCGCTTCATCCAGAAGGCGGCGCGCGCGTCGCGGGCCTTCGTGACCATCAGGTTGTCGAGCGCGACATCGGGGACGATCGCCTTGTAAGGTCTCGTGTCGGGCCTGTCCTGGAAGACGTCGATCGGGGCGGCGGCGGCGTCCAGCTGGTTCATGGGCGGCAGGCCGAGCAGGATCTCCAGCGTGCGGACCAGGCTGACGGTGGTGTGGAACTCGTGGACGAGGGCGCCGGGGCGGTTGTAGGCGCTGATCACCCACGCGGGCGAGCGGTGCATGTCGACGTGGTCGGGGCCGTCCTGCGAGTCGTCCTCGATGACCAGGATCGCCGTGTCCTTCCAGTACGGGCTGCGCGACACCGCCTCGACGAGCCGGCCGACGGCGTAGTCGTTCTCGGCCACGTAGAACTGCGGCGTCGGCCCGCCCGGGCGCATCCCGTGGGTGTGATCGTTCGGGAAGCGCATGATCGTCAGGTTCGGCATGCGGTCGGGCTTGCCGCTCTGGCGATCGGCGACGTACCCGGCGAACTCGGCCAGCCAGTCGGCCAGGCGTGAATAGCCGTGGCAGCGCGCCTCGGGGTTGTCGGGCGAGACGACCGGATCGATCTCGCCGTTCGACTCCTTGAACGCCCGGTACGAATCGGTCGTCATGGAATCGGGCGTGGTGAGATCGAAGTTGCGGAACGTCGGGCTGTAGTGCCCCTCGAGCGAACGTTTGGTGGCGAAGGCTTTGACCGTCGGCGTCAGGTCGGGATAGGGCTTGGGCCGATTGCCGTTGATCGCGTCGAGCTCGGCCTGCGACAGGGTCGGCACGAATTCGCCGTAGGCGCGGTAGGTCAGTCCCGCTTTTTTCGCCGCGTCCCAAAGGTACAGCGTCTCGGGCTCCGCCACGTCGGGCAGGCCGTTGACGTCGGGGGCGTAGCGCTTCTGGAACGCCACCACGTCGTCGGCCGTCACCGGCTTCGGGAAGAGCGGCGGCTCGCCCGCGACCGGCCCCACCTCGGGCAGACGGTTGAACCCTTCGTAGTCGTAGGAGCGTCCCCGGCCGGAGTAGTCCCAGCGGTACGTCTTGTCGACGTAGTCGGTCGAGAAGGCCGCGGTCGCCCAGTTGTGCCCGTCGGCGCTGGCCTCCGAGTTCACGAAGAACCGGTCGAGCAGGCCGAACCGGAGCGCCAGGGCGCGCTGGTTCGGCGTGATGTCCTGCGCCGACCCGCCGGCAGAGCGCGCGGTCTGTCCCTTGCCGAAGATCGCCAGGGCGGGGTCGCCGTCCGCGGGCGACCCGTCCCCCGCCTTGTCGAGATCGCCGAACACCTGGTCGTAGGTGCGGTTCTCCTTGATGACGTAGATGACGTGCCTGATCGGGTTGGCGCCGGGGAAGAGGCTGGAGCGCGCCTCGCCGATCAGTCCGTCGTTTCGCAGCACCTGCTGCGTGTAGGCGTGCAGCCGCCGCTCGTCCGGGACGTCGATCAGGCTCAGGTTGCCGGCGATGAGCGAGCCGCTGTACTGCCCGCCCAGCCCGGTCTGTCCACCCTCCGCCGGGAAGCGCTCGTTGGCCGTGTTCGGCGCCCGTCCCGACTCGTTGACGATCATCGAGGAGTTCTCGAACCCGGTGCCTTTGCCGTTGGCGACGACGAGCCGCGTCCCGACCACGGCGACCGCCGACGGGTACTGGCCGGCGGGGATGAATCCGGCGAGCGTCGAGCGTTCCTGGCCGGCGCGCGCCAGGGCGACGACGGCGACGGCGTTGCTGTGGGCGTTGGCGACGTAGAGTGTCGCGCCGTCTGCGCCGAGCGCCAGCCCCTCCGGGCTGCCGCCGGGGAGCGCCTTCTCCGCCAGGCGCACGCTGATGCGCTCGATCTCGCGGTCCTTGCGCGTGTCGATCACCGACACGGTGTCGGCGTCGGAGTTGACCACGTACAAGCGCCGCCCGCTGGCGTCGAGGGCCATCGCGGTCGGATGCCGATCGACGGCGATGCGGCCGACGGGCGCGCGCGGATGGCGCGGGTCGACGACGGCCACGGCCGAGTCGTTCCAGCAGGAGACGTAGACCTTGGCCGCCGCCTTGCCGTCCCTGGCGGGCAGGACGGTGACGCCGTAGGGGTAGATCGTCCGCAGCGCGTTGTCGCCGCGCCGCAGATCGAGGCCGCCCCGTGGATCGTCGCCGCGCCGCAGGTCCACGCGGGAGAGCTCACGCGCCCCGCTCGGCCGCGAGACGATCCCGAGCGAATCGCCCAGGTTGTTGGCGACGAACAGAGTCTCGCCGTCCGGGCTCAGCGCCAGACCGGCGGGATAGACGGGCGGGTGGTCGTCGTTGTAACGCTGCGTCCCGGCCTGCAGCGCGAAACTGCTCACGTCGATGAAGGGGGCGTCGATCTGGGTGTCGGGCCCCGGCGAGGCGGGCGTGATCGGCGTCGCGCGGCCGGGGATGAACCGGAACATCCAGATCTTGTTCTCGACGCCGCCGGAGACGTACAGCATCCGGCTGCCGTCGGCTTCGACGCGCCGCGACAACGCGACCCCGACGTTGGCGCTCTGCGGCGTCGGGAAGTAGACGTTCTGGATGACGACGGGCGCCGGCGGAACCGGCACGGATGCGGCGGCGGGATTCGCGCTGGCGCTGGCGGCACCTGTTCCGCCGGCCAGATCGATGACCGAAAGTGACTGCTGCGCCTTGTTCGTATGGCTGCTGAACTCGACGCCGTAGCCGCTGTTGATCGCGATCAGGTAGCGCCCCTTGCCGTCCGGTCCGTCCGCGTCGTCCGAGCGGACGAAATCGACCGTCAGCGGCAGCACGGCAGGCCGCCCGGTCACGTCGTCTTTGATCAGGATTCCCGCGGGGGTGATCGGCCGGCCTTCGGAGGCCGGCTCCGCGGCGCGCTCGCCCGGCGCCGGCGCGCTGGCGGATGGAACGGC
>CAYLND010000048.1:0-23459 GCA_964384905.1 uncultured Acidobacteriota bacterium
CCACCGCGCAGCGGTTGCGCGCGCGGGCGTGCCCCGCGCCGCCGCCGGGCCCGCTCCCCGGGGCAGTGGCTCCAACGCGCCCTTGCGAGAGACCCCGGTTCTTGAGACAATAGACGGGCCAGTGGAAACGCCGTTGCAGCAGACGAAACCGGCCACCGTATCATTATTAGTACCGACATCAGCAGCTGGACGACACCGATGACCGACGGGACGCACAGGACCACCACGGCCACACCGCACGTGCGGGCCGGCGACCAGCCGTTCCACTACCCCCTCAAGCGACAGTTCGTCGAGCCGGACTGGCGCCGGATCCCGGCCTACCGGAACGTCACGCAGGCGGAGTGGGAAAGCGCCCTGTGGCAGCGCAAGCACACGATCAAGAATCTGAAGGAGCTGAAGGAGACTCTGGGCTCCCTGCTGCCCGACACGCTGGCGGCCGGCATCGCCCGCGACCAGAAGGAGCGCGCCACGATGTCGCTCCTGGTCCCGCCGCAGATGCTGAACACGATGAACCTCGAGGACCTCTGGAACGACCCGGTCCGCCACTACATGCTGCCCGCGTTCGACGACCGCGACCCGGACTGGCCGAGCCATCCGAAGGCGCAGCGCGACAGCCTGCACGAGGCCGACATGTGGGCGGTGGAGGGTCTGACGCACCGCTATCCGACGAAGGTCCTCGCCGAGCTCCTGTCCACCTGCCCGCAGTACTGCGGCCACTGCACGCGCATGGACCTGGTCGGCAACGACGTGCCGCAGGTCGAGAAGCACCGCTTCGAGATCCCGCAGAAGGAGCGCTACGCGCAGATCCTCGACTATCTCCGGCGCACGCCGCAGGTGCGCGACGTGGTGGTGTCGGGCGGCGACGTGGCCAACCTGCCGATCGGCACGCTGGAGGGCTTCGTCTCCGCGCTGATGGACGTCCCGAACATCCGTGACATCCGGCTGGCCACCAAGGGCCTGATGGGTCTGCCGCAGCACTTCCTGCAGGACGACGTCCTCAAGGGGCTGGAGCGTCTGGCGAAGAAGGCCCGCGAGCGCGGCGTGGACGTCGCCGTGCACACGCACGTCAACCACGCCGAGTCGCTCACGCCGCT
Source organism: uncultured Acidobacteriota bacterium (assembly GCA_964384905.1). GTDB lineage: Bacteria > Acidobacteriota > Polarisedimenticolia > Gp22-AA2 > Gp22-AA2 > Gp22-AA3. Next base: position 1,095 of record CAYLND010000048.1, read on the forward strand.
GGTGGCGAAGGCGGTGCGCGCCCTGCTGGACATGGGCTTCCGGGACGTGCGCAACCAGGGCGTGCTGATGCGCGGCGTGAACACCAGCGCCGACGCGCTCCTGGAGCTGTGCTTCACGCTGCTCGACCACGCCGGCATCATGCCGTACTACTTCTACATGTGCGACATGATCCCGAACGCCGAGCACTGGCGTCTCGCCGTGCACGAGGCCCAGAAGCTGCAGCACGACATCATGGGGTACCTGCCCGGCTTCGCCACGCCGCGCATCGTCTGCGACGTGCCGTTCGTGGGCAAGCGCTGGGTCAACCAGGTGAAGGAGTACGATCGCGAGAAAGGGATTTCGTTCTGGACCAAGAACTACCGCACCGGCATCGAGACCGACGATTCCGACGCCCTCACCCGCCGCTACGAGTACTACGACCCGATCTACACCCTGCCGGAATCGGGGCAGGCCTACTGGCGGACCTGGCGCGCCCGCGCCTGAACCGCGGCCATCGCTTCTCCGCCGTCGGATTCGCCCGGCCCCTCCTGTGGTAGACTTCCGCTCCCGCAAGCGACGACCGGCCGGGATGTGCGCCCATAGCTCAGTTGGATAGAGCGTCGGACTACGAATCCGAAGGTCGGGTGTTCGAGTCACCCTGGGCGCACCACCTGTCCGAAGGACGGTCGGACGCTCTCCGAGCATCATTTTTCCGGTCCGACGTGGGCCCCCGGATGGGGGGAGAGCGTCGGACTGCCAAGGCGACATGTCAAGAACTATTTTCGCGGGGTCCGACGCGGGTCAGGGCGGCCGGGAAATATCGCGGCCGTGATGTTCACCACTCGCGCCGGTACCCCAGGCGGAAGCCCGCCTCGTCGCGGCTGATTTCGGCGGAGGCCTGCAGGCGCCAGAACTCGACGCCGCCCGAGGCCCAGACGCCCGCGCGGCCGTCGACCGGGGACCAGCTGGCGCCCCCTTCGACGAAGGGCCTGAACCATCTCGGCCGCGTCACCAGGAGGGAGCTGAGCCCCTTCCCAAGCCTCTCCTTCGCCTCGATGTCGCGCTCGGCGCAGCTCGTCGGCCGGCATTCGTAGCCCGGCCGGCACCAGCTCGGGGGCGTGCCGCAGTCGTCCCTCGCCATCGCGATTGTCGGGACCATGGCCAGGAGCAGGCAGAGGATTTTCATGCCGTGGTGATCTCGCCCGACTTCACGAATCCGTGCCAGCGGCAGTCCACGCGCAGCAGCTGGATGCTGGGTGCAAGCGTCAAGGTCTCGAAGTCTTCTCCGGTGCGGTCCCACAGCGGCTGCCCGCCCACCGGGCCGCCGCCGTCACGCGGATTGCTGAAACGCACGGCGATCCTCTCCCCGCAGCCCGTGGGACAGTCGAAGATGAGACCGATGCCCTCGCGCGCCGGCACGGGCCGGCCGTCCCGGTCGGTGATGCCGTCCCCTCCCGAGCCCAGCCATCCGGGGTGCAGATCCGCGAGTCTCATCGGCATCTCGCCCCGCAGGCGCGCAGGAGGGCCTCGGCGCGCTCGAGCGCCTCGGCATCGAGCCGCTGCACGTCACCGTCCCTGCCCGCCGCCGCCGCGGCCCGGGCCTCGTCGATGTGCTCCTTCGCGGCGCCGGCGAATTCGGCCGCCTGCTGCGCCTCCTTCGGCGCAGAGACGAAAATCCGATAGCCCGCGGCCGCGGCCGTCCCGAGGAGCGCGATCCACAGCCAGGCGCGGAGCACCGGCGGCGCCTTGGTCAGGATCGCCCAGAGGGCGATCGGCAGGGCCTGCGCGGCGCGCGCGAGCGGGCTCATGCTCCGTCGCCGGTGGAATTCGTCACCCGCGGAAAATGCTCTTTGACCAGGTCGTGGAGCGCCGGCGCCAGGCCGCCGCCGACGAAACTGAAGAACCAGGCGGCGAGCCAGCCCCTGGGCCCGGCTCCGAAATCGACCACGCCGGCGCCGTGCGCCAGGAGCACCATGAACTGGCCGAACAGGAACGACATCAGCCGCTTGAAGGCCTCCGTCTGGCGCTCCCGCCCCCAGCCCACGAGCGATCCGATCGGGAGAAACCATTCGACCGTCAGCCAGGAGAGCGCCGCGACGGCCGCCGCGGTGAGCGTTCCCTGCGCCAGGAGCTTGAGGACCTGCGTTCCCGCCTCGTAGATCTCGGACCAGAGATTCGATTCGTTCATGCTTCCCCCTACGGAACCAGCCACTTCACGGCGGCCGCGACGGCGCCCCCGAACACTGCCCCGCTGACTCCGGCGATCATGCCCATCTTGACCTTCTGCACCGTCAGCCCCTGATCGATCCCCTGCAGGCGCTCTTCGATGGCATCGAGCCGGCGCTTAATGTCCTCGAGGCTGTCGACGACCAGCCTCCTGTATTCGCTCCAGGGCCCGCGAACGTCCGGGTTCACGCCCGCCGGGCCTCCACGGCGAGGAGGATCGACCGATCGACCTCCGGGTGCGAGTACACCCTGCCCACCACGACGCGGCCGAGGGCCCCGGCCTCGCGAATTTCCACTTTGAGCAGGATGGCGATCTCCTCGCCCGCCCTGGTCAGGCCGACGAGAGAGAGATTCCGCCCGGCGATCCGGCTCGAATATCCGTCGCTCAGCCTCCTGAGGCCCTCCCGGTGCGCCGACCGGTAGCGCTCCGGCATGAGATCCTCGAGCCGTTCGCCCTGGAGAAGGGACGGACCGTGCGCGAAGATGTCGCACGCCCCCGGGCTCATATAGAGAATCTCCCCCTCGAGGGACGCGACGACCAGGCCGCTCTGGATGTCGAGCCGCGCGTTCGCCGTGTCGAGCACGTCGATGAGCGCGCTGATCTCCCGAAGGCGCTCGAGGGCCAGCCTCAAGGCGTGCTGCCCTTGGGGCAGGCGGCCCCGACCAGGACCGATTTCCAGGAATCCCGGACCAGGGCCTGGGCGAGTGGCAGCGGCGTCGAGCTGCGGCAGACGCAGCGCGCCAGGAAGTTCTCGACCAGGTCCTTGCAGTGGCCCTGCTCCTTGTTCTGCAGCTGCAGGTTGCTGACCTGGTTGATCCCCCCGAGCTCGAGCGGGAGGATGTGGTCGACCACGTAGAGGGGCCTGTGGGCCCGGTCGTAAGGCACGCCGGCGCGGCGGAACACCTCCTTCTTCGCGGCCGTCGTGACGTGCCTCTCGTGACGGGGCACCTTCTGCTCACAGCTCGCGCCGAAAGCGCGCCCGGCGAGAACCGTGAGAATCGCGACGACGACAGCCGAGCTTTTCATGCGAGGAACCTCCTGTAATGGGACATGCCGTCCTCGATGTACTTGGCCGGCACGTTCGAGTCGTAGGCCTGGCCACTGTTCCAGGCGTCCATGGCCCTTTCGGCGCCGGCATCCGGATGGAGATCGAACAGGCGCCGGTTCAGGATCTTGACGAAGAATTCCGCGCAGGTCATCGGATCGCGCAGCCGCACCGGATCGTCGCGGAAGCCGTGCTCGTAGGCCGTGATGTAGAGCACCTGCCAGGGACCGTACGACTGATGCGCCAGGCAGCCCCAGGTCCAGGTCAGATCGCGCAGGACGTCGTCCCCCGGCCGGCCGCCGGGACCGTCGCCCTTGTAGTAGGCCCCGCCGTAGCAGTAGGCGTTTTCGTGCCGGCTGGCCAGGGCCCGATCTCCGCCCCCCGTCTCGTTCTCGCAGATCGCCCTCATGAGGGCCGCGCGGTTCACGTCAGAAGGCGCGCGCAGGCTGCCGGCCCAGTGCTCGACGGCCTGCGCGATCGCGGCCTGGAGATCGGTCATAGGCCGCAATCCTCGTTTCCGGCTTCGTCGATCGCGGTGATCCGCTCGAGGAGGACCTCGTCGACCCCCGGATCCGGCAGGTCGGGCCAGCAGGGATCCGCATCCTGGCGGTAGAAGACCATCGGCTCGAACCGATAGACCGGGCACGGCGTGCCGTCGCCACAATCCTGTTGCCCGACGACCCGGACGTAGGCGGCCTCGTGCCGGTACATGAGACCCGTGACGAGCGCGCCGCCGCCGCAGAGCTCCGTCACGGGCTGCCAGCAGATTGGTATCACTTCGATTGACTCATGGGCAGCTCCCGCCTCCGCTGACCTTCGTCCAGGTATTGCTCGAAGTGCAAAGGCACAGGGCCGGCGTCGTGTTCGTGCAGGACTGTCCGACCGCGCATTTCGACGAACAGGCGCTGGCCGGCAGGCTCCCCACGGCATAGCTATTGCCGGAGCCGTTGAATCCCAGCGACCGATCGACGTAGGCGAGCGTGACGCTCGTTCCCGTGCCGGTCTCCTGGTTGTCCACGTCCCTCCGGGTCGCCCCTCCCGACAGCGAGATCCGTCCGCCGCTCCAGACCGCCTTCCAGCCCCCGCCGTTGGCGTGGTTGGTGCTCGAACCGAAAAGAACCCCGTCGATCGTCGATGCCGAATCGGCCGCGGAGACGTCGCAGACGACGCCGGAGAGGTAATAATCCGCCCCGAGATTGCTCGCTCCCGCGCAGTCGGCGGCCCCGTCCGTGGATTTCATGGCGAGGCAGGCCAGGGTGCCGTTGAACGAGGCGTTCGTCGACGTCAGGTGAAGATAGGACGCCAGGATTCGGAAGGTGCTCGAGCGCGTGCCGGCCCCATCGGGAGAGTGACAGCCCAGGATCTCGGCGTTCCCGGACGCGGCGGTCATCGTCATCTCGATTCGGGCGCCGGTCATGTAGACGCTGGCGCCGCCCTCGTCCCGAGGCAGGGCGCTGTAGCCACCCGTTCCCGTCTGTGTGAACTCGATGACGTCGCCCCGGCTGTAGATCGTGGTGTCCTGGTAACCCGACACGCCCCAGGTGTCCTTCGAGCGGTAGAGGTTGCCCGTCGAATAGATCGTGAGCAGCTTGCCCGCTGAAAGCGCCTTCGTGGTGTCGCCTCCGACCGAATTCGATCCGTCGGTGACGCCTATGTTGCAGTTCGCGATGTAGAGCGTTCCGGCGACCGTGCTGCCGGTGTCGCCGGAGATAGACCCGACGTTCCCGAGCTGCCCCATGCCCGTCGTCAGGTTGAAGACGCCCATCTCGGTTCCGTTCGTCGCGGTCAACAGCCCGTTGAGAATCCTGACGCCGGCGCGGTCGGTTCCGATCAGGTTCACGTACGACTTGATCGTCGGCTCCGCTTCGATGTACTCGCCCGGGTGGACGACGACGGCGTAGCGCTTGCTCGCCGCAGCGTCGGTGATCGCCGCCATCGCCGCAGTAATGGTGCTGTACTGGCATCCGGAGTTGCAGACGTGCAGCTCGACGGCGGGAAGCGGAGGGGCCGTGTGCTGGTTGTAGACGACGGTGCCGGGCGTCCAGAACTGCATCGGGTCGGTGCCGAGCGAGGGGATCGAGATGACGCCATTGCTGAACGACCCGGCCGTGACCTGGGCCAAAGTCGATCCGGAATAGGCCGCCCCCGCCACGGAGCAGGTGCAGTCGAAGGTCGTGGACGTGACCGCCTGATAGTTGGCGGCATTCGTGACCGATCCCGAAGCGCACATCCGCTTGGTGGCGAAGCCGTCGCTCGATTTCGACCAGAACACGGTCCAGGCCGTCGCACCGGACGGGATCGACTCGTTGAGGCTGACAGTGATCTTGCGCGAGGAGGGGGAAGGAACGATGTCGCCGCTGGCGGGCCCAATGCCAGTCGACCCTGTGTGATCCGTCCAGGCCACCTGCATGTGATACGTGTTCGCGTTCGTGCAGGTCCCCGACGTCGACGAGGTCGACACGGAAGGCGCCTGCGTCGGGGTGGTGAGTGGGGAGATGAAAATGAAATTGGACGGTTGCGCGATGCCTCCTTGGAAGGTCTGGAGCGCCGTGAAGATCCAGCTTCCGGCCTGGAGGATGGCGCGATTGATGGCGTTGCTGATGTCGGCCGTGACGGATGTGGGCCAGAGGAGGCAGATGAAAAGGATGGTCGCGGCCAGAGACAGAAGGAAAAAAGGCCGCTGCTGCTTCAACGGAGGCTCCAAAGACAAAGGGCCCGGCGCCGGGGAGCGTGCCCCACGCCGGGCCCTCCATCGATGGCCGCCGGGCGGCCGCCCCGCGGTCAATCGCCTCAGATCATATCGCCTGTTGAGAAACGGCCTGCCTCACGCGGCATCGAGCAGCGAGCCGCAGGAGTAATCGACTAGGTCGTAATCGACCGTCCCGCTCGTCCCTCCGAGATTGGTGTCGCAGACGAGGAGCGCCGCGCGCAGCAGACTGCTCGTGGGCAGGTGCGCCGTCAGCGTCTCCTTCAGCGTGCCGTCGATGTAGCACAGAGCCGAGGGCGTGCTCCCGAACTCGATCCGGACCCGGAACCAGGTTCCCGCCGCGACCTTCGTGAAATTGGACCCGTTCTGCCGCGTGCCGTCGAAGGCCACGAAGCGCCAGTTCGAGGCATCGACGCGCTCGAGCCAGATGCCGTTCCGATCCGCGCCCACCCCGCCAAACGATAATCGTTCGCTGAAAGGGCCTTGCCTCACTCCGAAGCTGAAAGGATTGTCGGTGCCGATTTTGCACCGGGCCTCGAGAACGATTGGCAGCCCGACCTGGGCGTAATGGAAGGCCTTCAGCGAGTACCAGTTGGCATATTCGGCCCCTCCGCTGCCGATGGACGCGACCCGGGCCACGGAGCCGGCCGGCTTGGCGGCGTTGAAAATCGTGCCGTTTCTCGAGCTGAGATCGTAGCCCTGATACATGCCGTTCCGGCTCACATACCAGGATCCTGTCCAGCCGGCCGGATCAGAATTGACTCCGGTCCCGCCATGGTTGTACTCCGTGGGGAAGAAGCTCAGCCCTCCCCCGTCGTCTTCGATGAAATGCTCGATGATGCGCGATCCGCCCTGGAGCTGGACCAGCCGGCTCTCGTGATCGTCGAAGTTGTCCTTCAGCTTTCTGAAGAAGTCCTGGCCGAGGCCGGCCTTGTAGGCCGTCTCCGCGAGCGTGAACGCGTTGAAGCCCATCAGATCACCTCGTACGCCGGGGTCGAGTCGCCGAAGTTCCCGGGCGGCGAGCCCGCGGGACCGATATAGAGATATTCGCGCTGGGCGGCGCTCGCCGAATCGTAGTCGGGAAGCGCGCCGGTCGCGCCGATGAACGCCGGGCGCACGAACCCGGCGTCCTGCAGGACGAACCGGACCTCTCCCGCCTTCAACCGCTCCTCCCGCTCGACGATCTCCAGCCGCGATCCCGAGAATCCCCTCAGCCCGGTGGTGACGTTCGGCACCTCGTCATGCGTGAACGAGATCACCTCGCCCGGCTGCAGCGCGCGCTTCCGGAGATCGCACCAGACCTCGACCTGGGGCGGCGGACGCTTGAACCGCCGCAGGATGTCCGCCTCCGTTTTTTCCGCGAGGCGGACGCCGCGGAGGGCCGTCCGGAACCCCGTGTCGAGCTCCTCGAACGTCTGGGTCTCCTTCGTCGCCGTCTGGTCGGCCGTGTCCTCGAGCATCGGGGTCGTCGCCGGCGCGCCGCTGCCGGCATCGACCTCCACCCCCAGGCTGACCCGATTGACGTGCAGCTCGTGGGCCCTGCGGAAGCGCCAGTGCTTGACCTCCGATTTCGTGATGGCGGGGAGGCCGGCGCCGGCGTCGTCGGGCCAGGCCGGGCGATAGAGCCGGAAGGAGAGCTTGCCGGGGAGCGTCATCACCGGATAGCCCAGGAGCCGGAAGACGCGCTGCTCGAGGAAGCGCGAGCCGTCGCTCGGGCGCTTGACCTCGAACCGCCACCTGTCCTCGGGCATGATCCGGTCGCGTTCCTTCGCCAGGGCCGTCTGGTCGATGTCGGAGGCGGAGATGCCGCAGCCCGTCGGCGCCCCCCGGACGAGCGTGCACGGGAAATTCACGTCGGCGAACAGGCCCGTCCAGATGGCATAGATGAGGTTGATCGGGTTGCCCTCGATCACGGTGGAAGCCCAGCGGCACAGATCGCCGGCCTTGAACTTCACCGTCAAAGGCGCCGCGAGATAAATGGTCCCGGCGGTCACCTGCAGGACCTGGACCTTCTGCTCCTGGCCAAGGAAGCCGGCATCCCTCGACGGCCCGAGATAGAGCTTGTCCCCGGGGTTGATCGTGGCCGGATCCGCCGGCACGACGGCGGCGGCCCCCACGGGCGCATCGGAGAGAAGGTACGTGTTGATCGGAGCCGACTGCGTCGCCTCGGCGTTCGTGAAGATCTCCTCGAACTGCTGGCGCCGAAGATCGACCAGGCTCAGCTCGTAGGTAACGACGCCTTGCGCCAGATCGATGCCATTGATCTGTCCGACGGCGATGGGTGCGTAATCGGACTCGTCGAGATCCGCATAGCCGGCATAGATCGTGACCGCCCGGTTCACGAGCGTCGGCAGGGTCGGGCTCGCCTTCTCGGTCGCGACCAGGTCGGTGATTTCTCCGGCACGATCGACGAGCAGGAGCGAGGTCAGATTCAGCGAGGATCGCCCCTGCAGCTGCGAGAGCTTCTGCGCCACCGAATCGGGGACCTTCAAGAGGGCCTTTTTCGTGACGGACGCGTTGCGCACGGGACCCGTGCTGAAATGCTTCGAGGCCAGGCCCTCGAGGGCGATGTAATAGACGGGATTCTTGGCGGCCGCGTTCGTCCTCGAGGTCCAGTTGGCGTTCGGATCGTAGGGCATCAGCCGCGGTCCTCGGCCATCTGATGATCGAGCGTCCAGGTCGTCAGGTGCTCCATCCACGGCTTCTTGGAATCGACGCTCACCATCTTCGGGAAGTAGTCGCGACTCCTGAAGATGTCGCCCGTGACATAGCCGAATTTCAGGTTGCTCACGGCCGTCGCCTTCACGTTGACGGTCACGGACGCGATGGTGACGATCTCCTCCTCCGGGCCCGCGGCCTCGCGCAGCCGGTAACGCGCGCCGACCACCACGCTCGAGGTGTTCGCCAGGGGAATATCCTTCTGGCCGGCCGCGGCCGCGCCGCTGAGCGTCAGATCGACGACGTCGGCGGAGTCGAGCGCGAAGGCGTATTGCTTGCCCTGGCTGGCCCAGCTCCACCAGGCGTCGAGATCCGCTTCGAACTGGGCGTCCGCGAAGTTGCCCAGCTCGACGCGCAGCTTGTCCCCGAGCGAATGGAGAATCGAGGCCGCCACGCGGCCGGCGCTGAAATCGATCTCCCGGTCAGGATCGAGATCGGCCTGGTAGGCCGTCAGCGGTCCTGGAAATGCGAGCGTGTTGCCGTTCCAGACGATCTGGGGGTTTCCCATCAGGATCGGCACCTTGAGGTAGTCCCTGTCGGGCACGCCGAAGCCGATGGTGACGTCCTGGGAGCCCTTGGCGATCGACTCGAAGGTGAAGCCCAGACGCAGGCGATCCCCGGCCGCCGGCTGGATAGCGGGCGCCACCGTGATTCCCTGCCAGCGCTTCGGCCCGGTCGTGCCGCACGAGACGGTCGTCCCCCCCGCGGCGTACAGCTCGATCGGATTCCCCTGCGAGTCATAGCGATACAGCCCGACGAAGGTGACGTTGACGTTGGCGTTCGCCAGCAGGATCGCGATCTGGGTGTCATAGGCGCCGACCGGCCACTCGCTCTTTCCGGGCTGGCCCGCCGGCGTCCAGAACCAGAGCGTCCCCCCGCCGAACGGGGCCGTGATGAGGAGCGATCCGCTGTCCTCCGGATAGACGAGCAGACGGCGGTTCCCCAGGGACAGGCTCGGCCCGGAGAAATCGCTGGCGCCATCGTCGAGAACCCAGCTGAAGGGCGTCGGGGCTCCCGGCGGCACCGGCAGGAGCCGACGTCGCCGGAACAGCCAGGTCGCGAGGCTCATGGAGCATTCTTACCTCTCGATCAGCCCGATCTCCCACTCCCAGGTCGGCAGGTTCGTCGCCGAGGTCAGCCACCAGAGATGAATCGTCGCCCACTGGCCCGGGCCGATGATGGCCGGCGCCGCATCCCCGACGAGGCGCGCCGGCGTGGTGGCCCGGGCGGCGGTCAGGCCGACCTGGGGCGCGCTGTCGACCGAGCCGAACCGGAACAGATACTCGTCTCCCACCACGGCCGCGCCGGAGGGGATACGGGAGCGGGCCACGTTGCGGACGGCGCCGCTCGAGGCGGGGGTCGCCATGGCGTTCGCGGCCACGTAGGCGTAGACCTGGCTGACACTCAGGCGGCTATCATCCCCGTTCACGTTCACCGGGATCGGATTGCTGTACTGGTTCGCGTTCGTGGGCAGCTTGGAGACGCCGTCGATCCGGACAGCCGCCTCGAGGCTCACGGTCCCCGTCGGAGCCGTGCCCCCGAGCAGGAGCCTCAGGAAATCGAGATAGATGCGAGTCCCGTCGTCGGGAGTCGCCCTATTCTGGACGACCCAGAGCGGCGTGGTATCGCCGAACGCCGCGATCTGGCCCTGCTGCGCCACGAACGTCCCGGGGATCGCCGGCGCCACGGTGCCCGCCGAGGATACGACGAAGTAGCTCCCCTCGTCGGCCAGGGCGTGCTTGGTCGGGAACAGGCTCACGACGTAGCCGTCGCCGTAGGGGCTGCAGCGCCCCGGCACCTGGGGCTCCCTGGAATCGGGGATGCGGCGGGGCAGCTTGCGCGCGGGGATGACCAGACTCTGGACCGGGATTCCGTTCATGTCAGGACCTCCATCCGTCACGCCGCCCGAGAGTCTCGATCCGGGACTCGGATTCGGCGAGCAGCAGGAAAAGGAGCTGGTTCGTCAGAGCGACGTCTTCCCGGAGCCTGGCGATCTGGTCGTTCACCCCTCGGAGCTTGGCGTTCAGGCTGCCCGCCGAGTCACCGGTGACCGCCAAATCGGCGGATGCGCCGATCCCGCCCTCGAGCGCGGCCGCGGACGTCGCCTGGGTTCCGCTGGGGATGTTCCGGACGGGCAGGGCGAATTCTGTGCCGGCGGGCGCGGAGGAGAGCGGCTGGACGTCGTCATCGGCCTGGCGGCCCGCGATCGCCACCTTCTGGACCTGGACCGTCTGCCCGCCCTCGGTCTTCTCATAGGTGGCGACCTTCTTGCCCGTGTCGTCGGGAGGGACGCCGATCGTCTGGTCAGCCATGAGCCACCCGCCGCTGCTGCAGGATGTCGCGCCAGCCTACCGAGAGATGGAGATCGGCGGCGAGCTCGTCGCCGATGAGGCGGCCGCGCTTCACCGAGGCCCCTTCCGGGACCTCGTCGACCGGCCCGACGAGCCGCGCAGGCAGGCCAGGCCGCAGCTCGTATCTGCAGCCGTCGAAGTCCCAAAGCCCCTTTTCCTCGTAGGAACCACCCCAGAGGATCCCGGCCAGGTAATAGGTGTCGAAGCCCGCCAGGCGCACCCTCAGGCCGTCCGCCTGGATGTAATCGATCATCTGCACGTCCTCCGCCGGCAGCTCCTCCCACGGGCCTCGTCTGGTCCAGACCCGCCTGCCGTCGCTGTAGACGATCTCGAACATCAGATCGTCCTCCAGCTCGCGCCGTCCCAGGAGGAATGAGCGCCGGTGTCCGTCGCGATATAGATGCAGGGCGCGGCGGGCGTCGCCGGACGCGAGGCGGCCGCTCCGGACAGGATGACATCCGCCAGCTTGATCACGTTCCGGCGCTCCACCGCGTCGTACGAGAGCGCGACGTTGCCCCCTTTGACCTGCAGCGGCCCGGCTCCGAGGAGGTTGCCACCCGCATCCACCAGCTGGACGTGCTTCTCGGCCTCGGCCACATCCCCGCGCAGCCGGCTGGCGGCCGCGGCCTGCTCGACCGCGGTGGGAGAGGATTCGCCCCCTCCGCCGCCCCCTCCCCCGCCTCCCGGTGGGATCCTAGGCATAGAAAGACGCCATTGAGAGCTTGCGCGAAAGGCCGCTCGGGCGTAGCATTCGGCCAATCTGCTCAGCGAGGGGAACATGAAACAGAACCTGATGTTCGTTCTCTCGATCTCCATCGCCATTTTGACGGGCAGTCCCTTTGCCCAGGAGAATCACTGGGATACCGGATCCAATCAGCGGAATGACGAGCCTCCGGTCATTGGCTTCATTTCGGAGCCAACCGATTGGGAGTTTTATCAGTCCTTTGGGCTCGCTTTTGCTCAGGAGGCCGCTATTCCTTGGGGAAGCCTCTATTCGTATCTGCAGACGTGCGCAACTCCCAACGGTGATCCCTGCCACCGAACGATCGACGCCTGCGCGCCGCTGGAAATGGTCAAGCAAACCCCGAAAAAAACGGTCATTCGAGCGGGAGCCTGGCGCGCCACCAGGCGCGAAAATCTCACCGGCCGAACCTATCTGGACCGCATGGAATGCGAGAAGGCCGCCGGCCTCGAGCCTACCGGTGCCGTCGGAATCGCCCTGGATGAAAAAACCCTCACTATCGTGCGCGTCCTCTTTCGATCGCCCGCCGAGCAGGCGGGCATAAGGGTCGGTTATCGGTTGCTCAAGGTTGACGGCAATTATGTGGATTCCATGCCCGCCGCCATGCGTCTGCTGGCCGGCGTTCCAGACAGTCAAGTTGAAATCACCACTTCGAGGAATGGCGTGGAAACTCCGTACGTCGTGACCCGGAAGCCGTGGTCCGATGTTTACCAACGCAAGCCCGATCAGCCCGCACATACTGAGTAGTCGGTTCAGGGTAGAACCTCCGATGCGAGCAGCCGATAACCCTTGCGTTCGACGAGTCGTGTGATTCCTTCGATGATATCGGCGATGTCCCTCTCGTCGCGTCTCGGAAGTATTTGGAACGCCGCGTTGAAGCTCCTCCCCGTTTCTCGACCTGCCCTTATCTCCCTCGCGTACTCGGTCATCGCCTCGAAATCTTCGACTCTGGACTGCGGAAGCACGATCTCTCCGGGAGTGAGAAGCGCACGAACGGAATCCTGTCCAAGGATTCCGCCTACGACGTCTCCTCCTTCCTGGGCAAACCCCACCCCGCCGCCTGAAGCGCTGAGCGCCCCGACCGCCCCTCCCGGGCCCGCCGCGGCGCCGAAACCGAAATTTATTAGCCGCGCGATGGCCATTCTCGCGATGACCTTCAGCAGGTCTCCCAGGATTTGCTTGAACAATTCGCTCCATCTGATCTTGGCTCCGAGAGCCGCGTCGATGAACGCATCGCCCAGGTTCTGCGCCGCGGTGACGGCCTGGCCATCGATTGCGTCGGCTATCTGAAGGCTGAAGTCGACGATGCGGGAAGCCTGCATGGCCGCGGCGGACAGGTTCTCCGTCCAGGCCGGCAAGGCTTGCGTTATCCCGGTAATCGCGGTCAGGATCGCATCGTATTGTTCGGATGAAATGACGCCGCTCGACAGCCCGGCCTCCAGCTGTTTCAGGGCCTCGTCGACGAGCTCCGTCTGCCGGCTGAAATCCTGCAGGGTCGTCAGCCCGAGGTCCTTGAGCGTGACGTTGAGCTGATCGGCGGCCGTCTGGGCCGCCTTCAGCCCGCCGGTCATCTTCGGCAGGCCCTGCGAAGCCGGTCCCGAGGCCTTCCCGATGTTCGCCAGCGCCTGCTCGAGTCCCTTGAGCGCCTCCTCTCCGGCCGCGCCGAGGCCTTCGGCGCCCCTGCGCAGCTCCTCGAGCCGGGGAAGCATCTTGGCGGCCGCCGCGGACGCCTCCGCCAGGAGATCTGGATCGATGCCGAGCTTTTTCGCAGCGAACGCCCCCAGGGCGGCGGCCAGGCTTGCCAGCACGGCGAGGAATTCGCCGACGCGGATCTGCGCGGAAAGGAGCTCGGTCTCCCAGGTCGCAAACTGCACGACGAGCCTGGTCAGCCACACCGCCGCCTCGGCCCAGACGAGGATGACGGTGGAGAAGGCGGCGCTGTGCTCCTTGACGATCTTGGTGCCGGTCGTGATCGCTTCATGCACGAGCTCGAAGACGATCCGGAGCTCCTTGTTCTCGACGACTGCCTGGCCCATGGCCTTGAGCAGGTTGTCCCAGTCGTTGTCGAGGCGTCGCAGCGCGCCGGAGAAGGTGCTGCCGGCGGCTACCGCGGTGCCTCCGAAGTTGTTCTCGATGAGCTTCAGGAGCGCGGCGAACCGTTGGCTGCGCGGGACGGACTCGTCGAGCACGATGCCGTACCGCCTGAGCTGCTCGGTGCTGCCCTGCGCCGCCTTCGCCATCAGATCCGCCGCGGAGCCGAGATCCATTCCCACGGCGGCGGCCAGGTCGAGCGTGTCGCGCGTGACCCGCGGCAGCTGCTGGAGGCTGACGCGGCCGAGCTGGAGGAGAGTGGCCATCATCTGCTGGATGGCTTCGTCCCCGATAGTGGTGGATTCCTCGAGCTGGGAGGCGAACGCCTGGAGGCCGTCCCGGGTGCTCTTGGTGTTCTCGCCGATCGAGGCCAGGGCGATCGCCAGCCGCATATTGGCGTCTTCCTGCCGCGCGGCCGCCTCGGTGATCTTCGTGAAGGCGTAGGCCAGGAAGCCGGTCGCGGCCGTGACGGCCGTGGCCACCACGGCCAGATCTCCCAGGCTCAGCCCGACCTCCTGGAGGGCCTTCTTGGCGTTGTTCTTCGCCTCGATGATGATGCTGACGGTCCTGGTCTTATCGGCCACGTTTCCTCTTCCTGAGGGTCTCGCGGGCCTCGTGCGCGTCCTTCTGCACGCCCCAGTTGTGGGCCCAGAGGTCCACGGTCACGGCCTCGAAGTCCTCCTCGATCCGGAGCACGCGCGAGGGCAGGACCCCGTAGCGCCTGGCGATGGAGTCGAGCCCCTCCATCACCCGGCGGTTTTGGACAAAGGGAGCACCTTCCCGCCGGCGGCCTTGGTGAATCCCGAGAGCTCGAGGACCTGGTTGAAGATGAGGAGCTGATCCTCGAGCGGGAAATCCCGCGGTGTCGGTCCGGCGAGGGGATCGTCGTAGAGCTTCGGCACGATGACGCCGGCCAGGATGACTCCGCTGATCGCCTTCAGGACGGCCTTGCTCTCGGGCCGCCCCAGCGCCTCGGCGGAGCGCCCGGGCTCCACGGCGAGGGCGCTCACGTCCGGCAGGTGGCCGAGAATCTCCGCCAGCTCGCCCGGGCCCACGCGCTGGATGCGGATCTTCCCTCCGGTGGGCAGATCGACGTCGCGGCGGCCCTTGGCGGTGACTTCGGCCGCCGAAATGAATCCATTGTCCATGCTCTCCTCCTCGCTCGCGCACCCTGCGCGCTTCAGTCCTGCCCGGCGAGCATGACGCGCCCCACCTTCAGGCTCGCCGAGCCCCCATTCGTGTCGAAGTGCCCCGTCAGCTCGACCTGCACGGCCATCTTCTGGGTGAAAGGCGAAGCCATGTCGACGGCCTCGACCTTGGCGATGGCGAACCGGCTCAGTTCGTCCGGGACGTTCGCAGCCGCGGCGATCGCCTGCTTGACCGGTTCCTTGGCTCCCACAACTGCGACGTGGAACGACATCGTCTCCTCCTCGTTCAGGCGATGGCTGTCTCGGTGCCCGAGATGATGACGTGCAGGAGGCCCGCCAGGCCGGCGACCGGCTGCAGCGCCTCGAACGGCAGCACCGCTTTCACGATCCCCGGGCCGCTGACCTGGATCGGGTCGTCGGTGATGCGGCACTTGTCCATCTGGAAATTGAACTTGTAGGTCGCCGAGGCGAGCGCCGCTCCCGTGTGCAGGAGCTCGATCTTGTGGAGCGTGCCGGCGAGCCAGTCGGTGAGGTCCTGCTGCACGGCATCGACGGTGATCGAGCCGGTGATCTGGACCAGGTCCTTGCGGACCGGCTCGGCGATGTTCTTCGATCCGAGCACCCGCTTGTCGTCGTCGATGGCGTTGTCGATCGTCAACTCCGCCGAATCGATCGATCGCAGGACGCTGTCGAGCTTGCAGGTCAGCTGGTGCCCGGCGCAGTAATTGGAGGTGCCGGGGAAGCTGGGCGCGGTGACCGCCACCTGGGCGACGTCCTTGCCCACGAAATCGAACTCGACCTGGCTGTTGCGCGTCGGGTCCATGGTGAACTTGGCCGACCGGATCTTCATCCCGGCGATCTGCATCTCCTGCGTCTGGTCCTTGAAGATGTAACCGGTGAGGCCCTTGGTCGCCTGCAGCTCCCCCGACGTCATATTGAAGTCGTATTCGCGCCGGCTGCCGTCGACGGTCGGCGATGGCGAGGTGCCGGTCAGGTGCTCGACCAGGCGCAGGAGGCCCTCGTAGTTGAGCTCCATGGCGACCGCGCCGGCGACCCCGAACTTGCGGTCGTAGAGGTTGGCCTCGCGCTTGAACAGGTTGCGGATGACCGGCCGGGCCTGCTGGTCCCGGATCGACTTCATCTTCTCCGAGACGATCTCGCACCATTTCGTGGGCGGGGTGACCGGCGTGCCCCAGGTGGGCTCGAGGACCCAGCCGAAGTAACTGTTGCGTCCTGCGCCCATCAGCTCCTCCCGGCCTTCGGCCTGGCCGGCGGCGCGTCATCGTCCGCCGGCGCGTAGTTCTCCGTCTGGGCGAGGAGTCCCTCGGCCGTCTGGTCGTCGGCCTCGAACGGCTCCTCCCTCTTCACTTCGCGGCCGTCATAGAGCACGGCCGAGGACATGGATCCGACGTACTTCAATCGCCTCATGGCTGCCCCCGGGGATGCTTGTAGATGACCTCGACCAAGAGATCGCGCACGTAGACCTCGCCGGCGACGCTCTTGGCGGTCGCGAACGGCGTGGTGCCCGAGACCCAGGCCGCGCCCGCCAGGCCTCCGAGGCTCGGGTCGTCCTCGATCTGCATCTCGATGGCCCCGCGCAGATCATCGAAGGCGTTCTGCGGCGTCTCGCTCTGGATGATGGTCGCGATCCGGAACCGGGCCCGGACCGTCTTCGAGACCGTCGGCGAAAGCTCCGACTCGTCGGAATCGAGGATCGTGTAAGCCGCCGGGAGCCGGCCTTCCTGGCTCCACAGGCGCCAGTCCGATCCGGTCGCGCCGATGCCCGCCACCTTCTGGATTTCGGTGGTGAGCGCGTCGCGGACCTGCTGGGCCTTGGTCGGCACGTTATTTCAGGCTCATGACGAGCTCGAAGGTCTCGCTCGGCGTGGTGCCGACGATGTTCCAGCGGGCCCGCACGAACTGCGGAAACATCGTGAGCCGGGCGGCATAGACGACCGCGCTCACGCCCGTGGTCTCGAAGATGAGCTTGATGGTCGAATCCGTGTGCGGCCCGGCGCCCGTGGAGGTGGCCTTGACGCGATCGTCGACCGCGCACTCCGCCCAGTTGGCGTTGTCGGCGCTGCATTCGGTCCAGAGATCGAACGTGGTGACGGTTCCCGAGGTCGCGGTGACGCGGGCGAAGAAGGTGACCGTCGAGTAATTGCCGAGATCGACCCCGGGACCGGTGCCTGGCGCCGTTTCGGCCTGGAGCGCGTGCAAGGGGACTTTCTCGACGGCGCCGGCGGGGACGGCGGCGAGCAGGCCGATCAGGAGCGCGAGGGCGGCCTTTATCGACTTTCGATAATGCAGCAAGCGCAATCTCACGAGAAACCTCCTCATCTGAGCGAGGGCGGGACGCCGACCAGGTCGACGACCCGCTCCTCCGTGACTTGGATGGCGGGGGCCAGGAAGGGGCGGGCCCGCGCCCCCGGATGCGCCACCGAGGCTCCGGGGTGGCCCCAGGCGTTCCGGATGAGATGCGGCCGGGTGCCGAACTCGAGGAAATGCGCGAAGAAGGCGCGCTTGCGGAGAGGGCCGATGCTGGCCCGGTAGTCGATCAGGCTCTCCACAGTCACCGTCGAGGTGATGGCGCTCCTCACGCGCTTGCTGTCCGTCTGCGATTTCGCCTCGTCCTCCACGATCTTGGCGGCCCGTTTCAGCCGGTCCCGGAGGCCCTCTTTCAGCTCGCGCTCGATCTCGGAGAAGAAGGCCTTCGCCTCCCTGATGCCGACGGCCTGCAGGAAGAAGCTCATGGGCCGGGCTCCGGGCCGAGCAGCTGGCCGTCCTTGACCCAGAAGATCTCTATCCAGGGCGGCCCATTCACCGGCTCGTCAGGAAGGGCGCGATCGAGGGTCAAACCGAAGATGTAGTCGCCGATCGCATCCGCGCGGATGCCCACGCCGTTGCACCTGGCGACCGCGAGCTCGCGCGTGCTGAACACGCCCAGGGTTTCGTAGCGGAGGGGCCCCTCCGCGTGATTCGTCCTCATCACGATCCAGACGACCATCAGGCGGCCTCCAGCCGGTAGGGGGCGAGGCCGGCCTCGCGCGTCTCGACCATCTGCTGCGGCCGCAGGTAGGTGATCGATCCCTCACCGAGCGCCTGGGACAGGAGATGCCCCGTGTCGCGCGTCATCAGCCGGAACACGACGTCCGTCGTCGCCAGCCCGACCACGGCCTCAGGGATGACCGCGAACCCGGCAGTGTAAATGACCCGATAACGCCGCGGGCCGCGGGTGAACAGGCTGCTCCCGAGGAGATCGATCCGCCCCAGACCGGTATAGCGGGGCTGCGTGCGCAGACCGGCGACGACGTAGGTCGACGGCAGGAGGAGCGTGCGCACCTCGGTCACGCCGCCGGCGCCGTTGTCCTGGTAGTCGACGAACTCGACCGAGGTGACGGAGACCAGAGGGCCCGCGCCGAGGACCAGGCTGGAGCGGCCCGTGCCGTCGAGGTATTCGGTGTAGGAGGCCTCGGCCAGGTTGCGCCCCCAGAACTGCTGGTATTCGTCCGAGACCTCGGAGATCAGCAGGTTGATGAGCGAGTCGAACGGGTGCGCCTCGCCCGGGCTGATCGCCTGGCCCGCGGCGTTCTTCAGCTGCATGCGCGTGCGCACGCGGTCGAGGGACGTCAGGAGGCTCTGCCCGGGCGAGACGCCCGCGGCGACGGTCAGGTCGTAGCTGATGGAGTTCCCGTCGGCGATCGGCGGGTCGGGATTCTTGAGGAAGAGCGTGTAGGTGCCCAGCTGGGTGAGCGTCAGGGTCGCCGCCACCCACCCGACGGCCTCGTCGACGAGCGTCGGCAGCTCGCTCGAGAAGGCCGCCTGCCGGTCGGGACGGAGGAGCGTCTTCGTCACGGCGGCCGCCTGGCCGGCGAGGTAGTTGTAGTTCGGGTCGCGGACGGGATGGTGCAGCGTGACGGCGACCCCCTGCTGGGCCGGATAGCCCATCTACGCCTCCGTCAGTCGCTGTGCTTCGAGCAGAACCGGCTGCCCGGGACCACGGCCCGCAGGCAGTCGTTGCCGGCGCGCGTCTGCGCCTGGCAGTGATCGACGGGCCCGGCCGCCTCGGGCGTCTCCGGCGCGGAGCGGACCGTGCGCTCGGGCGGCGCCCCACGCCGCGCCTCGGGCGGCTCGTCGTGCAGCGTGCCTTCGACCGCCGCGCCTTCGTCGGCCTCCGTGGCGATCTCGTGCTCGATCAGCCGCCTGCCGGCGACTTCCGAGCACTCGATGATCTGGTTCGGGGCGAACGCGAAGCGATCGCCGGCGAGCGCGCCTGACAGCTTCACTTTCATGGGAACCTCCTCGCATAGGAGCCGGGGCGGAGCCGGCGAGGACGACCCCGCCCCGGCCTGTTCTCGAGAACAGCAGCTCTTACGCCTGCTGCAGGAGCGACACCGGGCCGGTCCCCGCGTCGACCAGCTGCGAGTCCCAGCGGTCGAACATGACGAACCCGGTCTGGAAATACTCCGCGTAGCGCTCGTTCAGCCGCGCCATGATCGGGTTGGCGACCTTGCGGACGACGTACTTGGAGAAGTCGCCGAACAGGATCGTTTTCTTGGTCGTGGTGATCGCATTGTCCATGTCCTGGTTGATGAAATACGGCTTGCCCAGGATGGTGTCCGGCTCCTTCATCGCGATGCCCGACAGCCACAGCGGCCGCGACTGGCCGTCGACGAGCTTCTTGATCGCCTTCAGGATCAGGTCGTGCATCATCCAGCCGACGGCGGGCCGCGCGCGATAGGCGGGGTCGACGTTGTGCATCAGGTTGACCAGGTCGTTGAAGGCGATCGCCGTGGCCGAGGCGGCCGTGACGATGAGCCCGCCCGACATGGCGGTCACGATCCCCTTCGGCTGTGACGACCCGGTGCCCACCGTGCCGTGGTTGTTGAGGATCCGGCCGATGCGCTCGCCGAGCATGGAGGCGAGCTCGTTCTCGAGCGGGAAGGCGGTGTCCTGCAGCAGCTGGTTCGCCACGCGGACGATCTTGGAGGTGTACACGTAGGCGGAGAAGGTCACCGCCGCGAACGTCGGGTCGGCCGTGTCGACGGCCGCCGATCCCTCGGCCAGGAGCGCCCCGATGTTGCCGGTGTCGTTCACCGTCGGCCAGGGCATGGTCGCGCCGCCCTGGGTGGGGACGACGCGGCAGGCCTGCAGGATCCCGGAATAGCTCTTCATGGCGCGCTCGAGCTCGGTCATGAAGGCCTGCGGCACGGTGAATCCGCCCGCGGCGCCGGTGAGACCGAGGGCGCGGATCTCGGGCGGCAGGGCCGCGATGCGCGCCTGGATGGCCGTCCGCACCTCCTCGTCCCACATTTCCGGCCGCTGGCGCAGCCACGAATCGAAGGCGCGCCGCTCGAGCGCGCGGTCCTCCTCGGAGGCGCCGCCGCCGTTGCCGGGGATGATGACCGGCGCGCCCTCGCGGCCGGCGCGCCGCGTGTCGAGCGCCGGCTTGGCCTTCAGCTCGGTCTCGCGCTGGTTGGAGCGCTCCTTCTTCTCGAGCGCCTTCTTCTCCTCCTCGTATTTCTTGTCCATGGCCTCGAAGGAGGTGTTCTCCTCGGCCGTCAGGCCGCGCTTCTCGGCCGTGGCCTTCTCGATGAGGGCGCGCATATCGCCGTGCAGCTTGACGCAGAGGTCGCGATGGGCCTGCAGTTCGGTTTCGGGGAACATGGGCAGAGTCCTCGGGTGGAACCGTCTGGTGTGACAGCTCCCCGGGAATCTCCGCCCCGGTGGTGGGCGTCACGCCCGTTACGCGTCGCCGGCGCTCTCCCTGAATCTCCGCCAGGGTGACCGCGGCCCGGCCCGTTCCCGCGCTCGGGGTGCTTCCTACAGCGTCAGCTCGCGAAGACGCAGACGCCTCTTGCGCAGCTCCATTTCTACCGCAGTTGAGTCGTTCCCGGCAAGCGCGGTTGGAGCCTTCTCCATCTCGAGGAAGGCCTCGAGCGACCTGCGCGCCATCTCGGTCGAGGCCTGGGGGTAGGCCGGAAAGGTGACGCCCGGGCTGATCTCCAGGAGCTCGGCGACCTTGACGATGGTGCGGACCTTCATGCCGCCCTCGGTCCCCCAGGCGTCCGACTCGGTATAGAAACCGAAGCTCGCGCCGGTCACGTCGCCCCGCTTGAGGCTGACGAGCCGGTCGCGGAACCAGCTGGTGTCGGGCGGCGTGACCCGGTACGCCAGGCCGCGGGCGTCGACGTTCAGCTGCAGCGTTCCGCTGGCGGTGCGCCCGAGCACCATGTTGTTGTCGTGGTTCCAGAGCGACCGGACGTCGCCCTGGATGGCCTGGTCGAAGGCGCCGGGGGCGATGCGCTCGCGCCACCCTCCGAAATCCTCCGACAGGAGGTTGAAGACGGCGGCGTGCCCCTCGAGGACGGGCGCCTTGGCGTCCCCCGTGACCCGCAGTTCGAGCGGAAAGTGGCGCAGCTCGGGCGAGGACCGATCGGACGCCGGCCGCGCGGCCTGCTGATCCGGCTCGCAGACGACCGCCGAAATCCCCTTGGGGAAGTTCTGCGTGAGCGTCTTGAACGAGTTGGCCTTGCACTGCGTCGGGCTGAACTGCCGAAAGCGGTAGGAGTTCGCCGTCTCATCGACCTTGTCGTTCCGGAAGCTGTTGTCGGAGAGCCATTTCTTAGCGTCGGTCAGGGACCAGTCCTCCTTGGTGAAGATGAAGGTCTGGATCTTCTCGGCCATGGGGTCTCCCTTTCAGTCGGCGACGACGTCGCATTCGCACCCGTTGTGAAGCGGCGGGTGCCCGATGTTGTCCGAGGGCTTGAGGGGCGGGCCCGCATCGGCGCCGGCGTCGACGCCTTCCCCGGCCGCCACGAAATTCTGCTCGATGCCGGCCACCTTGCCGTCGAGGCTCAGGCAGAAAGGACAGGCGGTCGCGTTCGCGGCCCAGCGCAGCACGGTGACGCCGGCGAGGGCGTACAACACCTTGGCCGCGGCCGACATGAACTGCACGGACTCGTTGAGCCCGATCTTGCCGGCGCGCTTCTGCCCCCACTCGTCCAGCCGGGCCTGCGCGTCGGAGGCGATCGCCTGCTCGTCATCGCCCGCGGCCGCGATCGCCAGGAGCTGCTGACGGCCCTCCGAGGCCTCGCGCGCGCCGAACCGGCGCGCGTAGTGTCCGGCGAACATCTCGAGCTGGGGCGGCACGGCCGCGCCGGGATCGCCGCGCAGCTCGTCGGCCATGGCGGCGTCGATGAGCTCGGCGTAGCCGGCGAGCACCGGGTGCATCTTCTGCCCCGCCCAGAGCGCGTGCTCGGCGTAGAACGTCTCGAGGGCCCGCTTGAAGTCGGCGAGGGAGCGCCGGGCCCGCAGGGTCCTCTTGATCTCCTTCTCGACGGCGCCGATCTCGCG